>CAMPJI010000024.1 GCA_946886865.1 uncultured Lysobacterales bacterium | reverse complement strand
GGAAGGCATGCACGCGCCGCGCGTCGGCGCTGGACACGCGGAACACGTAGCGGCCGAGCGTCAGCTCCTCCCCGGCCTCGGGGAGGTGGCCGATGGCCGCCGTCACCAGGCCGCCGATGGTGTCGTATTCGTCGTCGTCGAAGTCCGCGCCAAAGCGCTCGTTGAAATCCTCGATCGGCGTCAGGGCGTCCACCACGAACTGCCCGTCGGCCTGCGCGGCGATCAGTGCGTTGGGGTCCTCGGCGTCGTCGTGCTCGTCGTCGATGTCGCCGACGATCTGCTCCAGCACGTCTTCGATGGTCACCAGCCCGGCGACACCGCCGTGTTCGTCGATCACGATGGCCATGTGGTTGCGCGACATGCGGAACTCGCGCAGCAATACATCCAGCCGCTTGGACTCCGGAATCAGCACCGCGGGACGCAGCAGCTCATGGATGCCGGCCGGGCCGTTGTCCTCGACCACCCCGCGCAGCAGGTCCTTGGCCAGCAGGATGCCGAGCACGTCGTCGCTGTCGTCCCCATGCACGGGGAAGCGCGAATGGCCGGACTCGACCACGCGCTTCATCAGCTCGAGGAACGGCGCCTCGGCCGGCAGGGCCACGACCTGCGAGCGCGGGATCATGACGTCGCCCACGGTCAGGTCGGACACGGTGATCGCGCCCTCCATCATCGTCAGCGTATCGGCGGCAATCAGGCCGTCGGCCTGCGCGTCGCGCAGGATCTCCACCAGGTCCTCGCGCGTGGTGGGCTCGCCGGAAAGCGCGGAGCTGATCCGGTCGATCCAGGAGCGCCGCTTTTCGTGGGGTTCCGGGTGCTGGGTACTACTGTCGTCCTCGGACATTGCGTCGGTGTGCTGGCCCTGGGGGCGGGGCCGCTGGAGCCGCAGTTTAGCGCGCCCGGAGGGCCATGCCCCCGGCGCCGGCACGAGGCGCGTTCAGTCGACGCGGTAGGGGTCGTCGATACCCATGCCCGCCAGGATTTCCCGCTCCAGCCGCTCCATGCACTCGGCCTCGGTGTCGTCCTCGTGGTTCCACCCCAGCAGGTGCAGGGTGCCGTGCACGGTGAGGTGCGCGTAGTGCGCGGCCAGCGGCTTGCCCTGTTCGCGTGCCTCGCGGGCCACCACGGGCGCGCAGATCACCAGGTCGCCCAGCAGGGGCAGGCGCACGCCTTCGGGCAGGCCTTCGGGCAGTTCGGCCGGGAAGCTCAACACGTTGGTCGCGTAATCCTTGCCGCGGTAATGCCGGTTGAAGGAGCGGCCCTCCTTGCTGTCCACGAGGCGGATGGCCAGGTCCGCCTGTCTCACCCGCCCCTCGAGCGCAGCCCGGACCCAGCGCCGGAAGCTCACCGCGGCCGGGATCCCGGCACGCGGCAGGCCATAGCTGATGGAGACATCCAGTTGCAGCGCATCTCGGGTCATGGAGGGGTCCTCAGGGCGCCGGGCCGGAATCGGTGTCCTTGGCGTCTCGCGCGTCGTAGGCGTTGACGATCTTGGCGACCAGCGGGTGGCGCACCACGTCGCTGGATTCGAAGAAGGTGAAGCTGATCCCGTCCACGCCGCGCAGGACCTCCAGCGCGTCCTTCAGGCCGGACTTCTGGTGCTTGGGCAGGTCGATCTGGGTCATGTCGCCGGTGACCACCGCGGTGCTGCCGAAGCCGATACGGGTCAGGAACATCTTCATCTGTTCGATGGAGGTGTTCTGCGCCTCGTCCAGGATCACGAACGCATCGTTGAGCGTGCGGCCACGCATGTAGGCCAGCGGCGCGATCTCGATGACGTTCTTCTCCAGCAGCTTCACCACCTTCTCCACGCCCAGCATCTCGTACAGGGCGTCGTACAGCGGGCGCAGGTAGGGGTCGACCTTCTGGGTGAGGTCGCCGGGCAGGAAGCCGAGTTTCTCGCCGGCCTCCACCGCCGGGCGCACCAGGATCAACCGCTGCACGCGGCCGTCATTGAGCGCTTCCACGGCGCTGGCGACGGCCAGGAACGTCTTGCCGGTGCCGGCCGGGCCGATGCCGAAGTTGATGTCGTTGATCGCGATCGCGTGCAGGTACTTGGCCTGGTTGCTGCCGCGCCCGCGGATGGTGCCGCGCTTGACGCGGATGGCCACTTCCTGCGGCTCGATGTCCTCCTCCACGACGCGGTCGGCTTCGGCTTCGGCCAGGCGCAAATGGATGGCGGGTTCGCCCAGCGTCTCGTTGGCGGCGTCGTTCCACAGGTTGCGCAACAGGGACTCGGCCTTGCCGACGGCGGTTTCGGGGCCGACGATCCGGAAGATGTTGCCGCGGTTGGCGATTTCCACGCCCAGGCGCAGTTCGATCATGCGCAGGTGGCCGTCGAACGGACCGGACAGGTTGGCGAGGCGCTCGGCCTCGGGCGGGTCGAGGGTGAATTCGGACGTGGTGCGTGAAGGCATCGGGGGGCTGTCTTCGATCGTGGCGTGCGCGCCCGGGCTGCACACGCGCGTGGGGAGGGTGAGCTTGCGCCCCCGGGGGCTTTTTCGCAAAGTCCGGGCAGTCTGCAACAACGGGGAGCGGGGCGATGGTGAAGATCGGACGCGTGCGTGTGGCGGTATGGCTGGCGTGCGCGGTGCTGTGCGCCCCGTTGCAGGCACAGGACGTCACCGTGCTGACGGCCGCTCGCATCCACACGATGGACCCCGCGCGGCCCACCGCCGATGCGATGGCGTTCGACGCCGGGGGACGGATCCTGGCGCTGGGCGACAGCGCGGATCTGCATCGACGCTACCCGAAGGCGGCCCGCCTGGAGGCGCCGGACTCGACCGTCGTGCCCGGCCTCATCGATGCGCATGGCCACATCGGCAACCTCGGTCTCAGCCTGATGCGCGCGCGCCTGGATGGGACCCGCAGCCGCGCGGAGGTCATCGAGCGCCTGCGCGCCCACGCACGCGATCTGCCCGACGGGGACTGGTTGCTGGGCCGCGGCTGGGACCAGAACGACTGGCCGGACGGGCGCTTCCCGACGGCGGCCGACCTCGACGAGGCGTTCCCGGAGCGGCCGGTCTGGCTGACCCGCGTGGACGGCCATGCGGGCTGGGCCAACACCGCGGCGCTGCGGCGGGTAGGTCGCGACCTGACCGGCGACTGGCAGCCTGATGGAGGACGCATCGAGCGCGATGCCCAGGGCGCGCCGAGTGGGGTTTTCATCGACAGCGCGATGGACCTGGTCGAGGCCGCCATCCCGGCAATGGATGCGGACGCCATCGAGCGATCACTGGCGCTGGGCATGCGCAGCGCGGTCGAGCACGGCCTGACCGGCGTGCATGACGCCGGTGTATCGCTGGAGCAACTGCAGGCCTACCGCGGGCTGGCCGACCGTGGCGCCATGCCGATGCGCATCCACGCCATGGCCGATGGCGACAACGATGCGCTCGCCTGGCTGTGCAGCGCGGGCCTCTACGAGCACGATGGCGGCCGATTGCAGATGCGCGCGGTCAAGCTCTACATGGACGGCGCGCTGGGCAGCCGCGGCGCTGCGCTGCACGACGACTACCACGACGATGCCGGCAACCGCGGGTTGCTGCTGATCCAGCCGCAGGCGCTGGACGACGTTCTGAAAAGGGCGAAAGCGTGCGACGTGCAGGTCGCGACCCACGCCATCGGCGACCGTGGCAACCGGCTGGTGCTGGATGCCTATGCCAAGGCGTGGGGCGGGACGTCCGGCGCTGGCCATCGCTGGCGCATCGAGCATGCGCAGGTGCTGGCCCCCGACGACCTGGCCCGGTTCGCCCGCCAGCAGGTGATCGCCTCGATGCAGCCCACGCACGCGACCAGCGACATGCCGTGGGCCGAAGCCCGCCTCGGGCCGGAACGCATTGTCGGCAGCTATGCCTGGCGCACCTTGCGCGACCACGGCACGCGCCTGGCGCTGGGGTCGGATTTCCCGGTGGAGTCGGTCGACCCGCGCCTGGGGCTGTTCGCCGCCGCCGCCCGGACGGATTCGGACGGCATGCCGGCAGGCGGCTGGCGGCCGCACGAGAAGCTGACGGCGTTCGAGGCGCTGCGGGGCTTCACGCTCGACGCGGCGTATGCGGGATTCGCCGAGGACGAGGTCGGCAGCCTGGTCGAGGGCAAGCGTGCGGACTTCGTGCTGCTGGCCGATGACCCGCTTGCGGTACCGGTGGAGGCGTTGCAGTCGCTGACGGTGCAGGCGACCTACGTCGATGGTCAGGCGGTCTACCGGCGCGGGGCCGAGTAGGGCGCCGCAGCCTCGCGGGATCGTCGGGTCCGGGACGTCAGCGGCGTCCGACGCGTCGCCGTCGCAGCGCACGCGCGGTGGCAACGGCGCCCCAGGCGAGCACGGCCACTGACCCGAAAATCCAGGCGAGCGTTACCGGGTCCTGCACCCACCTCGGATCGCCGGCCACTTTGCCCGCGGCCCTGAGCAGCCCCAGCAGGCCGACCGCCAGCAGCCACAGCCCGAGCGCCGCCCGCGACAGCAGTCCACGCGCGCTGGACGGGGCGGGCGACATGCCGGGATCAGGCCGCCAGGCCGTCGGCAGTGGCCACGCGCCCACGCAACGAATTGCTCATCGCCTCGGTGATCACCACGTCCACGAATTGCCCGACCAGGCGCGGCGGCGCCGGGAAGTTCACCGAGCGCATGTTCTCGGTCTTGCCGGTCAACTCATTGGGGTTCTTCTTCGACGGGCCTTCCACCAGCACCCGCTGCGTGCTGCCGACCATCGACTCGCTGATGCGGCGCGCGTTGTCGTTGATGGTGGCCTGCAGGCGCGAGAGCCGCGCGTGCTTCTCCTCGCTGGACACGCTGTCCTCGAGGTCGGCGGCCGGCGTGCCGGGACGGCGCGAGTAGATGAAGGAGAACGACTGGTCGAAGCCGACATCCTCGATCAGTCTCATCGTCTTCTCGAAATCGGCATCGCTTTCGCCGGGGAACCCGACGATGAAGTCCGAGCTGATCGAGATGTCCGGCCGCACGGCGCGCAGCTTGCGGACCTTCTGCTTGAACTCCAGCGCCGTGTAGCCGCGCTTCATCGCGCTCAGCACGCGGTCGCTGCCCGACTGCACCGGCAGGTGCAGGTAGTTGGCCAGCTCCGGCACGTCGCGGTAGGCCTCCACGAGCGAGTCGGAAAACTCCAGCGGGTGCGAGGTGGTGAAGCGGATGCGGTCGATGCCGTCGATCTGGGCGATGGTGCGGATCAGGAGCCCGAGGTCGGCCACGCCCGCGTCCGCGCCCGCCTCGTCGAGCATGGGCCCGCGGTAGGCGTTGACATTCTGCCCGAGCAGGTTGATCTCGCGCACGCCCTGCGCGGCGAGTTGCGCGCATTCGACCAGCACATCGTCGAACGGCCGGCTGACCTCCTCGCCGCGGGTATAGGGCACCACGCAGAAGCTGCAGTACTTGCTGCAGCCTTCCATGATCGACACGAACGCGCTCGGGCCATCGGCGCGCGGCTCGGGCAGGCGGTCGAACTTTTCGATTTCCGGGAAGCTGATATCGACCTGCGGGCGTCCCGTCGCACGCTTGGCTGCGATCAGCTCGGGCAGCCGGTGCAGCGTCTGCGGCCCGAACACGAGGTCCACGAACGGCGCGCGCTTCACGATCGCCTCGCCTTCCTGGCTGGCCACGCAGCCACCCACGCCGATAAGCACGGGCTTTCCGCCCTGTTTCAGCGCCTTCCAGCGGCCCAGCTGGCTGAACACCTTTTCCTGGGCTTTTTCGCGGATCGAGCAGGTATTGACCAGGATCACGTCGGCTTCTTCGACGATCGTGGTCAGTTCCAGCCCCTCGCTTGCGGCCAGCACGTCGGCCATCTTGGCCGAGTCGTACTCGTTCATCTGGCAGCCGTGGGTTTCGATGAACAGCTTGCCGCGGGGCGCAGCGGCGGGCGGGGTGTCGGTCATGGCGTGATCCGGGGCGCGGTGTTGAATCCGGGCCGGAGAAGCGGGTGGCCGCACAGTCTAGCGGCCGTGGCCGCCCCCGCCATCGCGTTTTGTGAATCAACCACTTGGCAACGCCGGACGGACAGGAGACACTCGCGCCATGAGGGGGGGCATTACGCTGCTGGGGATCGCCTGTCTGCTGGCCGCCGGAGCGGCGGGCGCGGGCACCATTTACCGTTGCGAAGCGCCCGACGGGACGCGCAGCTACGTCAGCAAGCGCATCAAGGGCGCCAGTTGCTCGGCGGTCAGCCAGTACAAGGCGGTCGCCTATTCACCGCCCCCCAGCGCCTCGGTCGGCAGCGCGACCCCGGCCAGCAACGTGGCGGGATCGCCCGCGTCCGGTGCGACTCCCGCGCAATCGCCCAGCATGACCAACGCCGCGCCGACCACGCCGGTGGCCGCCGGCCAGTCGCGCTCCCGCCTGGTGCAGGGTCAGGTGTACTCGTACATCAAGGACGGCGTGCGGCATTACACCAGCACGCGGCCCAAGGGCGTCGCCAGCGCCAGCCCGGTGCGAACGATCCAGTACAGCTTCTTCGAGACCTGCTACGCCTGTGCGGCCAAGCCGGGGGTCAATTTCCACAACGTCCGGCTCAACACCGCGGCCTACCAGGATGAGATCTCCGCCGCGGCGCGCGAATACGGCGTCGACGAGGCGGTGGTGCGTGCGATCATCCACGCCGAGTCGGCGTTCAACCCCAACGCGCTGTCGCGGGTGGGTGCGCAGGGGCTGATGCAGCTGATGCCCGCCACGGCCGAGCGCTTCGGTGTCACCAACGCTTTCGAGCCCAGGCAGAACATCCGGGGCGGGGTGAAGTACCTGGCGTGGCTGCTCAAGCGCTTCAACGGCAACCTGACCCTTGCCTCGGCCGGCTACAACGCCGGCGAGGGCAACGTCGACAAGTACAAGGGCGTGCCGCCGTTCAACGAGACCCAGCGCTACGTCGAGCGCGTGGCGATCCTGGCCGACCGGTACCGCGGCACCGTCGTCGCGCGCTGATCCCCGGCTTCCGGCTCGTTTCGGACGCCCGGCGGATTGTCCTGCTGTTCACCGTTCCGTTACACTTCGCCGTCTTTGAGCCGCGAGCCGTCGCCAGTGGCCGGCGCCGCGTCCCGATTCGATATCCAGACAGTATTTGCGGAGTGCCGGATGGCCAACCAAGGGATCACCGATCCTCATCCCGAGCCCATCAACCACGGGCGTCGTCGGTTCCTGACCGCGACGACAGCCGTCGTCGGTGCCGTGGGCGCCGGTTTCGTGGCGGTGCCTTTCATCAAGTCGTGGAACCCCAGCGAGCGCGCCAAGCTCGCCGGTGCGCCGATCACGGCTGACATCAGCGCGCTCGAGGAAGGCCAACGCCTGATCCTGGAGTGGCGCGGCCAGCCGATCTGGATCGTGCGCCGCTCGCAGGCTGTGCTGCAGGCCTTGCCGACGCTGGATGACGTGCTCAGCGACCCGTCTTCGCAAAACCCCGAACAGCAGCCGGAATACGCGGCCAACGAGCTGCGCTCGATCAAGCCCGAAGTGTCGGTGCTGGTCGGTCTGTGCACCCATCTGGGCTGCTCGCCGGAAATGGTCGCCCAGATCGCACCGCAGCCGTTCGATGCACAGTGGAAGGGTGGCTATTTCTGCCCCTGCCACAAGTCGAAGTTCGACATGGCCGGCCGTGTCTATCAGGGCGTGCCGGCGCCGACCAACCTGGTCGTGCCGCCGCACCACTATGTCGACGACACCACCATCGTCATCGGCGTCGATCCGCAAGGGGCCGCGTAAGCCATGTCCAACATCATTACCCGCAGCGCCGACGGCGTGATGAACTGGGTCAACGAGCGTGCACCGGCTTTGATGCCGATGTACCGCAAGCACATGACCGAGTACTACGCGCCGAAGAACTTCAACATCTGGTACATCTTCGGCGTGCTGTCGCTGGTGGTGCTGGTCAACCAGATCGTTACCGGCATCTTCCTGACGATGCACTACAAGCCGAGCGCGGCGGAAGCCTTCGCCTCGGTCGAGTACATCATGCGCGACGTGCAGTGGGGCTGGCTGATCCGCTACATGCATTCCACCGGCGCATCGCTGTTCTTCGTCGTGGTGTACATCCACATGTTCCGCGGCCTGATGTACGGCTCGTACAAGAAGCCGCGCGAGCTGGTGTGGATCCTCGGCATGCTGATCTATCTGGTGCTGATGGCCGAGGCGTTCCTGGGGTACGTGCTGCCTTGGGGCCAGATGTCGTTCTGGGGCGCCAAGGTGATCATCTCGCTGTTCGGCGCCATCCCGGTGATCGGCGGCGGCCTGGTCGAGTGGATCATGGGCGATTACCTGCCCGGCGATGCCACGCTCAACCGCTTCTTCGCGCTGCACGTGATCGCGCTGCCGCTGGTGCTGCTGCTGCTGGTTGTGCTGCACCTGGGCGCGCTGCACGAAGTGGGGTCCAACAACCCGGATGGCGTGGAGATCAAGAAGGGACCGAAGGGCAACCGCTGGTCCCCGACGGCGCCGACCGACGGCATTCCGTTCCACCCGTACTACACGGTGAAGGACACGATGTACGTCGGGTTCTTCCTGATCATCGCGGCGTTCATCATCTTCTTCGCCCCGGCGTTCGGCGGCTGGTTCCTGGAGCACGACAACTTCACCGAGGCCAACCGCCTGGTGACGCCGGCCCACATCAAGCCCGTGTGGTACTACACGCCGTACTACGCCATGTTGCGCGTGGTGCCCGACAAGCTAGCCGGTGTGCTGGTGATGTTCGGCGCGATCGCGATCCTGTTCCTGGTGCCCTGGCTCGACCGTGCCAAGGTCAAGTCCGTGCGGTACCGCGGCTGGATCACGAAGGTGATGCTTGCCGTCCTGGTCGTGTGCTTCGTGTGGCTGGGCAAGATCGGGGCCGGCCCGGGCACCGATCCGGTCGAAACCATCGTCGGCCGCGTGCTGACCTTCCTCTACTTCGCTTTCTTCATCACGATGCCGCTGTGGACCAAGCTCGACAAGACCAAGCCGGTGCCGGAACGGGTGACGATGCATGACTAACAAGACGCCTACTTCCTTCCAGCGCCGCTGGGCCGGCCGGCTGGTGGCGATGGCTGCCGGGTTGCTGATGTCGGCCAGTGCATTGGCCGCCGCCGGTGGCGATGTCGAGCATGCCGGTATCGACCTGAGCGACCAAGCATCCCTGCAGCGCGGCGCGCAGCTGTACATGAACTACTGCTCGGCCTGCCACTCGCTCAAGTATCTCCGGTACTCGCGCATCGCCGAGGACCTAGACCTGACCGAAGAAGAGGTGATGAACAACCTCAACTTCACCGGTGCCAACTTCGGTGAGCAGATTCAGGTCAGCCTGACGGCGGACCATGCCGAGGACTGGTTCGGCAAGATGCCGCCCGATCTCAGCCTGATCTCGCGCGTGCGCGGGTCGGACTGGATCTACACCTACCTCAAGTCCTTCTACCTGGACGAGAACCAGCCGCTGGGCTGGAACAACAAGCTGTTCCCGAACGTGTCGATGCCCAATCCGCTGTGGGAGCTGCAGGGTTTGCAGCACGCTGTCTACGGCGACGCGGGCGAGTCGACCGGCGACGAACGCCCGGTCGTGGGTCTTGAAGTGAAGACCCCCGGCCAGTTGGACGCGGAGAGCTTCGACCAGGCTGCCCGCGACATCACTGCATTCCTCGAGTACGCCGGCGAACCGGCCGCCCTCAAGCGCCAGAGCATGGGCGTCTGGGTGATCCTGTTCCTGGTGCTGTTCACCTTCTTCGCCTGGTTGCTCAAGAGCGAGTACTGGCGCGACGTGAAGCACTGACGGCAGGCCCGGTGGACCGCCGCCCGCACGGGTGGCGGTGCATGCACCATCGGACCGCAGCGTGATCGAGGCCGCGACGACCGCTCACACGGGGTGGGCGGCGTCTTGCCGACCGGCGGATTCCGGTGGCTGGAGAGGTCGATGATGGCGGCGAGCCCACGTATGCGTAATGCCCTGACCCTGTTTTCCTCAACCGACTGCGTGCTGTGCCACCGGGTCCGCCTGGTGCTGGCTGCGAAGGGCGTTACCTACGACCTGATCCCGGTCGATCCGCAGAACCCGCCCGAAGACCTGATCGACCTGAACCCGTACCACTCCGTGCCGACCCTGGTCGAGCGCGATCTGGTGCTGTATGCGGCCAGTGTCGTCAGCGAGTATCTCGACGAACGCTATCCGCACCCGCCGTTGATGCCGGTCGACCCGCTGTCGCGTGCGCGTCTGCGGCTGGGCATGCTTCGGCTCGAGCACGACTGGGTGCCGCAGGTCCAGGCCATCCAGCTGGGCAACAAGGCCCAGGCCGACGCCGGCCGCAAGCGGTTGAAGGAGCTCCTCACCGCGTCGGTGCCGCTGTTCAAGGCGTTCAAGTTCTTCCTCAACACCGAGATGAGCCTGGCCGATTGCGCAATGGCACCGATCATCTGGCGCCTGCCGGCACTGGGCGTGCCGCTGCCGAAGGACGGCAAGGCGATCGAGGACTACGGCAACCGTATCTTCCGCAATCCCGGGTTCACGCGAAGCCTGACGGACGAAGAGCGCAAGCTGCGCGACCTTCCGGCCTGACCGGCCGGCTGGCCAGTCTCCCGAATGCGGCGCGCCCCGGCGCGCCGCATTTCGTTGGCGACCGTATCCAGCGCCATGCGCAGGCGCGGTGTTCTAAACTCGCCCGCATGAGCGAACACGCGACGACGATGACCAGCCACCGCCCGTACCTGCTGCGGGCGCTGTACGAGTGGATTGCCGACAACGGGATGACCCCCCACGTGCTGGTCGATGCGACCCGGCCCGGTGTGCAGGTCCCGATGCATGCGGTGAAGGAAGGCAAGATCGTGCTGAACATCGCCGAGCGCGCGGTCTCGCGGCTGGAGATGGACAACGAGCTGATCCGTTTCAGTGCGCGGTTCGGGGGTGTCAGCCACGCCGTATCGGTGCCAGTGGGTGCGGTGCTGGCGATCTACGCCCGGGAGACGGGTCAAGGCATGGCTCTGCCAGACGATGTGGCTGCGGAAGGCACGCCGCCCGCCGACCTGGAAGGTCAGGATCCGGATGCACCGGCCGAGCACGAGGATGCTCCGGTCCAACTGACCGCAGTCCCCGCCTCCAGCGACGAGGGCGATGACGACCCGAGCACCCCCACGCCACGCCGCAGCGGGCACCTGCGTATCGTGAAGTGATCCAGCGGCGGTCGGAGTGCCTGGCTCAGTTGAGCCGCGCCGGGGCCTGCGACACGGGCCCGGAGAACGACACCAGTCTCTCGCCCCGCATCACCATCCGGCCGACGTGCCGGTCCAGGCCGTCGAGCGAGTAGTCGAACCGGAAGCTGCGCTCCCAGCCGAGCCGGCCCGAATCTTGGCGCCGCAACCGCAGGCCGGTGGCGTGGACGGTCTGGTCCAACCACTGGACGCCCGCGGTCCGGCAGGCCTCGCGCCCGAGAACCTCCGCCCGCTCGGCAGCGGCGCGTGCGCTGCTCCAGTAGCTGAACGCCGCGGCGGCGAGGATCATCACGAGGACTAGAGTCGGCATCGGCTAAATGTGACGCCGCCGTGCTGACGCCGCAAGCATCCTCGGCCACACTCCACTGAACAGGGGGATTTCAGAATGAAGCTCGTATTCCCGGGTGGAGAGCACCCGCAGGTGTTGTTGGGCCTGGGCGTCAACCGTGTCGGGTCCGATCCGGCCGCCAACGTGGTCATCGACCGACCCGGGGTCAACCCTCAGCATTGTCGACTGCACGTCACCGCCCAGGGCGTGATGCTGGATGTCCCGGAGAACACCCCCATCAGCGTCAACGGACGCCAGGTGGATGGCCTGATCGCGCTGAGGCCGGGCGACAGCGTCGACCTGGGGGGCGTCGTGGCACGACTGGCGGGGATCGGTGCGCCCGCGCCGGCGCCGCACGGGGCCGCCGAGGCCACGCTGCCGCCCGCCAACGACGACCTGGGTGCGACCAGCATGCGTCCGGCGATGCCCAAGTACGCGCTTCGCGGTGTGGGGGGCAGCGCCTTCGGTCGCAGCATCGCCATCAACGGCACGATGACCATTGGCCGCGCTCCCGAGTGCACGCTGACATTCGAGGATTCCGGGTTGTCCCGGATGCATGCGCGTCTGATGCCGACCGACGATGGCCTCCTGCTGGAGGACATGGGTTCGAGCAATGGGAGCTTCATCAACGGCCGCCGTGTCGCGCGCGGCATCGTCGGCGCCGGCGACGAGATCGCCTTCGATACCCTGCGTTTCCGCCTGATCGGCGGCACGCGCCATGCCGGCCGGGAGCACGGGGAGCGCCCGCGCGTCCGTCACGTCACGCCTGCAGCCTGGGCGACGGTGGCGATGGTGGTGATTGCCGGACTGGTCTGGTGGGGCATGGCGTCCTGACATCCGTGCTGCGGTCCCGGCGACGGGATTCCGGACGCCTTCAGGCCGGCGGGCGGCCCAGCTTCAGTGACAGGTCGATCGCCCGGATGTGCTTGGTCAGCCCGCCGATCGAGATGAAATCCACGCCGTCCCCGGCCACGGCCTTCAGGTCGTCCAGCCCCATTCCGCCGGAGGCTTCCAGCGGTATTGACCCGTCATAAGGCGCAGAACGTGCCATCCGGACCGCGTCCTGTCGCAGTTCGGACGGGAAGTCGTCGATCAGGATGCGATCGCACCCGGTGTCCAGCGCCTGTGCGAGTTCGGCCAAGGTTTCCACTTCCACGATCAGCGGCAGCGCCGGGTGCATCGCGCGCGCGGACCGGATGGCGGCGGGCAGGCTTCCGGCGGCGCGGATGTGGTTTTCCTTGAGCATCACCTGGTCGTACAGGCCCATCCGGTGGTTATGCCCACCGCCCACACGCACTGCGTATTTCTGCGCCATGCGCAGACCCGGGATGGTCTTGCGGGTGTCGAGGATGCGCGTGCGGGTACCGGCGATCGCGTCGACATGGCGCGCCGTTTCGGTGGCGGTGGCCATCAATGTCTGCAGGAAATTGAGCGACGCGCGCTCCGCGGTCACCAGCGCACGTGCGCGGCCCTGCAGCGTCGCCAGCACGGTGCCGGCCTCGACGCGGTCGCCCTCGTCGACGCGCCAGTCGATCCGGACCTCGGGATCGAGTTCGCGGTGGCAGGCGTCGAACCACGGTCGGCCGCACACCACGGCCGCTTCCTTGCACAACAGGTAGGCCGTATCTCCGGTGTCAGGAAGGAGTGCGGCGGTGACGTCACCGCTGCCCAGGTCCTCCTCGAGCGCGCGTGCGACATCGCGCGCAACGTCCGCGGGATCGGGCGGTGCGTGGGACCCTGTCATGCCGGCGGGAAGCCGGCGATTCCCACCGTGGTGATGGCCTCCTCCGCCAGCAGCACCGGGATGCCGTCCTCCAGCCGGTAGGCGAGGCGCCGGTCGCGCGTGACCAGGGCATCGCTCAGCGGCGGCGGCTGGACGCTGCCGTCACCCTTGCGGAGTGTCCCGGCGGCCGCGGCGGCGTTGAGCGACGCCAGCGCATCGGCCTCCAGCCGCTGCAAGGGCTGGCGGGTGGTCGGACAAACGAGCAGGTCGAGCAACTTGCGATCCATGGAAGCCTCGTGGGAGGGGCATCCGGGCCCGTGGCAGGTGCCCGGTATCGCCGGCCGGCGCGGGAGGGAGGCGCTGCCGGACACGGTGCGGGCCGGTAGAATACCGTTTTGCCGCAGGGTCGAACCATGACAGACACAGCGCCCACGCCGCTCGTCGGCATCGTGATGGGGTCGCGATCGGACTGGGACACGATGCAGCACGCCGCCGACCGGCTGGCGGCGCTTGGGGTCCCACATGAAGTCCGCGTCGTGTCGGCGCACCGCACGCCAGACGTGCTGTTCGACTACGCGGCGACGGCCGGCGGACGTGGCTTGCGCGCGATCATCGCCGGCGCTGGGGGCGCGGCCCATCTGCCCGGCATGCTCGCGGCGAAGACCGCCGTGCCGGTGCTGGGTGTGCCGGTGCAGTCCAAGGCGCTCAATGGCATGGACTCGCTGCTGTCGATCGTGCAGATGCCTGCGGGCATCCCCGTCGCGACGTTCGCCATCGGCACTGCGGGCGCCGCCAATGCCGCGCTGTTTGCAGCGGCGATGCTCGCGCCCTCGGCGCCCGATGTCGCGGCCGCGCTGGTCGCGTTCCGTGAAAAGCAGACCCGGGACGTCGCCGACAACGACGACCCGCGGCGTTGAGCAGCATGCAGAAGGACAGGGCGATGACGACGGTCGGGATCCTGGGTGGCGGCCAATTGGCACGCATGATGGCGCTCTCGGCCGCGCCCCTCGGCCTGCGCTTCCTGGTGATGGATACGGTGGCCGACGCCTGCGCCGGGCAGTTCGCGCCGCTCATCGTGGGTGATTGGCGCGACGAATCCGCGCTGGCCGAATTCGCGTCGAAAGTGGACGTGGTCACGTTCGATTTCGAGAACGTGCCGGCCGAGTCCGCGCAGTGGCTGGCCGAGCGCGTGCCGGTGTTCCCGAGCCCGCGCGCGCTGGCCGTGGCGCAGGACCGGTTGGCGGAGAAGACCCTGTTCTGCGACCTCGGGATCCCGGTGCCGCCGTTTGCGGCAGTCGACTCCCGTGAGGGCCTGGAGCAGGCTGTCGCCACGATCGGTACGCCGTGCATCCTCAAGACGCGGCGACTGGGCTACGACGGCAAAGGGCAGTTCCGGTTGCGCAGCGACGCCGACATCGGCGCCGCCTGGGACGCGTTGGGCGCACAGGCACCGAAGGTCGGCTTGATTCTCGAGGGCTTCGTTGCGTTCGAGCGTGAGCTGTCGGTGGTGGCGGTACGCGGGCGAGACGGCGAGTTCCGTCCGTGGTCGCTGACCGAGAACTGGCACGTCGATGGCGTTCTGTCGGCGAGCCTCGCGCCGGCAAGTGTCGAGGCCGACCTGCAGGCCTCCGCATTCCGGCATGCCAGGCGGCTCGCCGAAGCGCTCGACTATGTCGGCGTGTTCGCACTGGAGCTGTTCTGTCGCGATGGCGAGCTGCTGGCCAACGAGCTCGCGCCCCGTGTGCACAACTCCGGCCACTGGTCGATCGAGGGCGCGGAGGCCAGCCAGTTCCAGAACCACCTGCGGGCCGTGCTGGGCCTGCCCCTGGGCGACACCCGTAATCTGGGCCACACCTGCATGCTCAACTGGATCGGCGAAATGCCCGACGCCGGCGCGGTGTTGGCCGAATCGGGAGGCCATTGGCACGACTACGGCAAGTCGCCGCGGGCCGGGCGCAAGGTCGGGCACGCGACACTGCGGTCCGACTCCACCGGCGAACTGGCCGATGCACTGGTGCGTGTCGGTACGGCGCTGGGACGCCAGGCGCAGGTGGCCCCGGTGGTCGAGCGACTGCGTGACCGCGGCCAGTGAGCCCTGCGTCGTGGACGGACCCCGTCCGCTGAAACGGAAACGGCCGGGATAGCCCGGCCGTTCGTTGGTCATGCAGTGCGTACCGCCGCCTTACTTCATGTTGGCGGCGACGAAATCCCAGTTGACCAGGTTCCAGAACGCCTCCAGGTACTTCGGGCGCGCGTTGCGGTAGTCGATGTAGTAGGCGTGCTCCCACACGTCGCAGGTCAGCAGCGCGGTGTCCTCGCCGGTCAACGGCGTGTTGGCGTTGGACGTGCTGACCAGCGCCAGCGCGCCGTCCGGACGCTGCACCAGCCAGCCCCAGCCGGAGCCGAAGGTGCCGACCGACAGTTTGGTGAACTCGTCCTTGAACGAGGCGAAGTCGCCGAATGCCTTGTTGATCGCCTCGGCCACCTTGCCGGTCGGCTCGCCGCCGCCGTTGGGCGACAGGCAGTTCCAGTAGAACGTGTGGTTCCAGACCTGCGCGGCGTTGTTGAACATGCCGCCCTGCGACTTGCGGACGATCTCCTCCAGCGGCATTTCGGCGAACTCGGTGCCCTCGATCATCTTGTTGAGGTTGTCGACGTACGTCTTGTGGTGCTTGCCGTAGTGGTATTCCAGCGTTTCGGCGGAGATATGGGGCTCAAGCGCGTTGCGCTCGTAGGGCAGGGGGGGCAGTTCGATGGCCATGTGGCGGGCTCCTTGGGGATCGGACGCTTGCGCGGACGGAAGCTGGCGGGGGGCGCGCCGCAGGTCGCCGGGTGGACCCGGCAACGCGGGCGGTGCGAAGGATTACAATGGCGCATTCTAATCCGTCGCCTCGTTGCCGCGCCGTCAATGCCGCGCAACGGGCCATTGCAGGAGTGTTCCCGATGTCCGTGCTCGAACGGATCCAGGCCGAGGTCGACAGCCATCCGGTGGTGCTTTTCATGAAGGGCACGGCGCAGTTCCCGATGTGCGGCTTTTCCAGCCGCGCCGTCCAGGCGCTGCGCGAGGCGGGCGCCTCCCAGTTGCATACCGTCAACGTGCTCGAGGAACCGGAGATCCGCGCAAACCTCCCGCGCTTTTCCAATTGGCCGACGTTCCCGCAGCTCTTCATCAACGGTGAGTTGATCGGCGGATGCGACATCACGATGGAATTGTTCGAATCGGGCGAGCTGGCCCGCATGGTCAGCGAAATTCAGGGCCACTGATGGCGGCGACGCATGCACCGGCCGTCAGCGGACGGCCGCTTGAAGGTCGTGTCGTGCTCATCGCCGGCGCGTACGGCGGGCTGGGTGCCGCTGCGTCGGTCGCCTGTGCCCGGGCCGGCGCCACGACGGTGCTGTTGGGCCGCAAGGTGCCCAAGTTGAACCGCCTCTACGACACGGTAGCGGCCGCAGGGCCGGAGCCGGCCCTCTATCCGCTGGACATGGAAGGGGCTTCGCCGGACGACTACGCGGCGCTTGCCGGGACGTTGGCGACCGAATTCGGTCGCCTGGACGGGGTGCTGCACTGCGCCGCGGAATTCCCGGGCCTGACGCCCCTGACGCAGACCGATCCCGCGGCGTTCGCACGGGCAATCCACGTCAACCTGACCGCCCGATGGTGGCTCACGCAGGCCTGCCTGCCGCTGCTGTCGAAGGCGACGGATGCATCGGTCGTCTTCGTGGTGGACGACACCGATCGCGTGGGTTCGGCGTACTGGGGTGGCTACGGGATCGCGCAGCATGGCGTCGAGGCGCTCGTGCGGATGCTCCACGCTGAGCTCCAGAACGGTCCGGTCCGCGTGTCCGGCCTTGAACCTGGCCCGATGCGCACCACCCTGCGCTCGCGCGCCTATGTCGACGAGAACGATGCGCGTGCCCGTGAGGCCTCCGACTACGCTGCCGCCTGCGTCACGCTGATGGCCAGCGACGGCGCCGCCCATCGCGGCCAGATCTGGAGCCCGGCCCTGTGACCGACATCATTTCCGCCGCGCTGCTGCTTTTCATCATCCTGGACCCGCTGGGCAACGTCCCGGTATTCCTCAGCCTGCTGCGCAACCTGCCACCCGAGCGGCAGCGGATCGTGCTCGCGCGCGAGCTGCTCATCGCGCTCGGCGTGCTGATGCTGTTCCTGTGGGGCGGCAAGTACGCGCTTGAAGTGATGCACCTGCGCCAGGAGTCGGTGTCGATCGCCGGCGGCATCGTGCTGTTCCTGATCGGTATCCGCATGATCTTCCCGCCACCGGAAGGCCTGATGGGCGAATTGCCGGACGGCGAGCCCTTCATCGTTCCGATGGCCATTCCGCTGGTCGCCGGCCCGTCCGGCATGGCGGCAGTAATGCTGATGGGCAGCGAGGATCCGACCCGTCTGGTCGACTGGAGCATCGCGCTGCTGATCGCCTGGTTCGTGACCGCGGCGATCCTGTTCGCCGCGCCGCTGCTCTACCGGCTGCTGGGGCGTCGCGTGCTGACGGCCGTCGAGCGGCTGATGGGCATGCTGCTGGTGGCCATTTCGGTGCAGATGTTCCTGGACGGGCTGGGCACGTACCTGCAGATTGCCGCCCCTTGATCGAGGCCGGGGCCGGGGGTGGGCGGTCGGCCCCATACCATGACGGTTGTCATCGGGCTGTAACGCGGCCCGCCTAGCATGTTAAACTGCCGTTAACCCCGGCGGGGATGGAACCGCGCCAGGGTGGGGGCTGTACCCACCACCTACCTGAAGTTTTCTTCCCGGTCGAACAGGGATCGCCACGAGCGCGTCCAGGTTCGGCCGTCATCACGTCACCGAGGCCACTGTAATGACCCATCCGAACCGCGTCCGGCTGTCCCGGCTCACGCTTGGCTTGCTCGCCGCCCTTGCCACCGCGCCCGCATTCGCGCAGAGCACCTCCGCCGGTGTCGGCGGCCGTGTCGTCGGCGCCGACGGCCAGCCCGTGGCCGGTGCCGAAGTCACCATCGTCCACGTCGAGTCCGGCACGGTCAGCCGCGCGGTCACCGGCGACGATGGCCGCTACAACGCGCGTGGCCTGCGTGTCGGCGGTCCGTACACCATCACCGTGAACAAGGCCGGCGCCGGTACCGAAACCCAGGAAGGCGTGTTCCTGAACCTTAACCAGGTCAACACCGTCAACGCCGACCTCGCGGGCGACGTGACCACGCTGGACTCGGTGCAGGCCATCGCGGCCATGGGTTCGGAAGTCTTCAGTGCCAACAAGATGGGCACCGGCAGCAACGTCACGCGCGAGGCCATCGAGGCCCTGCCGTCGGCCAACCGCAACATCCAGGACTACATCCGCCTCGACCCGCGCATCTCGCAGGTCAGCAAGTCCGACGGCGCCATCTCGGCCGGCGGCCAGAACACCCGGTACAACGCGATCCGCATCGACGGCGTCAGCGCCGCCGACCCGTTCGGCCTGGAGTCCAACAACCTGCCGACCGAGCGCCAGCCGGTCTCGATGGATGCCATCGAGGAAATCAACATCGACCTGGCCAACTACGACACCACGATCTCCGGTGGCACCGGCGCGGTGGTCAATGCGGTGACCAAGTCGGGCACCAACGAGTTCGACGGCACCGTGTATGCCGCCTACCGCGATGGCGACTGGGTCCGCAAGGACCTGCGTGGCGTCGAGTTCGCCGGTTTCGACAGCGAAGAGACCTACGGCATGACGTTCGGCGGCCCGCTGCTGCGCGACCGCCTGTTCTTCTTCGCCAACTACGAGAAGTTCACGCGCAACGCGCCCGGCACCAGCCTGTCCAGCACCCCGTTCTCCTCCGGCGATCCGGTCATCGACCAGGTGCGTGATGCGGCCGCCGAATACGGGATCGAAGCCGGTACGCTGAACCTGCCGGAAAACAGCAAGACCGAGATCGAGGAATACGCATTCAAGCTCGATTGGAACATCACCGAAGCACAGCGTGCGGCCCTGCGTTACAGCAAGACCGAGCAGAGCGTGCTGCGCTTCCCGCAGATCGACCAGGACAGCGTCGCGCTGAGCAGCTTCTGGTACGCCCAGCCCAAGACGTACGAAAGCATCACCGGTGAACTCTTCAGCGACTGGACCGACAGCTTCTCGACCGAGTTCAAGCTGAACTACAAGGATTACTCGGCCCTGCGCGCGCCGTTCTCGAACCTGCCGCAGATCCAGATCCGTGGCTTCGGGGCCAACAACGCCTCGGTGTACCTCGGCACGGAGCAGAACACCCACGTGAACATCGTGGAGTCCAAGGAGCTGACAGCCTTTGGCGCGGGTACCTGGTACGTGGGCGACCACACCATCAAGGCCGGCCTGGATTACAGCGAAAACGACATCCTGAATTTCTACGGTCGCAACCTCAACGGCGTGTACGTGTTCGACTCGCTGGATGACTTCCGCGACGGCAATGCGTCCAGCTACCAGCTGCGCGCCCCGCGTCCGGGTGGCAGCTACTCTGACATCCCGGCCGAGTACACCCTGAAGAACACCGGCTTCTTCCTGCAGGACAGCTGGGCGGTCAACTACAACCTGACCCTGATGGCCGGCGTGCGTTATGACCTGCCGAGCTTCAGCGACCAGCGCCTGTACAACCCGCGCATCGAGGAGCTCTACGGGTACGACAACACGAATACGGTGGATGACGGCCTGTGGCAGCCGCGCTTGGGCTTCAACTACACCTTCGACAGCGAGCGTCCGACACAGCTGCGCGGCGGCGTCGGCCTGTTTGGTGGCGCTGCACCGAACGTGTGGCTAGCGGGCGCCTACCAGAACACCGGCCTGAACTACGTCGAGTACGACCTGAGTGGCGACGAGACTCCAGCCTTCGATCCGAGCGTGCCGCCGTCCATTCCGGCCACGGGTGGCGCGGGCCGCAACAACGTCGACATCGTCGAGCCGGGCCTGCGGCTGCCGTCCGTGTGGAAGGCCAACCTGGCGCTTGATCACGAACTGCCGTGGTACGGCATCGTCGCGTCCGCCGAGCTGCTGCTCACCAGCGTCAACGACGGCCTGTACATGGACCGCCTCGACGTGATGAGCCCGACCACCTACGGCCCCGACGGTCGCGCGATCTACTGGAACGCGGCAGGCCTGGATCCGGCCAACTCCGGTCGCTTCGGCATGAGCAATGGCACCAACGGTGCCGGCGTCAAGGCCAACCGCCCGTCGGACATCGGCGACGTCATCCTGATCCGCAACACCAACAAGGGTGCGAGCCGCCAGCTGACCGTGGGCCTGGACAAGTCGCTGGTCGAGACCTTCGGCTGGTCGCTGTTTTACACCCACACCAGTGCCGAGGAGGTCAGCCCGCTGACCAGCTCGCAGAACACCTCCAACTGGGGCAGCACGCTGTCGTTCAACGCCAATGATCCGGTCGCCTACAACTCGCGCTATGCGATCCGCGACCGCGTCACGGGCACGGCGACCTGGCAGCGCGATTTCTTCGGTGACAACACCACCCGCGTGTCGTTCTTCTACGAAGGCCGCTCCGGCCGTCCGTTCAGCTACATCTACTACAACGACATCAACGGCGACGGGGCCAACACCAACGACCTGTTCTACGTGCCCGCCGCCCCCGGCGACGTGCTGTGGACCGGTGGTGCGGCGATGGAGCAGGCGTTCTTCGCGTGGCTGGATGAGAATCCCGAACTGCAGGCATACCGCGGTCAGGTGGCCCCGGCCAACGGCTTCCGCGCCGGCTGGGTGAACAACTTCGACGTCCGCATCAGCCAGGAGCTTCCGGGCTTCGTGCCCGACCACAAGGCGGAGCTGGCGTTGGACATCATGAATGTCGGCAACCTGCTCAACGAGGACTGGGGCCTGATCGACGACTACGGCTTCTTCTCGACCCGCCGCGTGGCGAACTACGCCGGTATCGATCCTGAAACCGGCAAGTACGTCTACAACTTCTCCGGCTCGACGGACAACCCGCAGATCCAGGAGAACAACAACGACAAGGGCAACACCGGCGTGTCCCGCTGGTCGGTGATGGCCAGCTTCAAGTACAAGTTCTGATCCACCTGCGCCCTGTGGGCAGGCAAGCGGCCGGGGGAAACCCCGGCCGTTTTCTTTTGTGGACGACGCTGGTTAGAGTCACCGCCACGAAAACGACAGAAAAAACGAGAACGACGCATGTCAGCACCCGCCATTGCCACCCGCCTGCCCACCGTCAACGCCCGGATCTACCCGCGCGGGGGGCTGGATGTTCTGTCACGCGACGAGGTCGCCCGGCTGCGGGACGTGTCCACGGGCATGCACGATTTGCTGCGCCGCTGTGCACTGGCCGTGCTGACCAGCGGCAGCACGTCCGACGACCCGCGCGCCGCGCAGGAGCTGTACCCGGACTTCGACATCCAGGTCGAACAGCAGGACCGCGGCCTTCGCATCGACCTGAGCAACGCGCCCGGCATGGCCTTCGTGGATGGCGAAATCATCCGCGGCGTCGCTGAGCTCCTGTTCGCGGTGGTGCGCGACCTGGCCTACACCGCGATCGAGCTGGACGGGCCGGCCGGTGGGCGCAACCTGTCGACCAGCGCGGGCATCACCGATGCGGTCTTCGACCTGCTGCGGAACGCGCGCGTGCTGCAGCCGGCCGATCCCAATCTGGTGGTGTGCTGGGGCGGGCACTCGATCAACCGCGACGAGTACATGTACACCAAGGAAGTGGGCTACCAGCTGGGCCTGCGCGCGCTGGACATCTGCACCGGGTGCGGTCCGGGAGCCATGAAGGGCCCCATGAAGGGCGCGACCATCGCCCATGCGAAGCAGCGCGTCCGCCGCGGCCGCTACGTGGGCGTGACCGAGCCGGGCATCATCGCCGCGGAGTCGCCCAACCCGATCGTCAACCATCTGGTGATCATGCCGGACATCGAGAAGCGCCTGGAGGCCTTCGTCCGCATCGGCCACGGCATCATCGTGTTCCCGGGTGGCGTGGGTACCGCCGAGGAGATCCTCTACCTGCTGGGCATCCTGCTGCGAGAGGAAAATGCCGGCATACCGTTCCCGCTGATCCTGACGGGGCCCACCGCATCGGCGCCGTATTTCGAGCAGATCGACAAGTTCCTCCGCCTGACGCTGGGCGAGGCGGCCACATCGCGTTACGAAATCATCATCGGCGACCCGCCGACCGTGGCCCGCCGGATGGCGGCGGGCATCCGGAAGGTGCGCGAGCATCGTCTGGCGCAGCGCGACTCGTTCTTCTTCAACTGGTCGATCGACATCCCGCTGGCGTTCCAACAGCCGTTCGTGCCCAGCCACGAGGCGATGACCGCCCTCGACCTGCACCACGGCCGCAAGCCGCATGAGCTGGCTGCCGACCTGAGACGCGCGTTCTCCGGCATCGTGGCCGGCAACGTCAAGGAAGACGGGATGCGGCGGATCGAGGCGCATGGTCCTTTCGAGATCCACGGCGACACCGACATGATGCAGTCGCTCGACGCGCTGCTGAGGGCCTTTGTCGAACAGCGCCGGATGAAGATCGCGGGGGAATACAAGCCGTGCTACCGCGTGGTGGCCTGAGCCGACGCGGCTTCTACTGAAGGGGCGCCGCCGACATGTGTCTGCCGTCCCGCGTCAGTCCGTCGCTGGGAGTGGTACGCGTACAGAGGCCACGTAGCGTCCATTCTCCATGCCAGCCTGCAAGTGTCCGCGTCCGCCGGTCAGTGCTTCGATGCGCGCCTGCGAGGAACTGAGCCCAACCCGATGGCCACCCGCACCGGGTGCGGCAGTGGCGGTGCTTGGCAGGGGATTAGCCACCTGGATCAATACCGCGTCGCGCAGCACTTCGACTGTGATTTCCACCGCACCGCCTCCCGGCATGCGCTCGATTCCATGTCGGATCGCGTTCTCGACAAGGGGCTGGATCGACAATGCCGGGACGTTCACGGTGGGTAGTTGATCGGGCAATTGCCACAGCACCTGTAGGCGCTCGGCGAACCGTAGCGACTCGATCTCCAAGTAGCGGCGGGCCAAAGCGAGTTCATCGGCCAGTGGAATGTCCCGAGGTCCTGCCAGCGCCGCTCTGAAAAGGTCCGCGAGGTCAACCAGCAGTCGCTCGGCCTCCTCGGGCCGTTGGTGTACCAGTGCGACCCCCGTATTAAGCGTGTTGAAAAGGAAATGGGGCCGGATGCGTGCTTGCAGGGCTTCCAACTCGGCTTGCTTCGCGCGGATGGCCAGTTGCCTGGCGCGCCTGTGATTCTGGAAGGCTGCCAGACCCAACAGTCCCACCGCCAGCGCGATGCCGGATGCGCGTAACGACACGTCGTGCCAGGTCGGGACCTGGGTCGCGGCAACTGGTCGGAAAATCAACCACAAGATCGAGACTGCTGCCCACGTGTTCGCAAGCAGCAGCGCGAGCGCTATGTAGGCAACGCGTTGGGCGCGGAGACGGGCAAGCAGCCGATTCAGGCCGTACATCATCGCCAGCGTGGTGAGGAGAATCCATTCCACGACTACGCTGATTCGCCACAACAGGGCCCAGCGGCTGGCATCGGTGGGCGAGGCGAGCGTCACGACCAGCGACACGCCCACGCCCGCGCCCAGTACCCAAAGAATGGCGCGGACACTCCAAAGCGCCTCCAAGGGGTTGTCGCGTCGTATGAATGGGGTAGGCATGGAGGTCGCTAGTCTCACGGTGTTGGGGGGCAGTGTGCCGGATTGGGGCTCTTCCGCCCCACTGCACACGACCGCCTCCCGACGTCCACCCCCCGATTTCGACCGCCTGTCCCTTTTGGTTCGCATTCGGCTCGGCGCGCGGGTAACTTGTGGGCGTTTCCGGGGAGTGGACATCCGATGCGGCAGGCACACGTCAGGGGCTTCACGTTGATCGAGTTGCTGGTCACGATCGCCGTGCTCGCAATTCTCCTCGCGCTGGGCCTGCCCAGTTTCCAGGGCTCCCTCCGCTCGAACCGTCTGGCAACCACGACCAACGAACTGCTGGCTACGCTGTCACTGGCGCGCACCGAGGCTATCCGCAACACCCGAGGCGCGGGCGTATGCCCCAGCCAGGACGGGACAGCGTGTGGTGGCAGCTGGAACCAGGGCTGGCTGGTCTGGTCGGACCTTGATGGCGGGGGAGACCTCGACGCGAATGAAACCACGCTTCGCTTCACCCGGGTGGATGACCGGTTGCGGGTGACCGCGCCCAACGCTGGCGTCCTTCGATTCGATGCACGAGGTCGCCTTGACCCTGCCTTGGGAGGTGCGCAGCAGATCGGGCTTCGTTCCGAGTCGTGCCCAGCAGAGCAGGAGCTTGTCCGGCGCGTCAATGTGAACCCTACGGGTCAGGTCAACGTTTCGAAGGAGGCATGCTCGTGATCGGTACGCGTGTCCATCGCCACCCGCCTACGGGTCGTCAGCAGTCCGGGTTCAGCCTCATTGAGGTGCTGGTCGCAATTCTCGTCATGGCGTTCGGGCTTCTTGGTTTCGCCCTGCTGCAGACGATGAGCCTGAGGTTTGCGCAAGGTGCCAACCAGCGCACGCAAGCGACGAACCTTGCGTACGATCTGCTCGACCAGATGCGTGCCAATCGGGTGGTAGCAGGACAGTACGAAGATGCCTCGTTCAACGCCGGCAGTGTTACCGGTTGCAGTGCGAATGACAGGCCAGTAGGGGTGATGAATGTCTCGGACAATATTCGGCGTTGGCAGTGTCAGGTGGTCAATCATCTCGGTATGGAATCAGAGGCGGAAGTGACCGTCGACAATGCGAATGTGATGGTTCGTATCAATTGGGGTGAGGAGCGATGGAGCGACGGGGAAGGACCCAACTTCCAAGTGAGGAGCCGCCTGTGACGCCCGTAACGCCACACCGCATGGCCGGCCTTTCGCTGATCGAATTGATGGTCGCGTTGTTAATCAGCACCATCCTGACCTTGGGACTGGTGGAAGTGTTCGCCGCTTCGCGCGCGGCTTACCAGATGTCCGAAGGTTTGGCGCGTGTCCAGGAAAACGGCCGCTTCGCTATGGACTATCTGCAGCGTGATCTTCGTATGGTGGGCCATTTTGGGTGCGTGAACGACCAGGCCCATAAATTGAAAACCGGGCATTTCAGCGTCCACACCGCTGCCGGAGTTGGAGCGCCACTGGATTTCAGCCGGTCCATTCAAGGCTTTGAAGCAAATGGCACTGCGCCTGGTCAGACACTGAATGTGGGGACGCCGACCAGCGGGTGGACACCAGGGTTGCCAGCACATTTGGCTGCTTTGGGTCCTCGGGCGGGCAGCGACATTGTCATGCTGCGATTTCTTCGCAGTAGCGGAGCGCCTATTACTAACATCGCCACGGGAGGCGCTAATACGACTCTAAGAGTCGAACTGGACGACTGGCAGAACTTGAAAGAGGAGGGCGTGGCCAACCCAACGTTGTTTGGAATGGCGGACTGCACCTACGTGGACGTATTTCCAGGGGTGGGTAACGAGGCTATGGGGACTGCAACAGCCAACGTTGCAATCGACCGTTACACGTCGGGAAACGTCTCACTCTATCGAGCAGAAGCCATCGCGTATTACGTTGCCAATGGCGCTAGTGGGAGACCTGCACTCTGGCGCGCGCGATGGAATGCGGCGGGGGCTGCACAGGCGGAAGAGCTGGTCGAGGGTATTGAAAGCCTTCAACTCTTGTACGGACAGGATCAGTCTGTCGATGTTTCAGACTTCACAGGCTTTATTGCCAACCAAGTAACCGCCGCAACGATTGGCAGTGCCGCGGGCGTAGCGGGTGAAGAGGCGTGGCGCAGGGTCGGGCTCGTTCAGATGGCAGTGGTTGCAAGTAGCGTCAATCCAGCTACGGCTCCGGGGGCTGTAGCGGCCGGTCCGTTCGCCTTGGGCGTGGAGGTAAATGCGCCAGATGATGGTCGATATCGCACGACCTACGAATCGACGGTTGCTATTAGGAACAGGTTGTACGGGCAATGAGGATTACTGAAATGCGCGCGTCCGTTAGATCATCTCGTTCGAGAAGGCCTTTGGGTCGTGTGAACCAAAGGGGTGCCGTTCTCTACGTGGCGCTGATCATGCTGATCTTGCTTGCGATGATCGGAATCGTGGGTATGCAGGTGACCGGAATGCAGGAGCGGATGGCGTTCAATTATCGAAGCGTGAATCTAGCATTCCAGAATGCCGAAAGGCGCGCGCGTGAAGTGGAGTGCTTCGTTGAATCCGAAGTGAACCGGACGGCTGCGACGTGCGGCGAGGTAGACATTAATCCCCTCTGTGACGACGGCTTCGATGCAGCAGGTTGGGCGCGCACGCAGTCGCTCAACGCGCCACTCGAGGACCGTGTCAACGTCAGGGCCATTGGTGAGTGCATCATGGGTAATAGCAGCTTGTCGGAAGGCACGCGAGCGGTAGACGAAGACCCATCGCCTGTCTACCAGGTGACCACCTACGCTACAGACCCAGACTCCCCCGACGGTGCCGGTGCTGACGCCGCCGTCGATACAATTTACCGACCCTGAGGCGCCTGTCATGGCTCTCCTGAACAAATCCGTCATTTCCGTTGCTGCCGCTCTCGCCCTGCTAGGTGGGCTTGGTTACTTGGCCCACACAGCGAATGCCGTGCAGGGTAAAGGCGTGCTTGCGCAGGCACCGCTGAATATCCAAACGAATACGAAGCCCGCCTTCGTCATGGCCATCGACGATTCGGGCTCGATGACGTTCCAGACGATGTTCCCGGGCCAGGACGGCGAAGCCTGCTGGAGCAACGGCAGCTTCTTCTCGAGCGGGAGCCTGCGCACCAGCGGCGAATGCAATTACTTCTACGTGCTCCCCGGGCCGCGCATCGGCGGTGCCTACTACGGTATTCCGCAGTTTGATTCGTTCGGCTTTGCGCGCTCGCCCGATTACAACCCTTCCTACTACAGTCCTTTCGAGACCTACGAACCCTGGATCAACGCAAACCTTGCCAGCTACGGCGACGCCAGCACTTCGAGTACGCGTATCGACCCGCGCAACAGTGATTCGATCGACCTGTTCAGTGACCGGTTTTCGACGGCCGACGACGAGCGCGTTGTAATCCGCGATGGAATGGTCATCCCGGCGAATACGCGGTTCCGCTATGGCGGTAACACCTACAGTCTCAACAACGACTACACGTGGAATAACGGCGGTGCCTACATTTCAGTCGAGTACTACCCCGCCACGTTTTATCTGAAGACGAATCCGGCGCTGCCGGGATACACCGCGCCGGTCCGAATCAACAATGCCTGCGGCAATGGGTGTGACCTGTACCGGTACCGCCCCAACACCACGGCCACGCGGCAGAACTTTGCGAACTGGTTCTCGTACTACGGCAATCGCAATCGCGCAATGGTTGCGGGCATGACGCGGGCCATGTCCGACGTCAACAACATGAGCGTGGGCTATTTCCGCATCAACCAGCATGGAAGCTACGACAACCCGATTGGCAGCTCGGGTGAACGGGTCAGCATGCAAGACATGGCCGACGTGGACTCGACGACGAAAGGGAAGAAGAAGCTTTACAGCGAAATGCTCGCGTTGCCGGCTTCCGGCGGAACACCCAATCGGCAGGCGGTCAACGCCGCAGGCCTCCAGTTTACGCGCACTGACTCGGGCGCACCGGTGCAGCTGTCCTGCCAGAAGAACGCGGTCATGCTGTTCACGGATGGATACAGCAACAACGGTGGTCCGACCGTGGGGAACAACGATGCGGGCATGGGCGCGCCGTTCACCGACGGCCACTCCAATACAATGGCGGACATTGCCACCCGCTTCTACCTCAATGTGGACGGCTCGGTGGGCGCGAGCGGCACCTCGCCGTTGCGGTCCGACCTTTCGAAGGGCAACGTGCCCGTGCCGGACGCCTGCTCGAGCGCCAATCCGGACCGTTCGCTGGACTGCCAGTCGAACCTGCACGTCAACTTCTACGGCGTCACGCTCGGTGCCCGCGGCAATCTGTACAACCCGAACCTGACGCAGAACGCGTACACCACGCCGGCGATCTACAACAGCTGGCCGCAGCGACAGGACGATCAGCCAAGTACGGTCGACGATATCTGGCACGCAGCCGTCAATACGCGCGGCGAATACATCAACGCCAAGACGCCGCGCGATATCACCGAGGCCATGCGCCGCATTCTTGCCACCGTGGGCGGCGGGCAGACGCCCTCCGGCAGTATTGCCTTGACCGGCGCACGCGTTGGTTCGGGCTCCTTCACGGCGGTGCCCCAGTATGCGTCCGACAACAATGGGACCGACTGGTACAGCCGCCTGACAGCCGAATCGGTGACCGCTGATCCGTTGACCGGAGAGCTGTCCGGTACCACATTGTGGGAAGCCGCCAGCAAGCTGCCGTCTGCGGCGTCCCGGCGCATTTTCGTGGGCAAGACGACAGGCAATGTCGTACCGACCGTCAGCTCTTTCACCAGCAGTAGCGTGTCGCTGGCGGAACTCTGCGGCGGGCCCCTCGCACTATGTTCGACGGGCACCACGGGGCGTAAATCGATCCAGGGCGGCCTGGGGATCAACCTGAGCGAAGCTGTCGCCTACCTGCGCGGTGACCAGGCCCTCGAGACCTCCACCACCAAGCCGTTGCGCAAGCGCACCACGCGGCTGGGCGACATTGTCAACTCCAGTCCCGTCGTGACTTCGCCGTTCAACGACTATGGCTATCGCTCGCTTCGTGGCGTTTCTGCCGGCAGCTATGACCCGTACGATTACGACGTGTATCTTGAAAGCAAGTCGACGCGGGATCCGATGGTATTCGTGGGCGCCAACGACGGCATGTTGCACGCGTTCAACGGCAAGACGGGTGTAGAGGAGTTCGCCTATATCCCGTCGGCCGCGCTGGGTCATATGGGCAACCTGTTGTTCCCCTACAAGGCGGCCGACAAGAACGACCAAGTCTTCAACCACCGCTACTACGTCGATGGGCCCATCAACGTTTCCGACGCGTACCTGGGTGGGGCGTGGAAGACGGTGCTGGTCGGCACGATGGGTGCAGGTGGTCGAGGCGTGTTCGCGCTCAACGTGACCAACCCTGGCTCGTTTGGCATCGGAAGCGTGCTGTGGGACATTAATGACCAGGTTTCCGATGCGACGATCCGTAACAATATCGGGAACGTTCTCGGTCAGCCGGTCATCGTGCCGGTAAAGATCGGCAGCGCGGTCCGATGGAAGGCCGTTTTCGGTAACGGGTACAACAGCGTCAATAATCGCGCCGTACTTTTCATTGTCGACATGGAGACCGGGGCCGCGACCACTGTACAGGCGAGTGAGGCGTCCCAGCCGGGCGCCAACGGGCTGGGCAACATTATTGCCATCGACCGGTTCGTGGGCAGCACGACGACCGCGGGCCGTGATGGCTATGCCGATACAGTGTATGCCGGTGACCAGAACGGCGCGGTGTGGAAGTTCGACCTACGCAGTGCATCGCCGGCCGCGCAGAGTGCTCCGTTGTTCGTAGCAGTGGATGGTGCGGGAAACCGCCAGCCCATTACGGGCGGATTCGAGGCCGCAGCCGGGCCGCGTGGTGGAGTGATGCTCTACTTCGGCACCGGCAGCTTCTCATTCGTCAACGATCCCTCGGACAAGCAAGTGCAGACGTTCTACGCGGTCCTGGACGAGGGAGCGCCTGTTACGCGTGCGCAGCTGCACGTCCAATCTGTGATAGGTGAGGGCGGCGGTGCCCGCCAGATCACGATGACCCCAATGGCGGCGGGTAAGCGAGGTTGGTACATCGACCTGCTTGTCGGATCGGCGGCGACCGGTGAAAGGTTTGTCGGCATGCCACGCGTCGACAGCGGCATCATTTTCTTCCCGACTTTTGATCCTAACAGCACCGACGCGTGCGCAACGGGGGGCTCAAACCGACTTTATGGCGTTGACTCTCTGAGCGGTGCAGCGGCGCTCTCGGCTGTGAGGGTTGGTTCGCCCGATGGCGCCTCGCCCGGTAATGGAACGGGTGCGTTGGTGCTGGATAACAGCGGATCGTCTCCTGTGAGGGATGTTGCGATCCTCACGTCACCGCGTC
>CAMPJI010000023.1 GCA_946886865.1 uncultured Lysobacterales bacterium | reverse complement strand
CGGCGTGCGCGCCCACAAGGTCATCGTCGCCGGCGAGCTGGAAGGCAACATCGAGGCGGCACAGAAGGTCGAGCTGCTGGAATCGGGCGCGCTGACCGGCGACGTCAAGGCCGGCTCGCTGACCGTGGCCACCGGCGCGCGCATGCGCGGCCAGGTCGACTTCGGCTGGGGCGACAAGGCCTCCGGCAAGGGCGGCAGCAAGGCGGGCAACGACGACGCCGCATGAGTGCCACCCGCCCGGGAACCGCAGGTGCCACCCGCACCTGCCCGCACTGCAAGGCGACGATCCTGGAGAGTTCCAGCGTCTGCCCGCAGTGCCGCGGGCACCTGCGCTTCGACGCCGAGGCCAACACCGGCACCACGCTGAAATCGACGCCGCTGCAGGTGGAGGGGACCATCCCCGCCCCTGCGGACGGCGCCTGCGAATACACGATGGTGCTGGCGATCCGCGATGGCCGCGGTCGCGAGATCAACCGCCAGATCGTCGGCGTCGGTGCCATGCAGCCGGGCGAGGAACGCACCTTCAGCCTGGTGGTGGAAGCGACCGAGGTGCCGCTGCACCGGCGGCGCAAGCACTGAGGGCGGGCAGCCGCCGACCGGTTTCAATCGACGTCGCCTTCCCGTGGTCCCCAACGCACTGAGGGATCCGCTTCACGCCCTTGCACATGGGCGGCAGCGGATCCCTCAGTGCGTTGGGGATGGAGAAGTCCGGCCGTGCCGGCTCAGCCAGGCGAGCACCCGCCGCAACTGCCCGCCTGCCCGCACGCCGCGCCGGCCGGGCCGGGTGCCGTCGCGGGGGCCAGGCGCCGACCCAACCGCTGCAACCAGGCGGCCCGCTGCGGACGCACCAGCGCCAGTGCCAGCCGCATCCGCGCGCGGCGCACGGCCTGCGGGAACTGCCGGCGCACCACGTACGCGCCGGCGCCCATGACCGCCACCGCCACGATGACCTGCTGCGCGACGAGGCCGGCGTCGTCCATCAGCCCGCCCCCAGCGCCAAAGCGACGCGGTATGTCACGAACGCCGCCAGGTAGGCCAGCGCGAACAGGTAGCCGGTCGCGATGGCCACCTGCCGCCACGAGCCCGTCTCACGCTTGATGGTGGCGAGCGTGGAAATGCACTGCGGCGCGTAGATGAACCACACCAGCAGCGACAGCGCGGTGGCGAGCGACCAGGTGTCGGTGATGATCGGCGTCAGCGCCTCCGTTGCCGCCGACTCGTCGGCGGCCTGCAGCGCGTACACCGTCGCCAGCGACGACACCGCCACCTCGCGCGCGGCCATGCCGGGGATCAGCGCGATGCAGATCTGCCAGTTGAAGCCGATCGGCGCGAAGATCGCCGTCAGCGCATGGCCGATGCGGCCGGCGAAGCTGTAGTCGATGGCCGGGCCGGTCGCGCCCTCGGGCGCCCCGGGGAACGACAGCAGGAACCACAGCAGCACCGTCAGCGCCAGGATGATGCCGCCGACGCGGCGCAGGAAGATCCAGGCGCGCTCCCACAGGCCGATCAGCAGGTCGCGCGGGTGCGGCAGGCGGTAGGACGGCAGCTCGAGCATCAGGGCGTGCTCGCCCTTGTCGCGGCGCCACTTCTTCATGATCCACGACACCAGCAGCGCGCTGAGGATGCCGGCCGCGTACAGGGCGAACAGCACGAGGCCCTGCATGTTGAAGATGCCAACGGATTGCGCCGGGATGAACGCACCGATCAGCAGCGCGTACACCGGCAGGCGGGCCGAGCACGTCATCAGCGGCGCAACCATGATCGTCGCCAGCCGGTCGCGCGGGTCCTGGATCGAGCGCGTCGCCATGATGCCGGGGATCGCGCAGGCGAAACTCGACAGCAGCGGGATGAACGAGCGGCCCGACAGGCCCGCGCCGGCCATCATTCGGTCCAGCAGGAACGCGGCCCGCGGCAGGTAGCCCGATTCCTCCAGCGCCAGGATGAAGGCGAAGAGGATGACGATCTGCGGCAGGAAGATGATCACCCCGCCGAGGCCGGCGATGATGCCGTCGACCAGCAGGCTGTTGAGCGGCCCTTCCGGCAACGCGCCGCCGACGGCTTCGCCGAGCCACACGGTGCCGGCGTCGATCACGTCCATCACCGGCGTGGCCCAGGCGTACACCGCCTGGAAGATCAGGAACATCACCACCGCCAGCGAGACGAGACCCAGCACCGGGTGCAGCAGCCAGCGATCGAGCGTGTCGTCCACCTGCGCGGTGCGGCGGGGCATGTCGACCGCGAGCGACAGCAGGCGCCGGGTTTCGGCGTGCAGCGCGTCGCCCGCGGCGGACGCAGCCAGCCCAGCACGCGGGGGTTGCGGGTGCTGCACGGTGCGATCCAGCGCGCCGACCAGTTCGGCGGCGCCGTCGTGGCGGACGGCGACGGTCGGCACCACCGGCACGCCGAGTTCGGCCTCCAGCACGCCCAGGTCCACCGCGATGCCGCGGCGCTGCGCGGCGTCCATCATGTTGACCGCCAGCACCATCGGCCGGCCGACCTGGCGCGCGAGCTCACGCACCTCCAGCGCGAAGCGAAGGTGCAACCTCAGGTTGGTGGCATCCACCACGCACACCAGCACGTCGGGGGTGGGCTCGCCTGGGTAGAAGCCGCGGCAGACGTCGCGGGTCACCGCCTCGTCGAGGCTCGCCGCATCCAGGCTGTAGGCACCCGGCAGGTCCAGCAGCGCGTACTCGCGGCCCGACGGGGCGTGGAAACGCCCTTCCTTGCGCTCCACCGTCACACCCGCGTAGTTGGCCACCTTCTGGCGGCTGCCGGTGAGCTGGTTGAACAGCGCGGTCTTGCCGCAGTTCGGGCTGCCGACCAGGGCCAGCCTCAGCGCGGTGGCGGTGGCGGCGCTCATGCGGCCTCCGGCACGACGCGCACGCGCGCGGCTTCGGCGCGGCGCAACGCAAAACGGGTGTAACCGATCTGCACCAGCAAGGGCTCGGCCGAGAACGGCCCGGCCGCCATGACCTCCACCCGCTCGCCGCTGACGAAGCCCAGCTCGCGCAGGCGGCGGGCAATGGCGTCGTTGGGCATGAGGTCGTCGACGGCCTCCACCAGGGCGGCGGCCCGTCGCGGCAGTTCGGTGAGCTTCAAGACACGCACCCGATCAAATAGGAATTGTTCTCATTCTAGCATCGGGCGGGCGCCCGACCGGTGTGCCGGAAGCCACCGGCTATCATGCCTCCCCTGCCCTTCACGGCCGCTTCCATGACCCACCCGCTGCTGCACCTGCGCGAGGGCCCCGTTGCCCGCCTCCGCCTCAACCGCCCCGAGCTGCACAACGCCTTCGACGCCACGCTGATCGCCGCCCTGACCGGCGCGCTGTCAGGCCTGGCCGACGACGACGAGGTGCGCGTGGTGGTGCTGGAAGGGGAAGGCGCCTCGTTCTCCGCCGGCGCCGACCTCAACTGGATGCGCGGCATGGCCGCCGCCGGCGAGCAGGAGAACCGCGACGACGCACTGGCGCTCGCACGCCTCATGCGCACCCTGGACGAGCTGCCCAAGCCGACCATCGCCCGCGTGCATGGCGCCGCGTTCGGCGGCGGCGTCGGGCTGGTGGCCTGCTGCGACATCGCCATCGGCGCACGCGGCGCGAAGTTCGGCCTGACCGAGAGCAAGCTGGGCCTCCTGCCGGCGGTGATCTCGCCCTACGTCATCGACGCCATCGGCGCCCGCCAGGCGCGGCGCTGGTTTGCGACCGCCGAGATGTTCGATGCCGACGAGGCCGCCCGCATCGGCCTGCTCCACGAGGCGGTCGACACGGATGCGCTGGACGCCGCGATCCAGCGCCAGGTCGACCTGCTGCTCAAGGCCGGCCCGGTCGCCACCGCCCAGGCCAAGTCGCTGGTGCGCGACGTCGCCGCGCACACCGACCGCGACCGCCACGATCGCGACAACGCCGCCCTGATCGCCCGCCTGCGCGTCTCGCCGGAAGGACAGGAAGGGCTGTCGGCGTTCCTGGAAAAGCGCAAGCCCGCCTGGATCGACTGACACCTCCCGCCACCCAGAGTCCTCCCTCGAGCGGGAGGACGCAGACAGCCGGAAATCGAATGTTCAACAAGATCCTCATTGCCAACCGCGGCGAAATCGCCTGCCGGGTGATCCGCACCTGCCGGCGGCTCGGCATCCGCACCGTGGCCGTGTATTCGGAGGCCGACGCCGGTGCACAGCACGTGCGGCAGGCCGACGAGGCGTACCCGATCGGCGGACCGCAGCCGGCCGACAGCTACCTGCGCGGCGAGGCGATCATCGAAGTGGCGCTGCGCAGCGGTGCGCAGGCCATCCACCCGGGCTACGGGTTCCTCAGTGAAAACGCCGACTTCGCCGACGCCGTGGAGGCGGCGGGCCTGGTGTTCATCGGCCCGAAAGCCGCGTCGATGCGGAAGATGGGCAGCAAGGCCGGCGCCAAGGAGCTGATGCAGGCGGCCGGCGTGCCGGTCGTGCCGGGGTACACGGGCGAGGACCAGGACCCGGCGCACCTGCAGGCCGAAGCCGACGCCATCGGCTACCCGCTGATGATCAAGGCCGCCCACGGCGGCGGCGGCAAGGGCATGCGCATCGTGCGCGAGTCCGGCGAGTTCATGGCGGCGCTGGAAAGCTGCCAGCGCGAGGCGAAGAACGCGTTCGGCCGCGACCGCGTGCTGCTGGAGCGCTATGTCGAGCGCCCGCGCCACATCGAGATCCAGGTGTTCGGCGACAGCCACGGCCACGTCATCCATCTCAACGAGCGCGAGTGCTCCGCGCAGCGCCGCTACCAGAAGGTGCTGGAAGAGGCGCCCTCGCCGTTCCTGACGGCCGAGTTGCGCAGCGCGATGGGCGAGGCCGCCGTGCTGGCGGCGCGCGCGATCGATTACGTCAACGCCGGCACCGTCGAGTTCATCGTCGGCCAGGACGGCCGCTTCTACTTCATGGAGATCAACACGCGCCTGCAGGTCGAGCACCCGGTGACCGAATGCGTCACTGGCCTGGACCTGGTCGAACTGCAGTTGCGCGTCGCCGCGGGCGAGCCCCTGCCGCTGGGGCAGGACGACGTTCGCCAGCAGGGGCATGCGATCGAAGTGCGGCTGTATGCCGAGGATCCGGAGGCCGGGTTCCTGCCCGGTTCGGGCCGGTTGGAGCGGCTGCGCCTGCCCGCCAACGGCGACGGCATCCGCGTGGACTCCGGCGTGGTCGAAGGCGACACCGTCACGATCTTCTACGACCCGATGATCGCCAAGCTGATCGTCCACGCCGCCGACCGGCCCGGGGCGCTCGCCCGCCTGCGCGATGCGCTGGCGCAGTGCGAGATCGACGGGCCGAAATCGAACATCGGCTTCCTGGAAGCGCTCGCCCGCCACCCGACCGTGGTCGAGGGCACGATCGACACCGGCTACCTCGACCGCCATCTGGACGAGTTCCTGCACGACGCCGAGCCCGACCCGGAACTGGTTGCCGCCAGCGCGGTCGCCCGGTTGCTCGTGCAGGAACGCGAGAGCCGCGACAACGCCTCGCTTTCGAGCGACCCCGGCTCGCCATGGGCCACCGCCGATGGCTGGCGGCTGGGCCACGCGGGGCACCGCAGCCTGGCCTTCGGGCATCGCGACGCCCGGATCGAACTGGACGCGCATGGCAGCGGCGGCGACTACCGGATCGAGGCCGGCGACACCACGCATGTCGTCGAAGGCGCGCGCCTGGAGGGCGACACCCTCAGCCTGCGGATCGACGGCACCGGCCGCCGCTTCCGGGTGCTGGAGCACGGCCGGGTGTTCAGCCTGCACGATGGCGAGCGCCGGCTGCGGCTGGTACCGCAGGCAATGTATCGTCACGAAGGCGATGCGGCCGCCGCCGGCGCCGACCGCGTCACCGCGCCGATGCCCGGCCGCGTCGTGGTGTCCCGCGCCGCCAGCGGCGACACCGTGCAGGCCGGCCAGGAGGTCATGGTGATCGAAGCCATGAAAATGGAGCTCAGCCTGAAGGCGCCGCGCGATGGCACCGTCGCCGAGGTGCGGGCGAAGGCCGGCGACTTCGTCGAAGCCGATGCGGTGCTGGTGGTGCTGGAGGAGGCATGAGCGCCCTGCCCGCCCGCGTGCGCATCGTCGAAGTCGGCCCCCGCGACGGCCTGCAGAACGAGAAGGCGCTGGTCGCCACCGCCGACAAGATCGAACTCATCGACCGGCTGTCGGCGACGGGCCTGCAGTCGATCGAGGCGACCAGCTTCGTCAGTCCCAAATGGGTGCCGCAGCTGGCCGACGCCGCCGAGGTCTTCGGCGGCATCACGCGCCGCCCGGGCGTGCACTACCCCGTGCTGGTGCCCAACCTGCAGGGCTATGAACGCGCGCGCGCCGTCGGCGTGGAGGAGGTCGCGGTGTTCACCGCGGCGTCCGAGGCGTTCAACCGTAAGAACATCAATGCGGGCATCGACGAGTCGCTGGCCCGCTTCGCGCCGGTCATCGAGCGCGCCCGCGCCGATGGCGTGGCGGTGCGCGGTTACGTGTCGACCGTGCTGGGCTGCCCCTACCAGGGCGAGGTGCCGGTGGCCGACGTGGTCCGCGTTGCACGTGAACTGCACTTGATGGGCTGCTACGAAATCTCATTGGGGGACACCATCGGCGTGGGCACCCCGGCCAGGGCGCGGGCGATGCTGCGGGCCGTGGCCGAGGCCGTCCCGATGCCGGCGCTGGCCATCCACTTCCACGACACCTACGGCCAGGCACTGGCCAACATCCTGGCGTGCCTGGAGGAAGGCGTGTCGGTGGTCGATTCGGCCGTGTCCGGCGCCGGCGGTTGTCCGTACGCCAAGGGCGCCAGCGGCAACGTCGCCAGCGAGGACGTGGTCTACATGCTGCACGGCCTCGGCATCGAGACCGGCGTCGACCTGCCGGCCCTGGCCGAAACCGGCCGTTGGCTGGCATCGAGGCTGGGGCGCGAGACCGGCAGCAAGGTCGGCCGGGCGCTCGCGGTGTCATGACCGTCAAGCCGCCCGCGCCCGGCCTGCCCCGCCCGCCCGAAGCGGCGGACGCGGCCGCGACGCTGGCGGCGCTCGAGGCGGCCTGCCAGGCCCCCGACCTTCCCCATGCCACGCGCGCGCTGCTCCAGCAGGCATGCGACGCGCTGCGCGCGGCCGCGCTGGATGCCCAGACCGCCCGGCTGCGGTACCACGCGCTGTTCGACGCCGTGCCCGACCCCGTCAGCATCCTCGACGAGACCGGCACCGTGCTCGACCTCAACAAGGCCGGCCTGACCGCCTACCGGCGACCGCGCGAGGAGATCGTCGGCCAGCCGATCCACGTGCTCAACCCGGAGTTGCCGCACGACCACCTCAACCCGGTGTGGGAAAAGCTCAACCGCGGGCAGACCTACGTCATCGAGGTCACCAACATGCGCGGCGACGGCAGCCGCTTCCCGGTGGAGGTGCACTCGGCCGGGTTCGTGCACGACGGCCGCAACTGCATCGTCGCCGTCGCCCGCGACCTCAGCGGCCGTCGCGACGCCGAATGGCGCTACCGCGAACTGATGGAGACCATCGACCGCGCCATCCTGGTCCAGGACAGCAGTGGACGCGTGCTGCACGCCAACATCGCCGCGATGCGGCTGTTCGGCATCGGCGAAGGCCAGCGCATCAACGACGAGCTGCGCTCCGGGCGCTGGATGGTCATCGACGAACACGGCCGCGACCTGCCCAACGAGCAACTGCCGCAGCACCGGGCGCTGCGCTGGGGCCGCAACGTCGAGGCCACGCTCGGGTATTTCGACCGCCAGCGCCAGCAACTGGCGTGGCTGTCGGTCACGGCGGTCCCGCAGTTCCCGGCCGGCGCCAAGCGGCCGCAGCAGGTGCTGACGCTGTTTTCGGACGTGACCGCGCTCAAGCGCGACAGCGCCCTGTTCGACCGCGCGCAGTCGCTGGCGCACATCGGCGGCTGGGAATGGGAGACCGCGCGCGACCACCTCTACCTCACCGACGAGGCACAGCGGATCCTGGGCTGCTACCCCGCGCCCGACTCCATCGAAGGCCTGCTGGGCTGCTTCCGCCCCGGCGACCGGCAAGGGGTGCGCGACGCGCTCGACCGCACCATGGCCACCGGTTGCGCGCTCAACCTCGACATCCAGGGCATGCGCGGCAGCGGCCAGCCGTTCTGGGTGCGGCTGATCGGCGAGATCGAAGCCGGCGACCTGCTGACCTCGCGCCTGACCGGCACGCTGCAGGACATCACCGAACGCAAGCAGTCCGAGGAAACCCTGCGGGTGCAGGCGCGCACCGATCCGCTCACCGGCCTGCTCAACCGCGATGCCGCGCTGTACGAGCTCGACGCCCGTCTCGCCGACGCCCAGCAGCTCGACCTGTCGGTGCTCTACATCGACCTGGACCGCTTCAAGGTGGTCAACGACGTGCTGGGCCACGCGGCGGGCGACCGGCTGCTGGCATCGGCGGCACGGCGCATCCAGGCCGCGGTCGGCACCGAGGCGTTGATCGCGCGCTTCGGTGGCGACGAGTTCCTGGTGATCTGCACCACGGGCGATGACGCCGACCGGCCGGAACGGCTGGCCGAGGCGATCCTGCGCGAGTTCGGCGCCAGCTTCCGGCTGGACGGCGAGGAGTTCAGCATCACCGCCAGCATCGGCATTGCCCGTGCACCGTCCGACGGCGTCAGTTCGCAGCACCTGATCCAGTCGGCCGATGTCGCGATGTACAGCAGCAAGCGCCGCGGCCGCAATGCATGGCAGGGCTTCACCAGCGAACTGGCCGAGCAGCAGTTGCACCGCCTGCAGCTGGAGACGCACCTGCGGCGTGCGGTGCAGAACGAGGAGTTCCACCTCGTCTACCAGCCGCAGGTGGAGCTGGCGACGGGCAAGCTGGTCGCCGCCGAGGCCCTGATCCGGTGGCGCAACGCCTCGCTGGGCGAGATGCGGCCGGACCATTTCATCGACCATGCCGAATCCACCGGCGACATCGTCGGCATCGGCACGTGGGTGATGGCGCAGGCGTGCATGCAGCTGCGTCGCTGGCAGGAACACGGCGTGCCCATCGAGCGCGTCGCCGTCAACGTGTCCTACCGCCAGTTCCTGGGCGAGGACCTGGCCCGCAACGTACGCCAGGCGCTGGCCGAATCGGGCCTGCCGGGCACCGCGCTGGAGCTGGAGTTCACCGAGCGGGTGCTCATCGAGGACGAGCCCGACACGCTGCGCACCTTTGCCGAGCTGCGCGAACTGGGCGTGATGCTGACCATCGACGATTTTGGCGAGGGCTACAGCGCGCTCAACTACCTGCGGCGTCTGCCGATCCACGGCCTGAAGCTCAGCCAGCTGTTCGTGCAGGGCGTGCCGGGCAACCAGTCGGACGTGGCGGTGTGCCAGGCGGTGACCGGCATCGCCGACAGCCTCGGCCTGGGTGTCGTCGCCGAGGGCGTGGAAACCGAAGCCCAGCGCGCGTTCCTGCTCAAGCTGGGGGTGGATACCGGCCAGGGCTTCCTGTTCGCGGCCGGGCTGTTGCCGGGCGAGTTGCAGAAGCGGTTCCTGGCACGCCGCGCCGCTGCCGCGCACGGGTGACGCCCTTTGCAGGAGCGACGTGGGTCGCAACCGAGGGCACGGCACGCGACATCGCGACTTTGCAGGAGCGGCTTCAGCCGCGATCGTGAATCGGCGCAAGCGATCGGTCTGGTGATCGCGGCTGAAGCCGCTCCTACGAGAGCCTTCCGCCACGCGCCCCCGGTTGCCACGCTAAAATCGCGCCTTTCCGTCCGCAGGATTCCCCATGCAGCTTTCCGATACCCGCGCGATCGTCACCGGTGGCGTGTCCGGCCTGGGCCTGGCCGTCGCCCAGCACCTGGTGGCCCAGGGCGGCAAGGTCGCCCTGTTCGACGTCAACGACGAGAAGGGCGCCGCCGCGGTCGCAGCGCTGGGCGACGCCAACGCCCGCTACTTCAAAACCGACGTCACCGACGAAGCCGGCGTGGCGGCCAATGTCGCGGCCGCGAAGGACGTCCTCGGCGGCCTCAATGCCGCGATCAACTGCGCCGGCATCCTCGGCGCGGGTCGCGTGCTGGGCCGCGAGGGCTCGATGAAGCTCGGCCAGTTCCAGACCACCGTCATGGTCAACCTGGTGGGCAGCTTCAACGTCGCCAAGGCGGCGGCCGAGGTGATGCAGCACAACGAGGCGGGCGAGGACGGCGAGCGCGGCGTCATCGTCAACACCGCCTCGGTGGCGGCCTACGAAGGCCAGATCGGCCAGGCCGCCTACTCGGCCAGCAAGGGCGGCGTTGTCGGGATGACGCTGCCGATGGCGCGCGAGCTGTCGCGCTTCGGCATCCGCGTCATGACCGTCGCACCGGGCATCTTCTGGACGCCGATGGTCGACGGCATGCCCGATGACGTGCAGAAGTCGCTGTCGGCCTCGATCCCGTTCCCATCGCGCCTGGGCCGACCGGATGAGTTCGCCGACCTGGTCGCCTACATCCTGGGCAACCGTTACCTCAACGGCGAGACCATCCGCCTGGATGGCGCCACGAGGCTCGCGCCGAAGTAAGCCGTCGTGCGGCCTGTGTAGGAGCGGCTTCGGCCGCGATTGCCAGCCGGACCGCCTTCGCCGATTCCCGTTCGCGGCTGAAACCGCTCCTACACCATCGAAGAACTACCGGACACCGCATGAAAGCCTACGACGTCAAGAAAGGAAACGTGGTCGAACACAACGGCACCGTGTACCAGGTGCGCGATATCGAGCGCAGCTCGCCGCAGGGCCGTGGCGGCAACGTCAAGTACCGCTTCACCATGTACTCGGTGCCGGGCGGGCAGAAGTACGACCTGAGCGTCGGCGGCGACGACGAGCTCAAGGAAGTCGAACTCAGCCGCCGCCAGGCGACGTTCTCCTACAAGGACGGCGAGGCGTTCGTCTTCCTGGACGACGAGGACTACACGCCGTACACGCTGGATGCCGACGCACTGGGCGACAACGCCGGCTACATCATTCCGGACCTGTCGGGCTGCTACGTGCAGATCATCGACGACCAGCCGGTGGCGCTGCAGCTGCCGCAGAGCGTCGCCATCGAGGTGGTCGAGACCCCACCGGAGCTCAAGGGCGGCACCGCCACCAAGCGGCCCAAGCCGGCACGCCTGTCCACCGGACTCGAGATCATGGTTCCGGAGTACATCGGCACCGGCGAACGGGTGCTGGTAAACACCACCACGGGCGAGTTCGCCGGCCGGGCGGACTGACCCGTCCGCACCGCTGTGGCCGCCACTGCGCGCGGCCGTAGCGACGCATTCACGGCGCGGCGCACACACTGCGGGTCCGCTCCCGCACGCCGCCACCGGATGGATGCCTACAAGCTGTTGCTGGCCCTGGTCGGGCTGGCCCTGATCGGCGCCACCTGGCTGCCGCACCTGCTCAAGCGCCACCCCATCACCTTCCCGATCGCGTACGTGCTGATCGGGCTGGTGCTGTACGCGCTTCCGGTGCAGGTGCCGCGTCCGGACCCCTTCCGCTATGCCGAGCTCGCCGAGCAGCTGACCGAGCTGGTGGTGATCGTGGCCCTGGCCGGCGCCGGGCTGCGGCTCGACACGCCGTTCGGCTGGCGGGCATGGTCGTCGACCTGGCGCCTGCTGCTGCTGACCATGCCGCTGTGCATCCTCGCGGCCACGTGGCTGGGCCAGCACCTGCTGGGGCTGGGACTGGCTTCGGCCGTGCTGCTGGGCGCGGTGCTCGCCCCGACGGACCCGGTCCTGGCGTCGGACGTGCAGGTCGCCGGGCCTGGCGAAGGCGACGAAGACCCCGTCCGGTTCACCCTGACGTCGGAGGCCGGGCTCAACGACGGGCTGGCCTTCCCGTTCGTCTGGCTGGCGGTCGCCATTGCGCTGGCCGTGGGCGGCGACGCCGAGCCGGGCTGGTTCGCCCGCTGGGTCTGGCTGGACGTGCTATGGCGAATCAGTGCCGGTGCGCTGGTCGGTTGGGGGCTGGGATACGGCCTGATGCACCTGATCTTCCGGAGCGCGCAGGGGGCCGAAATGGCACGCAGCAGCGACGGCCTGGCCGCACTGGCAATCACGCTGTTCGTCTACGGCGTGACCGAACTGCTGCACGGCTACGGCTTCCTCGCCGTGTTCGTCGCGGCGCTGGTGATCCGGCACTACGAGCGCACCCACGAGTACCACGGCGTGCTCAACCAGTTCGCCGACCAGGTCGAGCGCCTGCTGACCGCCCTGCTGCTGATCGTACTGGGCGGCACGTTGACCATCGGCATCCTCGACCCGCTGCAGCCCGTGGACTGGCTTTTCGCCGTCGGGTTCGTGCTGCTGGTGCGTCCTCTGGCGGGCTGGCTGTCGCTCTCGCGCAGCCGCCTGAGCGGACGCGAGCGCTCGGTGGTGGCGGTCTTCGGCATCCGCGGCATCGGTTCGTTCTATTACCTGATGTTCGCCTTCAACCATGCCGAGTTCGCCGAGCGCGAACGCCTGTGGGCGATCGTCACGCTGGTGGTGCTGATGTCGATCCTGCTGCATGGCCTGAGCGCGGCGCGCGTGATGCGCCACATGGACGCGTGGCGCAAACGCCGCCGAGGGCGTGTCAGCGCGGACACCCCGCCCGCCACTTGAGCGCCATGCGCCGCAGCGATGCGTCGCTGGCGGGATCGGCCAGCAACGTCTCGATATCGACCCACGCCAGCGCCAGCGATTCGTCGCTCACCGTGTAGCGCTCGTCGTCACCGGCGCGCACCACGTAGCGCGCGTCGTAGTGCCAGTGGCCCGGCACCTCGCCGCGCTCCGGGATCCAGTGCCGGTCCAGGTCGAACAGCTCCGGCTCGACCGTCAGGTCGGGCAGCCCCGACTCCTCCTGCGCTTCGCGCAGCGCGACCTGTGCCAGGTCGCGATCACCGTCCGCGTGGCCACCCAGCTGCAGCCAGCGCTGCAACTTGCGGTGATGGGTCATCAACACGCGGTGCCCGCACCGCGACACCAGCCAGGCCGAGGCGGTGAAGTGGCCGGCCAGCCGGCCGCGCACGAACGGGTCCGCGTCATCGTCGAGCAACGCGCCGAACTGCGTGGCGGTCGCCGCCTCGTGGGGCCAGCGCTCGGCGTAGCGGCGCAGCTCCGCATGCAGGGCATCAAGGTCGGCGGCGTCGGAAATGTGCATGTGCAGCAATGCGGGTGCGAACGGAAGCGGGGTGCGATTGTGCACTGCCCGCGCCCGCCACGGCGCGTCTTGCCGCTGCTTTCACGGCTGGGGTAAGGTGGCCCGCCGCTCGTGGGCCCGCGCTCTCGCGCCACCGCCCATGCGTCTGCGTCGCACCTTCGCCGACACATCTATTTTTGGGGATCCGGATGTTCAAGAACCTGTTCATCACCAAGCCGGTCGAGCCGGCGGGCCACGTCGACGCGGGCGAACCCTTCGAGGGCAGCCTGGAGGGCGAGGCCACGCTCAAGCGCACCCTGACCGGCACCCAGCTGATGATGCTGGGCGTGGGCGCGGTGATCGGTGCAGGCATCTTCGTACTGACCGGACAGGCGGCCGCCGAGCACGCCGGCCCCGCGATCATGCTCAGCTTCGTCCTGGCCGGCATCGCGTGCGCCTTCGCCGGCCTGTGCTACGCCGAGTTCTCCGCGATGATGCCGGTCTCGGGCAGCGCCTACTCCTACTCGTACGCGACACTGGGCGAGTTCGTCGCCTGGTTCATCGGCTGGTGCCTGGTGCTGGAGTACCTGTTCGCCGCCTCCACGGTCGCGGTGGGCTGGTCGGGCTACCTCAACAGTTTCCTGGGCACGCTCGGGATGCCCATCCCCGACCTGTTCGCGACGGCGCCGCTGACGTTCTCCGAAGGCGAGTTCACGCGCACCGGTGCCATCCTGAACCTGCCGGCGGTGTTCATCGTCGCGCTGGTCACCGGCATCGGCTACGTGGGCATCACCCAGTCGGCGATGGCCAATGCCATTGTCGTGGCGATCAAGATCACGGTGATCCTGCTGTTCATCGGCTTCGGCATCGCCTACATCGACCCGGCGAACTGGGTGCCCTTCATCCCGGAGAACGAAGGCCCCGGCCGCTTCGGCATGGACGGCGTGATGCGCGCGGCGGCCATCGTGTTCTTCGCCTACATCGGTTTCGATGCCGTCTCGACCGCCGCCGGCGAGGCCAAGAACCCGCAGCGCGACATGCCCATCGGCATCCTCGGTTCGCTGGTGATCTGCACCATCATCTACATCGCCATGTGTGCCGTGCTGACCGGCATGCTGCCCTACAGCCAGCTGGGCACGCCCAAGCCTGTCGCAACGGCGCTGGAGGCCTACCCGAGCCTGCTGTGGCTGAAGACGCTGGTGGAGATCGCCGCCATCGCCGGCCTGTCGTCGGTCATCCTGGTGATGCTGATGGCGCAGCCGCGCATCTTCTACTCGATGTCCCGCGACGGCCTGCTGCCGAAGATGTTCGGCAAGGTGCATCCCAAGTACCACACGCCCTACATCGGCACGATCATCGTCGGCGTCATCGCCGCGACGCTGGCCGGCTTCCTGCCGATCGGCCTTCTGGGCGAGATGGTGTCGATGGGCACGCTGCTGGCCTTTGCGACGGTGTGCGCCGGCGTGCTGATCCTGCGCTACACCAAGCCGGGCCTGCACCGTCCGTTCCGGGTACCGCTGGCCATCGTCATCTGCCCGCTGGGCGTGGTCTCCTGCCTGTACCTGTTCGCGCAGCCGTTCATGGACTACTGGTTCCTGTTCCTGGGCTGGACGGCCATCGGCATGCTGATCTACTTCGGCTACGGCTACCGCCACAGCAAGCTGCGCCAGCGTCGCTGAGGCCGCGTCGATGACCGTCCGCAAGATCGGGCCGGTGTTGGCCACCTTCGTGGTGGCCAACAACATGATCGGCTCCGGGTTCTTCCTGTTGCCCGCCACGCTGGCCACGGCCGGCGCCGTCACGGTGTTCAGCTGGATCGTCGGCACCGCACTGGCACTGGTGCTGGGCGGCGCGTTCGCGCGGCTGGCCCGCGAGTACCCGGACCTGCAGTCGGCCGACGACTATGTCCGCCCCTCGCTCGGCCGTGATGCCAGCTTCCTCGCGACCTCGCTGTACTGGGCGTCGTCGTGGATCGGCAACAACGCGATCGCGGTGGCGGCGTTCGGCTACCTGGTCATGCTGCTGCCGCTGGACGGCAGCAACCCGATGGTGCAGGTCGGCGGGCAGATCGCGCTGATCTGGCTGATGTTCGCCGTCAACCTCATGGGGCCCAAGCCGGTCGCGAAGTTCCAGTCGCTGTGCGTGGTGTTCGGCCTGGCGCCGGTGGCCGTGGTGCTGCTGTTCGGCTGGGGGCACTTCGACCGCGGCATCTACGACGCGGCCTGGAACGTCTCCGGTCAGTCCGACGCAGGCGTGGTATTCGGCTCGCTGGGCGCGATCTTCTGGGCGTTCGTGGGCCTGGAGACCGGCGCGATGATCGCCGGCCTGGTGCGCGACCCGGACCGCGACGTACCGATCGCGACGGTCGGCGGCATCCTCATCGCCGGTGTCGTCTACATCGTCTCGTCCGTGCTGGTGATGGGCATCGTCCCGGCGCAGCAGCTGGCCGAGTCCAGCGCACCGTTCGCGCTGGTCGCCGCCGAGATCTTCGGGCCGTGGGCCGCACTGGCCATTGCCGCGGCCGCAGCCCTGAAAGCCACCGGCACGCTGGGCGGCTGGATGCTGGTGACCGGCGAGACCGGTGCCCGCGCCGCGCAGCACGGCTACCTGCCGGGCGTGTTCGGCCGGCTCAACGCACGCGGCTCCGCCGCCTGGGGCCTGCTGATCATTGCCTCGGCGATGAGCGTCATCGCCTTCCTCACGCTCTCGCCGAACGTGTCCGAGCAGTTCGGGCTGATCATCGGGGTGGTGGTGAACCTGGTCGTGCTGGCGTACGCCGCGGCCGGCCTCAGCCTGGTTGTCGGCACGAAGCAGCGCCGCCCGGTGATGCGAGACCGCCTGCTCGGCATCGGCGCGCTGGTCGCCTGCGGCCTGCTGCTGGCCTCCACCACCCTGACCATGCTGTTGGGGGCCGGGGTCGCCATGGCCATTGCCTGGGGCCTGTTCCGCATCTTCGGCCGACGCCAGGTGCCGACCGCGGCCTGAAACGGGCGCGGCGCTTAGACCCGGAAACGGCGCGGATCTCCGCGCCGTTTTCTTTTGCACCCCGCCCGGGGCCGCGGCGATCCAGTGACGCGAGGCCGGCACGGGTGTTCTAAACTCGCGGCATGAACGCCCCCCTCCCCTACGACCAGCAGCGGCTGGTCCACTGCGCCGGCGAAATCATCGTCAACGTGCGCGAGCTGGCCGAGCGCGGCTGGACGCCGGCCACCAGCAGCAACTTCTCGCGACGGATGGACGACGCGCATGTCGCCATCACCGTCTCCGGCCGGGACAAGGGCCGGCTGACGGAAGGCGACATCATGGTCGTCGACCTGGACGGCCAGCCCGTGGCCACCGACCAGAAGTCGTCGGCGGAAACGCTGCTGCACACGCAGCTGTACAAGCGCTTCCCGGAGATCGGCTGCGTGCTGCATACGCATTCGCAGACGCAGACCGTGGCCTCGCGCCTGTACGCCGGCGCCGGCCACGTGCACCTGGAAGGCTACGAACTGTTGAAGGCCTTTGCCGGCAACACCACCCATGAAACCGAGGTCGAGCTGCCGGTCCTGCCCAACAGCCAGGACATGCACACGCTGGCCGCGCAGGTGGACGCCCTGCTCGACCGCCAGTGCATGTGGGGCTACCTGATCGACGGCCACGGCCTGTACGCCTGGGGCCGCGACATGGCCGAGGCCCGCCGGCACCTGGAAGCGTTCGAATTCCTGCTCGGCTGCGAACTGCAGCTGCTGGCCCTGCAACCCCGGAGTCATCGATGAGCCGCCTGCGCATCTTCCACGAGAACCGCCACGACGCCCCGGAGCTGTCCACGACCGACCACGCCGAGATGGCGCGCGAGCTGGCGCGGATCGGGGTCGGGTTCGAGCAATGGGAGGCCGCCAAGCCCGTCCAGCCCGGCGACACGCCCGAGGCGATCATGGAGGCCTACCGGTCGGACATCGATCGCCTCGTGGCCGAGCGCGGATTCAAGACGGTCGACGTGGTCAGCATCGCACCGGACAACCCCAACCGGGAGGAGATGCGCCGCAAGTTCCTCGACGAGCACTTCCACAAGGAGGACGAGGTCCGGTTCTTCGTGGCGGGCTCGGGTCTGTTCACTCTGCATGTCGGCGACAGGGTCTACGAGATCACCTGCGAGCAGGGCGACCTGATCGCGGTGCCGGACGGCACCACGCACTGGTTCGACATGGGCCCGGAGCCCAGCTTCGTCGCCATCCGATTCTTTACCGAGCCCGATGGCTGGGTCGGCCACTTCACCGGCACCGACATCGCCCAACGCTTCCCGCGCTACGAGAAGGGCCAGGCGCGCTGACGCGCGTTCTGCAGGAGCGGCTTCAGCCGCGATTCGCGACCTCCGGGTCGTGCTCCTCCATCCTGACATTCCATCGCGGCTAAGCCGCTCCTACGCGACCGGATCCATGCCCAAGGCCATCCTGACCGACATCGAAGGCACCACCAGCAGCATCTCGTTCGTCAAGGACGTGCTGTTCCCCTACGCCCGCCGCGCCCTGCCCGGCTTCGTCGCCCGTCGCGGCCGCGAGCCCGCCGTGCGCAAGTGGCTGGACGTGGTGGCCAGCGAAAACGGTGGCATGTGCGACGACGCGATGGTCGTGGAAGTCCTGCAGGGCTGGATCGACGAGGACCGCAAGCACACCGCGCTCAAGGCCTTGCAGGGCATGGTGTGGGCGGACGGCTACACGGGCGCGGATTTCACCGCGCACCTCTACCCCGACGCCGCCGAGGCCCTGCCGGCCTGGCACGCCGCCGGCCTGCCGCTGTACGTCTATTCGTCCGGCAGCGTTCCCGCCCAGCGGCTGTTCTTTGGCCACAGCGATGCCGGCGACCTGACCGGGCTGTTCTCGGGCTGGTTCGACACCGAAGTCGGCGGCAAGCGGGAGGCCGACAGCTACCGCCGCATCGTCGACTCGATCGGCGTGCTCCCCGGCGACGTGCTGTTCCTGTCGGACGTGGTGGAGGAACTCGACGCCGCGCGCGAAGCGGGTCTGGCAACCGTGCTCGTCGACCGGCGCGAGGACTACCCCGAGCCGCGCCTCGGCGATGCCGCGCACGGCCACCGGCGCGTTGAATCGTTCGCGGAAATCGGGTTGGACTGACCTGATGCGCATGGCCAGGCCGTGCAGGCCAAGGTACTCAGCGGACAATCTCGTCCAGCCGGTACGACGTTGCCGCCCGCTGCTCGCCCTGCCACCGGTCGAATGACCTGACCTCCACGCGATGTGGGCCGGCATCCAGGTCCGTCGGCAGCGCGCCTCGCCACAGATGCGTCGATGGCTTGGCTTCCGGTGAGCGGTCGAACCCGCGCAACACGTCGCTGGCGTCGTCGCGCGCGTTCTCGGCCAGCAGCGCGGGGTCGGGCTGTTCGACGCGGCGCATCGGCTGCCACGGGCCACCGTCGACCCGGTACTCCACCCGGGTGCCGGCATCGCCCATGTAGACATTGGCGTACACGCCCCAGGCCGGATAGGCACCGCGGCGCAACACGCGCGGCGCATGCAGGTGCATGGCCTGTGTGCGCGAGGGATCGCCTGCTTCGAGACGGGCCGGATGCCAGGCCAGCGTGTACGCGCCCCCTGCCGTAACGCGCAGGCGTGCATGGCCGTTGGGCGTACCGTCGGCCATGGTCGCCTCGGGCACACCCGCCTCGTCCGGCGCGCCGGACCAGAACGCGCCGCAGGTGGTGCCGACGTTGTACTCGTGCAGCGGCGCCGTACCCGGCCAGCCGGCGTCCTCGCCGTGCCAGACGTGCTGTTGCACGTGGCTGTGTGCGCTCAGCACCAGCACGTTCGGAAACGGTGCGAGCAACCCGAACAGGCGCTCGCGGTCGGCGGCACGGAACGTTTCGCGGCCGCCGGTATCGAACAGCGGGATATGCAACGCCAGCACCAGCAACCGGTCGCGTGGGACGGTGGGCAGGTAGGCACCCAGGAAGTCGAACTGCTCGCCGCGCAATCCGCCGATGTAGCCCGGCCGCGCGCCCGGCCGGTGGATCACGTCGTCCAGCACGATGAAGGTCGCTTCCGGCTCCTCCCACGCGAACGTGTCCGGCCCGAAGTGATGACGGAACGTGGCCAGCGACGCCGCATCGCTGCCTGCCGCCAGGTCGAGGTCGTGGTTGCCGGGCGCGTGAAGCCAGGGCACGCCCATCCGGGTGGTGGCGGCGATGACGTCTGGGAACAGCGACAGTTCGTCGTCGACGATGTCGCCCAGGCTCAGGCCCAGGTCGGCCGCGACACCCTTGAAGTGGAAGCGGCCGAAGCCGTGCCCCATGTCGATGGCCGCTTCCTGCATCAGCGGTTCGACGATGTCACGCTGGAAATAGGCGACATCGGCCGCGGACTTGACCTGCGGGTCGCCGAATACGAGGACGTCCAGCGCCTCGCGGCGGTCGGGTGAGGCCACGAACGGGGTCAGGGCAAACGGCCGGCATTGCGGCGTGCTGCTCCCCTGGGGGGCAGCGGCGCCCGCGTCGCCGGCAACCCGCCAGTAATCCGGCAGCCCGTAGTCCCGTGAGCGCACCTGATGCGAGGCGGGTTTGAGCAGGAACAACGGACGGTCCGGCGACGCCGCCATCCGGTAACGCCCGTCGCGGTCCGTGCGTTCGACCGTCCTGCCGTCGGAGATCGCGACGCCCGCCAATCCGGGCTCACCGGCGTCCGGTCGGCCATTGCCGTTGCGATCCTCGAAGACCTTGCCGCCGGCGCATCCGGCCGGGGCCTGCGCCACGGCATGTGTGGGCACGGCGAACGAAAGTGTGGCGAACAGCAGGATGAACGGGCGCATGCGACCTCCGGAATGCCGGACGATTATGCCGTCCACGTGCGCTGGGCCCATGACGTCATCGCGTTCGCGCGGCCCCAGCCGGCGGCGACAGGTGGCCGTGCGGGTGGCTCGTTCGTGCGGCCGACGGCGCTGTTCCGTGGCCGGATAACGCGACGTCGCCGCATTCGGCCTGGCGGGCACGACGTCACACACGGCGCCTGTTACCGCGCCGTTGGCTAACGGCCGTGCCGCCGCTCCAGCTCGCCGCGAACATCATCCAGCGACAGTCCCCGCGCGCGCAGCGTGACCATGAGGTGGAACACGAGGTCCGCCGCCTCGCCCACGAGCGCCGCGTCGTCCTGCGCGACGGCTGCCAGTGCGGTTTCCACGCCCTCTTCGCCCACCTTCTGCGCGCACCGGCGCACGCCGCCTTCGAACAGCGAGGTGGTGTAGCTGTCCACCGGGCGCTCGCGCTCGCGGCTGGCCACCAGCGCGTCCAGCGCGCCCAGGAAGTCCGAGCGCGCGTCCGCAAAACAGCTCGCACGCTGTAGATGGCACGTCGGGCCGTGCGGGATCGCGCGCACCAGCAGGGTGTCGCGGTCGCAGTCGGTTTCGATCCCGACCAGTTCCAGCACGTGTCCCGAGGACTCGCCCTTGGTCCACAGCCGCTGCTTGCTGCGGCTGAAGAAGGTGACCCGGCGCTCGCGCAGGGTCGCGGCCAGCGCGGCGCGGTCCATGTAGCCGACCATCAGCACCTGCAGCGTACGGGCGTCCTGCACGACGGCCGGCAGAAACCCGTCCTGCTTGTCCCAGGCCAGCGTGTCCGCGTCGAGTGCCGCCACGTCATCCCGGGCCACGTCATCCGACATCGCGCACCTCCACGCCCGCCGCCCGCAGCTCGCGCTTGAGCGCGGGGATCCGGATCGCCCCGGAATGGAACACACTCGCGGCCAGCGCGGCATCCGAATCGGCCTGGCGGAACACGTCCACGAAGTGGGCCGGTGCACCCGCCCCGCCCGACGCCACCAGTGGCACGTCGCAGACCGCACGCACCGCCGCCAGCTGCTCCAGGTCGAATCCTTCGCATACGCCATCGCTGCCCATGCAGTTGAGCACCACCTCGCCCGCCCCGCGCGCCTGCACCTCCACCACCCAGTCCAGCGTGCGCCTGGGCAACGCCTGCGTGCGCGACGGGTCGCCGGTGTACTGGCGCACGCGCCATTGGCCGTCGTCGTCGCGCAGGCTGTCGATGCCGGCGACGATGCACTGCACGCCGAATGCCGCCGCGAGTTCGTTGACCAGTTCCGGACGTTCCAGTGCCGGGCTGTTCACCGATACCTTGTCCGCGCCGGCGTGCAGCACCTCACGCGCGTCATCGACGCTGCGGATGCCGCCCGCCACGCAGAACGGGATGTCGAGCACGCGCGCGACGCGTTCGACCCAGTCGCGGTCGACGCGCCGGCCCTCGGGGCTGGCGCCGATGTCGTAGAACACCAGCTCGTCGGCGCCCTCGTCCCGGTAGCGTAGCGCCAGTTCGACGATGTCCCCCATGTCGACGTGGTCGCGGAAGCGCACGCCCTTGACCACGCGGCCTCCCTTCACGTCCAGGCACGGGATGATGCGGCGGCTCAACATGGCGCCACGTCCGCCGGCATCCTGGCACCCTCCAGCGCGAGCGCATCGGCCAGCTCGAACCGGCCCTCCAGCAGGGCCTTTCCAAGCACCGCGCCACCACAGCCCGCATCGCGCGCCGCGCGCACGTCGGCAACATCGCGTACGCCGCCACTGGCCTGTATCGCAACGGCGGGGGCCCGCTCCACCAGCGCCTGGTACAGCTCGAGGTTCGGTCCAGCGAGCATGCCGTCACGGTCGATGTCGGTGCACAGCAGGTGCCGCAGTCCGGCGTCGGCATACGCCTTCAACAGCACGTCCAGCTCCAGCCCGCTGCCCTGCGTCCAGCCGGCAACGGGCAGCCGCCAGTGGCCGTCCACGCCGCGCCGCGCGTCCAGCGCCACCGTGATGCGCTCGGGACCGAAGCGCGACACCCACGCCATGACGCGCGGCGGCTCGCGCACCGCCAGCGAGCCCACCACCACCCGCGATGCGCCCGCGTCCAGCATCGCCTCCACCGCGGCCTCGTCGCGCACGCCGCCACCCGTCTGCACGTGCAGCCCGGTGGTGGACACGATGTCGCGCAACAGCGGCGCCAACGTGTAGCCGCCCTCGCGCGCGGCATCGAGGTCGACCAGGTGCAGCCAGCGCGCGCCGGCCCGGGCATACCGCGCCGCCACTTCGAGGGGCGCATCGGGATATCGCGTCTCCTGCGCGTAGTCGCCCTGGCGCAGGCGCACCACGCGGCCGTCGCGCACGTCGATCGCCGGATAGACGGTGAAGCCGCACGTCGGCGTGGTCATGCAGGCATCTCCAGGAAATTTCGAATCAATCGCGCGCCGACCTCGCCCGAGCGCTCCGGGTGGAACTGCGCGCCCCAGCAGCGCCCGCTGCGGACCACCGCGGAGAACGGCGCGCCGTGCGTGCTGGAAGCCAAGGTCCAGTCGCCGACCGGTGCCGCGTAGCCGTGCACGAAGTACGCCTGCGCGCCGTCGGCCACGCCGTCCAGGATCGGGTCGTCCGCCGCGTGGTGGAGCCGGTTCCAACCCATGTGCGGGACACGCACGCCGGGCGACGGTGTCAGCGGCGCCACGCGCGCCGGGATGCGGCCCAGGCACGCCACGTCGCCTTCGGCCGAGGCGTCGAACAGCAACTGCATGCCCAGGCAGATGCCCAGCAGCGGTTGCGGCAGCGTGCGCAGCACGTCCACCAGGCCCAACGCGTGCAGGTGGCCCATGGCCGTGCCCGCGGCGCCGACGCCGGGCAGGATCACGCGGTCTGCCGCGCGGATGCGCTCCGCATCGGCCGTCAGCGGCGCATCGACGCCCAGGCGCTCGAGCGCGTAGCGAACCGACCCGATGTTGGCGCCGCCGGAATCTACCAGCACGACATTCATGCCGGCGCCCTCACAGCGTGCCCTTGGTGCTGGGCAGGTCGAACCCGTCGCGCTTGATGGCCTGGCGCAGCGCGCGCGCCACCGCCTTGAAGCACGCCTCCACCTGGTGGTGGTCGTTCTCGCCCTGCACTTTCAGGTTGAGGTTGAGGCCGGCGGTCTCGCAGAGCGAGCGGAAGAAGTGCGGCACCAGCTCGGTGGCGAGTTGCCCCACCGATTCGCGCGCGAAGCGCCCCTCGAACACGAAATATGGACGGCCCGAGAAGTCCAGTGCGGCCGAGGCCAGCGTCTCGTCCATCGGCAGGGTGAAGCCGTAGCGGCCGATGCCGCGCTTGTCGCCCAGCGCCTCGCGCAGCGCCTGCCCAAGCGCCAGCGCGCTGTCCTCGACCGTGTGGTGGTCGTCGATGTGCAGGTCACCCTTGCACGCCAGCTCCAGGGCAAAGCCCCCGTGTTTGCCGAGTTGCTCCAGCATGTGGTCGAAGAATCCCAACCCAGTGTGCACGCGAGGCTCCGCGGCGCGATCCAGGTCGACGGCCACCTCGATCTCGGTCTCGCGCGTACGACGCACCACGCGCGCGACGCGCGGGGCGTCGGCCAATGCGTGTGCGATCCCCGGCCAGTCCCATTCGCCGCCGAACTGCCCGGTCCGCAGCTGGAACGCGCGGATGCCCATGTTGTGGGCGAACGCGTTGTCGGTCTCGCGGTCGCCGACCATGGCAGAGCGCGCCCAGTCGATGCTGCGGTCCTTCAGGTACGGCAGTGCCAAGCCGATGCCGGGCTTGCGCGTCGGCGCATTGTCGGCCGGCAGGCTGCTGTCGATCAGCACGTCCTCGAACGCGACCCCCTGGCTTTCCAGCACCTGCATCATCAGGCCGTGCGGGCCCTCGAAACGCTCGCGCGGGAATGCATCCGTGCCCAGGCCGTCCTGGTTGGTGACCATGACGAAGCGGTAGCCCGCATCGCGCAGCCGCAACAGCGCGGGAATCACGCCGGGCACGAAGCGCAGCTTTTCGTAGGCATCGATCTGGAAGTCGCCGGGCTCCTCGATCAGGGTCCCGTCGCGATCGACGAACAGCACCGGCCTCAGCGCGCTCATGCCGCCACCGCCAGGCTGGAAAGGACGTCGACGACCCGCCTGTTCTGCTCGGGCGTGCCGATGCTGATGCGCAGCGCGTCTTCCAGGCCCGCCATGGCGCGCATGTCGCGGACGACGATGCCGGCCGCGAGCAGCGCATCGAATGCCGCCTGCGCATCCGCGAAGCGGCACAGCAGGAAGTTGGCGTCGGACGGGTACACACGCCGCATGGCGGGGTTGGCCTGCAGGGCGTCGCGCAGGCGCTCGCGCTCCACGCGGACGGTGGCGACGCGCGCGCGGGTGACGTCCAGCGCCGCCGGCGCCAGCGCCTGCAGCGCAAGCTCGACGCACGGCGTGGGCAACGGATACGGCGCCTGGCACCGGCGCAGCACGTCGATCAACGCAGGCGCGGCGAGGACCGCACCGATGCGGGCCGCCGCCAGCGCATGCGCCTTGGACAACGTCCGCAGGACGGCAAGATTCCCGCGTCGTGCCAGCAGCGTCGCCGCCGAAGGCGCCTGCGAGAACTCGCCATAGGCCTCATCCACGACCACCACGGCCTGCGGTTCGAGGCGCGCAGCCAGCGCGTCGATCGCCTCCAGCGGCAGCGCGCCCCCGGTGGGGTTGCCCGGCGAGCACAGAAACACCAGCCGCGCGCCGGTCGCCTCGGCCTCCCGGGCCACGGCATCGAAGTCGCATTCGTAGGCGCCGTCGCTCCCGGTCTCCTGCAGCGGGACATCGACCACCCGGACCCCGTGCAGGCGCGCCGACACCGCGTACATCCCGAAGGTGGGCGTGGTGATGACGATGGCACCGCCGCCGGGCGGGCACAGGGCGCGCACCAGCAGGTCGATCGCCTCGTCGCTGCCTCGTCCGGCCAGCAGCTGCCCGGCCGTCACGTCGTAGAGCGCCGCCAGCGCCTGCCGCAGGGCCTGCGGCTGCGGGTCGGGATACCGCCTCACCCCGCCTGCGGTGGTGGACGGTACGTCCGCGGGATTGGCCCACGGCGACTCGTTGGCATTGAGCCAGACGTCACCCCGAAGCGACTCGCTGCGCGCCGAGCGATACCCGGCAAACGCACGCAGGTCCGGCCTGACCAGCGCCATGACGTCGGTCGCGCTCATGCCGTGGCCTCCGCCGCCTGCACACGCAGCGCCACCGCCTGGCGGTGGGCACCCAGCCCTTCCGCTTCGGCCAGCGTCATTGCGCATGGGCCGATCCCGGCAACACCGCCGCGGCTGGCCTCCTGCACGGTGATCGCGACCTGGAAACTGGCGACGCTGACACCGCTGCAGAAGCGCGCCGCCCCTGCCGTCGGCAATACGTGGTTGGTGCCGCTGCAGTAATCGCCCAGCGCCTCCGGCGACCAGTCGCCGAGGAACACCGAACCCGCCACCTGCACCTTCGGCAGCCAGCGACGCGGGTCGCGCAGGGCCAGGATCAGGTGCTCGGGCGCATAGCGGTTGCTGAGCTCGAACGCCTCGTCCAGCGTTGCCACGCGCAGCAGCCGCGACGCCGACAGGGCGCGACGCGCGATATCCGCGCGGGTCAGCTGCGCCAGTTGTGCGTCCAGCTGGACGCGCACGGCGTCGACCAGCCCGGCGTCGTCGCTGACCAGGACCACCTGCGAGTCGGGGCCGTGTTCGGCCTGCGACAGCAGGTCGGCGGCGACGAACGCCGGATTGGCACCCGCATCGGCGATCACCAGGACCTCCGACGGACCGGCGGGCATGTCGATGCCCGGGCCGCCTTCGGCCGCCGCGACCTGGGCCTTGGCCTCGGTGACCCACGCATTGCCGGGACCGAACAGCTTGTCGCACGCAGGCACGGTGCCGGTGCCGAATGCCATGGCGGCGATCGCCTGCGCGCCGCCCACCTTGAACACGCAGGTGACGCCGCAACGCCGCGCCGCATACAGCACGGCGGGGTCGGCACGGCCATCGCGCCTCGACGGCGTGCACATCACGGTCTCGCGGCAGCCGGCCAGGCGCGCCGGGATGCCCAGCATCAACGCCGTCGACGGCAGCGGCGCCGAGCCGGCGGGCACGTAGAGGCCCACGCGCCGGATCGGTCGCAGGAGGCGCTCGCAGGTGACGCCCGGCGCCGTGTCGACCGCATACGGTTGCGGCTGACCGGCACGGTGGAACGCCTCGATGCGCCCCGCGGCTTCGTCGATGGCATCGCGCACGCGCATGTCCAGCAACGACTCGGCCGCATCGAATTCCGCCGCGCCGACCTCCAGTGCCTCCAGCGACACACCGTCCAGCTCGCGCGTCAGGTCGCACAGGGCGGCATCGCCGCGCGTGCGCACGTCGTCGATGATCCGCGCCACGCCTGCCGCCGTCTCTTTTCCGGTGGCCTGGGTCGGCCGGCGCAGCGCGGCCGCACGTGCCGCCGCGTCCAGCACGCCCCATTCGATGCACGGCGGAATGGCCCGATCCAATGCGCCGACGGCTTCACGGCAGGGGCGGCGCCCCACCTCCAGGCCAGGCGCGCTCATGCCAGCATCCCTTCGACCGGCAGCACCAACAGCCCACGGGCGCCGGCGCGCTTGAGGTCCTCGAGCCGTTGCCACGTCACCGCGCCGTGGCACAGCGCCTGGAGGGCCAGCGTGTCGCAGCCGTCGACCTGCATGACCGTCGGCGCCTCCGCGTCGGGCAGCAACGGCAGCAGCCCCGGCACCGCCTCGCGCGAGGCCTGGAACATCAGAAGCTTGCTGTTGCGGATACGCAGCGCCCCGTCCAGCCGGCGCAGCAGCATGTCCGACAGCTCGCGGCGTGCATCGTCGAACGCGGCCACCGGACCGGCCAGCACGGCCTCGCTTTCCAGCAGCGTCAACACCGGCTTGAGCTGGTTGGCCGCGAGGGTCGCACCGCTGGACACCAGGTCGCATACCGCATCGGCCTGGCCCAGCTTCGGCGCGATCTCGACCGAACCCGAGAGCTGCACGACCTGCGCATCGATGCCCTCGCCCGCCAGCCACTGCGCCAGCAGCGCCGGGTAACTGGTCGCGATGCGCGTGCCCTGCAGTTGCGCCGGTCCTTCCCACGCCCACGCATCCGGCACCGCCAGCGCGAGGCGGCAACCGCCGAAGCCCAGCGCCCGCCATTCCCGGAACGCGGGTGCGCGGCCACCGGCCTGGCGGTCGGTGTCCTGCTCCTGCAGCACGTTCCGGCCGACCACGCCCAGGTCGCACACGCCGTCCGCGATCAGCCCCGGGATGTCGTCATCGCGCACCAGCAGCAGGTCCACGGGCAGGCTTTCGCCGTAGCAGAACAGGCGGTCGCGGCTCTCGCGCCAGCTCAGGCCGCAGGAGGCCAGCAGCGCGCGGGCGGGATCGGCCAGGCGGCCGGACTTCTGGATGGCGATGCGCAGGCGGTCGCGCGCCGCCAGGGGGGCGATGGGGCTCATGGGCAGGGACTCAACGGGAACGGGGGGCGCGACGCGGCAACGCGGCCGCATAACCGCCGGCGCCACGGTCGAGCGTGCGCGCGACCCGGCCGATGGTGGTGACGCTGACCGCGGTGCGGTCGTGGATCTCGCGGTACGGCACGCCCTGCTCGATCAGCGGGACCACGCGCCAGCGGTCGGTCATGGCCTCCAGCTCGGCGGGCGTGCACAGGTCTTCAAGGAAGGCCCGCACCTGCGCCGGGTCACGCAACCGCGCGAACGCGGCCGCCAGCTCGCCGAGCGCGTCGGCGGCGGAATCATCGGTCGGGAGTATGAGGGCGCGGCGCTTCATGGTGATCCAATGTATTAACGCGCTGGTACATTAATGCGCTTGCAAGTGCACGTCAACCGCGCCGGCGCGCCGGACGCGGACATGGGCCACAGGCCGTGCACCCGGCCGCCCGTCGCCATACCTGTGCCGGCGCTACACTCCGGCCACCGGCCCCGTGGCCGGTGCGGGAGCCGGGGCGCGGTTCCGGACCGAAGGAGCGTGGATGCCGGGCTGGGCGTTGCGGATCGGACTCGTGCTGCTGCTGGCGTCAGCGGGCATTGCGCATGCGCAGTCCCCGCCGGCGCCCCTGGTCCTCGACACCGCCCACTCGGAGGTGGCGCTCTCGCCCCACGTGGGCTATGTGCGCGACCTCGACGGCCAGGCGGACCTGGATACGGCCCGACACTGGAAGGCCGAAGGCCGGTTCCAGCCGCTGCCGTCGGCCAGCGCGGCATTTGGCTTCCAGCGCGGCGCGTTCTGGTTCCATGCGCGGCTGGTGAACCTGCACGCCGACGAACCACGCTGGTTGCTGGTGCAGGAGTACGCGCTGAGCGACCGCGTCGATATCTACCTGCAGCGCGACAATGGCACCGTGCAGCACCAGCGCGGCGGCGACCACGCCCCGTTCGACGCGCGCAGCATCCGCTACCGCCACCCCAACTTCGGACTCGACCTGCCGCCGGGCACGGGTGCTGACCTGTACGTGCGCGTGCAGAGCCAGAGTTCGATGCAGGTGCCGCTCAGCCTCTACACGCCCACCGCGTTCACCGAGATGTCGCGCGACGCGCAGCTGACCATCGGCCTGTACTACGGCATCCTCCTGGCGCTGTTTTTCTACAACCTGGTGCTGTGGCTGACGCTGCGGGACCCCAGCTACTTCTGGTACCTGTTCCACATCACCGCCTTCGGGCTGGTGCTGTTCACCCTCAACGGGCTGGGCTTCGAATACCTGTGGCCGTCGTCGCCATGGCTGGCCGACAAGGCCGTGCCGCTCTCGATCTGTCTGGCGCTGATCGGCATGCAGCAGTTCGCGCGCACGTTCCTGGAGCTGCCGGAACGCTGGCCGCGCGGCAACTGGGTAAGCCTGGGCCTGATCGCATTCTTCGCCCTGCTGGGGTTGGCGTCGCTGGAGCTGCCCTATCGCGTCTCAACGCCGATCGCCTCACGTGCGGTGCTGGTCGGCGTTTTGTGGATCGCGCTGGCCAGCATCGTGGTGCTGCGGCGCGGCTACCGGCCCGCGCGGCTGTTCCTGCTGGCCTGGGCCATGTTCCTGCTGGGCACCACGCTGTTCACGCTGGTCGCGTTCGGCGTGCTGCCCAAGACCTTCTATACCGAGTACGGCGTGCAGATCGGCTCGGCACTGGAGATGCTGCTGCTGTCGGTCGCGCTGGGCTACCGGTACGCGGCCCTGCGCAACGAGAACGAGCGCATCGTGCGCGAGGCCAAGCTGCACCTGGAGCAGAAGGTGATGCAGCGCACCGGCGAACTGCGCAGCGCGCTGGGCCAGCTGGAGAACGCGCATGCGCGGCTGCGCGAATCGAGCCAGCGCGATGGCCTGACCGGCCTGCATACCCGCACGCACTTCCGCGAACGGCTGCTCGAGGTGCTGGAGCGCGGCGACCGGCCGGTGTCGCTGCTGATGATCGACCTGGACCATTTCAAATCGATCAATGACCGCCACGGCCACCTCGTGGGCGACGACTGCCTGCGCTGGGCGGCCCGCACCATCGGCCAGGCGCTGCGGCCGTACGACGCCCTGCTGGCGCGGTTCGGTGGCGAGGAGTTCGTCGCCGCGCTGCCGGGCACGGAGATGCACGACGCAGCCGGCGTCGGCGAAGCGCTGCGGCACGCGCTGCACATGCATCCGTGCACCAGCGGCCGGCATACGGTCCCCCTGTCGGCCAGCATCGGCGTCCATGAGGTGGCCGGCGGTGCCGGTCAGCGCGGCGACGACGCGATCGACCGGGCGCTGCAGCGCGCCGACGAAGCGCTGTACGAAGCCAAGGCCGGGGGGCGCGATTGCGTGCGGGTCGCACGGACGCGGTCCTGACCGCACCGGCCCGGGCGGTGCACAGCCTTCCGCCGGCCAGATCACGTCGCCCGGGTAAGCGAAGCGCACCAGGGGATTCCGATTCCACTCGCGCCCCGGGTGCGCTTCGCTTACCCGGGCTACGCCTTACACCGAGCGGGCGGCCGCGATGACCTCGCCGCCCTTGACCAGCGCGACGGCGGTGGCGACCTCCGCGTCCAGCGCGCGGTCGCGGCCGAGGAACGGGATCGCCTCCCGGATGCGTGCATGGGCGGCGGCCACGGCGCGGCCCGGCTGGAACTCCGCGGCCTGCGCCAACTCGCCGCGCAGGCCCTCGACCTCCTCCACGAACGCCTTGCGACCCTCGGCGTCCAGGTCCGGTTCCGGCCCGCCCGCCACCTTGCGCGCCAGCGCGGCGGCATCGCTGCGCCGGGACAGGTCGCGCGCGGCATTGATCATGTCGCGCCGCAGGTCCAGTGCCTGCGCGGCGGTGTACAGCTCCAGCGCCAGCACCTTGCCCAGGTCGTCGACCATCGACAGCACATGCCGCGCCTCGTTGGCGCCCATCGACACATGGTCCTCGGCGTTGGCGCTGGTCGGGATCGAGTACACCGAGGCGGGATGCGCGCGGCTGGCCAGGTCGTTGACGATGGCCGCGGCGGTGTACTGCACGATCATGAAACCGGACTCGGTCGCGTCCTCGTTGCCGATCAGGAAGCCCGGCAGGCCGTCGCTGGTCGCCGGGTCCACCAGCTTGTTGAGGCGGCGCTCGGAGATGCTGGCCAGTACCGGGATGGCCGCTTTCACGTAGCTCATCGCCAGCGCCAGCGGCATGCCGTGGAAGTGGCCGGCGGAGATGACCTGCTGCTCCACGTGCTCGGCGTCGGCATCCGGGAACACGATCGGATTGTCGGTGAGCGAATTGAGCTCGACCTCCAGCACGCGCGCGGCCTGCGCGGCGGCGTCGCGCACCGCACCGTGCACCTGCGGGATGCAGCGCAGCGAATAGCTGTCCTGCGGCTGGTGCTTCTTGCCGCCGCGGAA
>CAMPJI010000022.1 GCA_946886865.1 uncultured Lysobacterales bacterium | reverse complement strand
AAGCACCATGAGACCGGCGAGCCGATGCCCCAGGAGCTGCTGGACAAGGTCGTGGCCGCCGCCAAGTTCAACCAGGGCTTCGCCACCACCGAGTACCTGGGTGCGGCGATGATCGACCAGGAGTACCACCAGCTCACCGCCGACCAGCTGCCCGACGCCGACGAAGTCATGGACTTCGAGGCCGCCTCGCTCAAGAAGGTCGGACTGGACTACGCACCGGTGCCGCCGCGCTACCGCACGCCGTACTTCAGCCACATCATGGGCGGCTACGCGGCCGGCTACTACGCCTACATCTGGTCGGAGGTGCTGGACGCCAACACCGTCGCCTGGATCGAGGAGAACGGTGGCCTGACCACCGCCAACGGTGACCGCTTCCGCAGCGCGCTGCTGTCGCAGGGCGGCAGCAAGGATGCGCTGCAGCTGTTCAGCGACTTCACCGGTGGCGGCCAGCCGCGCATCGAGCCGCTGCTGGAGCGTCGTGGCCTGGCCACGCCGGCCGTGGACGACGGCGCAGCCCCCGACGCGGAGGCCGTCACCCCGGCCGTGCCGTCGGGCACCAACGGCTGACGCCCCGCTCCAAACGCACGTAGCACCACGACGCCGCCCGGTTTCGACCGGGCGGCGTTTTTCGTGGCCGACTCCAGGCCCGTTGCGCCGTTCCAACCGGACAGGCGCACGACTTACGCTCCAATCAGCTGCCGCCCCGTATAGTCGCCGCCTTCCAGAATGCGCGAGGACGCGATGCAGGCAGTGGTTCCGTTGATTGCAGGCCTTCTGGCCGCGGCCCTGACAGGCTTCGGCCTGTCGTTCTACCTGCAGCATGTCCGCGGTCCCCGGCTGCATGTCGAGGGCGGCATCGCCGCGCTGGCCGCCATGCGCTGGCGCGAGTTTTCCCATTTCGTCATCGAGGCACTGCAGGCACAGGGTTTCGAAGTCAGCCGCACCACGCCCCTGGCCGAGCGCGGCCGGCAGGCCGACCTGCTGCTGCACCGCGACGGCCGCGACTGGCTGCTGAGCTGCAAGCAGGGCGCGAACTACCGCATCGGCCGCAAGCAGGTCGACGAACTCGCCGATGCCGTGCGCTTCGACAATGCCGCCGGTGGCGTGCTGGCGACGCTGGGGCGCATCGACCCGGAGGCCTACCGCAACCCGCGCGGCATCGAGCTGATCGACGGCCCGACGCTGTGGGGCCTGATCGATCCGCTGGTGCCACCCAGCCTGCACCAGGATCTCGCCGACAAGGCGCGCCTCAAGGTCGCGCGCGGGCAGCGCCTGGGTTGGGCACTCGCGCTGGCCGTTGGCGTGGCCGTCGGAATGCTCACGGCGATCGCACTGCCTGCATCCGACCCGGCGGCGCCTGCAGCCGCACCGGCTTTCTCGGAGGCGGCCTCCCCGGCCGGAGCGGTCGAATCGGGTGCCCCGTCCGCCGCCGCACCCGCGTCGGCGCCCGCGCTGGACGAGGAGGCCCAACGCAAGGCCGTGTCCGACGGCGTCTCGACCGTGCCGGGCGTGGACCGCGCCGTGTGGTCGACGCCGTCCACGCTGCTCGTGTACCAGACCGACGAGGACATCGACACGCACGTGCCCGCCATCTGCGCGGTGCTCGAGCGCTATCCCGACCTGCGTGCGTCACGCCTGCAGCTGCAACCGCCGCCGGGCAGCCGCAACACCGTCCGCTTCAGGCAGTGCCGCGCGTTCTAGCCGGCACGCCATGCGCGCGGGCGCGGTATTGATTCACCCGCGGTCGCATGCTGTCATGCCGCCTCGCTCGCCAGGCGCCAGGCCGGAGGCCGCCGTGACCGATCTCGATGAACGTTTCCAGCAGGCCTCGCGCGACGTCCAGGTGCTGACCGAGCGCCCGGACAACGACACGCTTCTGCGACTGTACGCCTGCTACAAGCAGGCCACCGAGGGCGACGTGCACGGCGAGAAGCCGGGCTTCTTCGACTTCGTCGGTTCGGCCAAATACGAAGCGTGGATGCGCCTGAAGGGCGTGGACCGGGACGAGGCCAGGCAGCGCTACATCGACCTGGTCGCCCAGCTTCGCGGCTGAGCCGCGCACCGATGGCCCGGCAGACGCGACAACGCATCCTCGACTGCAGCCTGGCGATGTTCAACGCCCAGGGCGAGCCGCACGTCACCACCAACCACATCGCCGACGAGCTGGAGATCAGCCCGGGCAACCTCTACTACCACTTCCGCAATAAGGACGACATCATCGAGCACCTGTTCGCGGACTTCGAGTCGCGGATGGACGCTGCGCTGGCCGCACCGCAGGACCGGCTGCCCGGGCTCGAGGATGTCTGGTTGCAGCTGCACCGCGTGTTCGAGTGCATCTGGGATTACCGTTTCCTGCACCGCGACCTGGTCGAGATCCTCAGCCGCAACCGCACGCTGCGATTGCGCTTCGCCCGCATCCTCAAGCGGGCCGACAGCCAGGCCCACGGCGTGCTCCACGGCCTTCTGCAGGCCGGTGTCATCCGGGCGTCCGCCAACGAGCTGGCTGCCACCGCGACCAACGTGCTGGTCATCGCCACGTTCTGGCTCAACTACGCCGCCGCGCGCGGCGACCGCGACGAGCACGCCGCCATCCGCGACGGCATCGTGCAGGTGATGATGCTCGTCGCCCCGTTCCTGCGGGATGCGGAACGCCTGCACCTCCACACCCTCACCGCCGCCTACCTGCCCTCCACCTGACGCCGCCGGCCGGTCTTGCCGCCCGCGCGCCAGGCGCGCATCCTTGGCCCGCCAACGCCATGAGCACGCAGCGGCCCACGCCAGCCCCGGCCACCGGGGCCTCTCCCCTCGTTCTTGTCGTCGACGACGACGACGAGGTCGCCGGCGTCGTGTCGCGATTCCTGCAGGGCCACGGCCTGCGGACGCTCCGCACCCGCGACGCGCGCACCACCCGCGACTGCCTGTCACACGCGGCGCCCGACCTGGTGCTCCTGGACCTGGGCCTGCCCGACGAAGACGGGCTCTCGCTGCTGCGCCACCTGGAGCAGCGCGGCGGGCCGCCTGCCATCGTGGTCAGCGGCCGGGGCGCGGCCGGCGAGCGCGTGATCGGGCTGGAACTGGGCGCGCACGATTACCTCGCCAAGCCCTTCGACCTGCACGAGCTGCTGGCACGCATCCGCGGTGTCCTGCGCAGGGGCGCCGCCGCGCGTCCGACGCAGGCCCGCCTGCTGGACTTCGACCGGTTCACGCTGGACCTTCCCGCCCGCACCCTCCGCCGCGACGACGGCACTGCGATCGCGCTGACGTCAGGCGAGTTCGCCCTGCTGCGTACGCTGCTGGACCACGCCCACGAGGTGCTCAGCCGCGACACCCTGATGTCCGCGCTCCACGGTCGCGGCGCGGGGCCCTTCGACCGCTCGATCGACGTGGGCATCGGCCGCTTGCGACGCAAGCTGGAGGCCGCCGGTGCACGGCCCGGCCTTCTGCAGGCGGTGCGCGGCGCGGGTTACGTCCTTACCGCCGACGTGACCGGACGCTGAGTCGATGGACCCGCACCTGTTCGAGGCGGTGCCGGATGCGCTGGTCATCGTCGACGCCCGAGGATGCATCGTGCGCGCCAACGGCAAGGCCCACGCCATGTTCGGACTGGCGCAGGGTGCACTGGACGGCCAGGAGGTGGACGCCCTGCTCCCGACCGAGCTGCGTGGACGCCACCGGGCACACCGCGCGCGCTACCTGCAGGACCCTCATGTGCGCCCGATGGGGACGACGAGCCAACTGCTGGTGGGCCAGCGCGCCGACGGCACGCGCTTTCCGGTTGAAATCGCGCTCAGTCCGCTGATGCACGGCGGCGCGCCCCACGTCCTGGCGTCCATCCGCGACATCACGGACACGCAACGCGAGCGGCAGGCGCTTGCCCGCGCCCGCTACGACACCATCGCGGCGCAGGTGGGGCACCTGGCCATCGAACTGGGCGGGCCCGGGCTCTTCGACGCCCTGGCGGGCCTGCTCGCCAGCGCGCTCGGCGCTGCCGGCGTTGCCATTGCGCTGCGCGCGCCCCGCGCCGACGGCGCCCGGATCCATGCGGCGGCCGGCACCGTCTGGTCCGTCGACGGCCACGGCATTGCCCTGCCCCTCCCCGCGGGTTCGCCCGGCGACACGCCGGCGGTCCACCCCCCCGGCGCCTGCCCCGACGGGCTGGGGGTCCGCCCCCGTGACCTGCCGGGCCAGGCGAGCGTGATCGTGGTGCCGCTGCAGGCAACCGACGGCGTGGTCGGCGCGCTGCTGGTCGCGCTGCAGGACGACGCGGTCGACGCCGGTGCACTGCATCTGCTGCAGTCGACCGGCCATCTGCTGTCAACGCTGTTGCGCCAGCGCAGCGCCGAAGAAGCGCTGGCCCACGGCCAACGGCTCGACGCGCTCGGCCAGCTCACCGGCGGCATCGCACATGACTTCAACAACCTGCTGACGGTGCTCTCGGGCAGTCTGCAACTGCTGCGGCCCCACGTGCAGAGCGAGGACGGATCCGACCTGATCGACAGCGCCATGCGCTCGGTCGACCGCGGCACGCAGCTCACCCGCAAGCTGCTGGCGTTTGCACGGCGGCAGCGGCTGCTGCCGAGCGCGGTTTCGGTGGCCGAGCTGCTGGACGACCTCCAGCGCATGCTGGCACGCACGCTGGGCGAGCGCATCGTGCTGCAGGTTTCCACGGCCGCCGATGTCGGCGCGGTCTACGTGGACCCGGGTCAGGTCGAGGCGGCGATGTTCAACCTCGTGTTCAACGCGCGCGACGCGATGCCTGCGGGCGGCCGTATCGAGATCGCCGCCGTGCCCGTCGATGTGGGACACCCGCGTGCAAGCGACGACCTGCCGGCCGGCCGGTACGTCTGCATCACCGTGTCCGACACCGGGCTGGGCATGTCGCCTGCGACGCTGGCGCGCGCCATGGAGCCGTTCTTCACCACCAAGGAGGCCGGCCGGGGCAGCGGGCTGGGGTTGAGCATGGTCTACGGCTTCGCGCGGCAAAGCGGAGGCGGCCTGCGGATGGAGAGCACACCCGGCCATGGAACCCGGGTGTCGCTGTACCTCCCGGTGGCGGTGGACGAGGCGCAGGTGCCCCCGACACAGGCCACGCCCGCGGGCGTGTCGCGCGGCGAGCGCGTGCTGGTGGTCGAAGACGATCCCGATGTGCGTCGCATCGCGATCGCATTCCTGCGTTCGGCCGGCCACGAGGTGCGTGCGGTGGCCCACGGCGAGGCGGCATTGGCCATGCTTGAGGCCGAGCGCTTCGATCTCGTTTTCAGCGACGTGATGCTCGGCCCCGGCATGGACGGCCAGGCCATGGCCCTGGCCGCGCGGGAGAGGCAGCCGCACATCGCCGTGCTGCTCGCCACGGGGTATGAGGCCCCCTTGGGTGAGGTGCCCTGCGCGTTCGAGATCATTGGCAAACCGTACGACCGTGATGCCCTGCTCGCCCGTGTGCGCGCCCTGCTCGATGCGATGCCCTTGCCGGAGCCCGGTAGAACGGCCCCCCTCCGGTAAGCAGATCTCGCGACCCACGTTGCCTCCTCAGCGCCCCAGCGTTCGACGCGGACCGCTCCCGCGACAGCCGGCTCAATGAAGCGCCGCCGCGCCGTTCCCCGGCTGCAGGCTGCGCAACGCGGCCGGATCGACCAGCTCCAGTGCACGCCCGTCCACCGACACCAGCCCCCGTGCCTGCAGGCGGCCCAGCGCGCGCGTCACCGTCTCCAGGGTCAGGCCCAGGAAGCTGCCGATCTCCGCGCGGGTCATGCGCAGCAACACCTGGTGGGCGCTGTAGCCCAGCGCGGCGAGGCGCTCGGACAGGTCGGACAGGAACCGCGCGACCCGCGCATCGGCACTGAGCGTGGACAAGTCGAGCATCCAGGACCAGTCGCGCCGCAGCTCGCGCGCCAAGCACCGTGTGAGGTAGGCCTGCATCGCCTGAGGGGCGTCGTCCAGGTGGCGGCACGGCAGTTCCCACGCCTCGCCCACGTCCAGCGCGATCGCGTCGCAGGCGTAGGTGCCCAGGTCGAGCGCCTCCAACCCGAGGATGTCGCCCCGCATGGGGAAGCCGGTGACGCGCTCGCGTCCATCGGCACTGATCACGCGGGTTTTCAGGCAGCCGGCGTGCACGTAGTAGAGCGCGCCGCGGTCCTGCCCGGCCAGGAACAGCGGCTGCCGTGGGCGCAGCCGGTGCTTGATCAACGGCCAGCCTGCATCCAGCGCCGCAGTCAGCCCCGCCATCGGCACCGTCGTGGTTGGCAGCGGCCACTCCGCGGCCCGTTCCGTCATCGCCTGTTGCATGTGCGTGCCCTCCGCAGATGCCACCACGCTAGCCGGGGACGGGACGCGGCCGACGTCAGCGGCGTAACGGCGTGTAACGGTACGTAACACCACGTCAGGGGTTGATGCGGGTCAATGTCCGGCCGGACCGAGGGGTCAGGCTGGTTGGGTCGGGTCCGGGAGGTGGCGCATGGGCGGGGTGGGCACAGACGGCTTCAATCGCACGGCGAAGGCGCTGGCACGCTACACCGGACGGCCCTCGGCGTTCCTGCTGGCGGTGGCCGCGGTGGTCGCGTGGATCGCTTCCGGGCCGCTGTTCGACTTCAGCGACACCTGGCAGCTGGTGATCAACACCGCCACCACGGTCGTGACCTTCCTGATGGTGTTCCTGATCCAGAACACCCAGGTGCGCGACACCGAAGCGATGCAGATCAAGCTTGACGAGCTGATCCGGGTCTCGCGCGATGCCAGCAACTCCCTGCTGGACCTGGAAGAGCTGGACGAGCATGCGCTGGCCATCTTCCGCGACCATTACGAGGCGCTGGCCCGGCAGGCGCGCGCGGACATCCACGCCACGCTCGCGGCACGCTCGGGTGACGTAGCCGGGGCCGGACCGACACCCGGCGCCGGGCCCGCCACGCCGGCTCAGTGACTGAAGAACACCGGTACCGGGCTGCCGAACAGCAGCTCACGCGTCACGCCGCCCACCGCCCACTCCCGCAACCGCGAGCGGCCGTACCCGCCGGCCACGATCATCTGCGCCGGCATCGCATTGGCGTGCTCGAGTAGCACCGCGCTGACGTCGCGGCCCTTCGAGTCGCGCACGACGACGTTCGCGCGCACGCCGTGGCGCGCCAGGTGGGTGGCGATGTCGCCGCCCGGCTCCGGGCCGTCGCCGCGCTCGCCGCCGGTGGGGTCGACGATCACGACGTCCACGCGCTCGGCCTGCACCAGCAGCGGCAGCGCATCGTGCAGGGCGCGCGTGGTGCCGCTGGACGGCCGCCACGCCAGCAGGACGTGGCGCGGCGGTCGCGGTGAGCGATTACGCGGCGGCACCACCAGCACGGGCCGCCCGGAGTGCGCCAGCAGCGCGGCGATCAGGTCGTGCAGGCGCGCACCCTCGGCCGTGGCATCCACTGCACCGGCCACCACCGACAGGTCGGCGTACTGCGCACAATGGGCCGCCATGTGCGCGGAGTCGGTAAACAGCGATTCCACCACGCGCACTTCGTGGGGCACGCCCGAGCCGGCCAGCTCCCGGCGTCGTTTGTCGGCGTTGACCTCGGCCTGCGCGCGCAGGCGCCGGTACAGGCCGTCCATCGCCACGTCCGGGCTCAGGCCCCACGGGCTGGCCGCAGGCAGCGGCAACGCGACGATCTCCAGCAGGGCCAGGTGCGCGTTGAAATCCGCGGCCAGGTCGATGGCGGCGTGGATGGCATCGGCGTCGGCCGAAGTGCCCGAGAGCGGGACGAGCAGGTCCTTGAACATGGCGGCGCGACCGGTGGGTGGAGGCCTGTATTGCAGCGCGCCGGCGGACGGCCCGGATTGACCTGCGTCAACCGCGCATCGCGCGCATGCGGCGCGGGCTTTGATCGAGATCAAGCGCGCCGCCGGCCCGCGGCCGCAGCATGGCCCCGCACCCGACATCCGGAGCCCACCGATGAAGATCCTGCTTGCCGTGGACGGCAGCGACATGGCCCTGCGAGCGACGCGCCACGTGGTCGCGCTGGCGAAGGAACTGGCCGCGCCGCCGACGGTGCGCCTGCTGCATGCCGACCCTGCGCTGCTGCCCGATGCCGCCCGCGCGCTCGGGGCGGAGGCGACCGCCCGCTACCACCGCGAGAACAGCGAGTACGCCACCCGCCGCGCCCGCGCCGCGCTCAAGCGGGCCGGGCTGGCGTTCGAAGAGATACACGCCGTCGCCGACCCCGCCGAGGCCGTGCTCAAGCATGCGCGCGCGGGCAAGTGCGACCTGATCGTCATGGGCTCGCACGGGCGCAGTGCGCTCAGGAGCGCGCTGATGGGGTCGGTCACCGCCAAGGTGCTGGCCCATTGCCAGACCCCGGTGACGGTGGTGCGCTGATGCGGACGGCAACGGGCCGCCTCGCGACGCAGGTCCGCGGCGCGGTGCTGGCCGCGTGCACTGCATTCGCGCTGGCTGCGGCAGCCGCGCCGCCGCCCGCGTTCACCTGGACACCCGAGGTGGCGCCCGACGGCCCGGTGCTGATCGTGATCGGCCTGCAGGAGCAGCGCGCGGTGGTCTACCGGAACGGCGTGCGCATTGGCAGCTCGCCGGTCAGCACCGGCAAGGCCGGCCACGAGACGCCGACCGGGGTGTTCAACATCCTGGAGAAGCGGCGCGAGCACTACTCCAACCTCTACGACAACGCACCCATGCCCTTCATGCAGCGGCTGACCTGGGACGGCATCGCGCTGCATGCCGGCCACTTGCCCGGCTACCCGGCATCACATGGCTGCGTTCGCTTGCCCTACGACTTTTCAGAAGCCCTGTTCGGCATCACGGAGCGCGGCATGACCGTCGTCGTCGCCCAGCAGCTGGAGTCGCCCAGCGTGGCCACGCGCACACCGTTCGGCAGCGGCGCGCCAGTGGACGAGGCAGGGGCGCTGGACGGCTGGAGCTGGCAGCCCGATCGTTCGCCCTCCGGTCCGGTCACCATGGTGCTCAGCACGGCCGACCGGACGCTGGTGGTGATGCGGGGCGGTATCGAGATCGGTCGCGGCCCAGTGCGCGTCGACGACGCCGGCATGGGCACCCAGGCGTATGCGGTGCTCGAAGGCACCGCAGCGCAAGGCAGCCGCCTGGCGCCGGGCCAGCCGGCCCTCAACTGGATGCAGATTCCCGTCCGCCTGGACACCGCGCCGGAACGCACGGATGACGACATGCGGACAGCGGTGGCGGCCGGCCGCGTTCACATCGACCCGGCATTCGCTGTTCAGGTGCATGCCGTGCTTGCGCCCGGCAGCACGCTGCTGGTCACGCCTGAATCGATTGCGGACGTGAGTACCGAAGGGTTCACGATCCTCGAAGCGGCTGTCCCGCCAACCGATGCGCCGGATAGTCAGGAAAGTGAAGAAAAACAAAGGTGAACGACACATTCTTCACGGGTCGACCCATGCGTTTTTATCACGTAGCCTTCACCCCATGAGCCGAATCCGCCTGCCGCTTCTCGTCCTCGCAGCGACCGTGTCGCTCTCCCTCACCGCCTCTCCCGCCGCCGGCGGACGTCATGCCCCCTCGGGCGCGACCGCACCGTCGGCCACGCCCGCATCGCTTGCCGTGGCCCCGCCGATGATGGCGTCGGCCAGCGCGCAGGGCGCCACGCCGGCCGCCACGACCACCGCCTCGGCCGGCAGCGCCGCGATCGCCGCGCCGATGCTGGCCGCGCTGGTGGCGCAGGCGCCGACGGTCGACGCCGAAGCCCTCGGCCTGGCATTGAAGGCGCGCAACTGCGCCGTCGCCTCCGGCCAGGCGCGCCCGGAAGCCAACCTCACGCTGATCGACTACTCGCGTCCGTCCACCGAGCCGCGCCTGTGGGTGTTCGACCTGGCCGCGCAGCGCGTGCTGTACACCGAGCACGTCGCGCATGGCCGCAACACCGGCCACAACATGGCCACGAACTTCTCCAACGTCGAAGGCAGCTACCAGTCCAGCCTCGGCCTGTTCGCCACCGCCGAGTCCTATGTGGGCAGCAACGGCTACTCGATGCGCATGGACGGGCTGGAACCCGGTGTCAACGACGCCGCACGTGCCCGCGCCATCGTCATCCACGGCGCGCCGTACGTGAATCCCGAACAGGCCCAGCGCCAGGGCCGGCTGGGCCGCAGCCTCGGCTGCCCCGCCCTGCGGCAGGCCGTCGCACGCGACGTGATCGACACGATCAAGGACGGGCACCTGGTGTTCGCCTACTACCCGGACGAGAAGTGGCTGGCGTCCTCGCGCTTCCTGGACTGCCCGTCCAACCAGCTGGCGGCGGTGGAGTCGACCACCCGCGGCTGACGCCTGCGCCGTCCCTCCGCGTGACTCCGACGCCCGCCATGCGCGGGCGTTGCCGTGTCCGGGGCCCCGTATCACCACGCGGCGCCCCGGCTTGACCTGGATCAACACGGCGCGGGGCGCGGCGCGCGAGCGTAACGGCTCCCCACCCGTGCAGCCGCCGCCATGGACCCGATCCCCACCCCGCCCTCGTCGCCCTCGGCTTACGTCGGGCCCGACTACCCCTGCTGGACGCACGTGCTGGACGACGGGCGCACCGTCACCATCCGACCGCTGCGCCGCCAGGATGCCGAGGCCGACCGCCGCTTCATCAAGGGCCTGTCGTCCGAGTCCCGGCGCGCGCGCTTCCTGGGCAGCGTCACCGACCCCACCGATGCGCAGATCGAGGCGCTGACCGACATCGACTACGTCAACGACGTCGCCCTGGCCGCCACCGCGCCGGTCGGCGGTCGCGAGGAGATCGTCGGGGTCAGCCGCTATGCCACCGACATCACCGGTGAGCGCTGCGAATGCGCGGTCGTCGTGGCCGATGCGTGGCAGGGCCATGGCCTGGCCACCGCATTGATGAAGCGCCTGATCCGGATCGCGCAGGAGCGCGGGCTGCGCCTGATGGAGTCCTACGACCTGGCCGGCAACTACGAGATGCATGACCTGGCGCGGTCGCTGGGGTTCCACGTCCGCCGCGACCCCGACGACGTGCACCAGCTGATCTACGCGCTGCCACTCAACGCCCAGCGTCCCGCGCTCTGATCCCGGCGCGGCGCACCCGCGCCGTCGCCAGCACGACCACCAGCGCCAGCAGCACCCCACCGGCCAGCATCAGCCGCCAGCGCCCGTCGACCAGGCCTTGTCCGACCAGGACCGTGGCGGCTGCGTAGGGCAGTTCGGCCAGTGCCAGGGCGGTGAAGTACACACGGGCACGGACCCGGAGGACCCCGCACAGGTACCCGGGCAGTTCCGACGGCAACGCCAGCTGCAGCGCCAGTACCAGTGGAAAGTCGAGCCCCGGCGGCAACCGCGCGGCAAGCCGCGACACGCGCTGGTGCAGCCGGGATGGCGACACCGCGGGCGTGGGCGCGGCATCCGGAGCGGCCGTGCGCGGCCTGCGATCCGCGGGTGCCAGGCCCCTTCCCAGCAGGTACGTCAGCCCACCGCCCAGCCACCAGCCCAGCCAGAGCAGCCCCAGCGTGGCGGTGGCGCCCCAGGCACTGACCGCCGCCGGCACCAGCACCGCGCTGGAGAAGAACGCGACCACCGCCGAAGCCGCCGACAGGGCGACGAACGCCAGCGCACCCGCCACAGGATCGCGGTTCAGCAGTGGTGCGAGCTTCAGCAGCCACGCCAGCAACGGCGCCACCCACCGCGACGCCACCAGCACCGCCCCCAGCAGCAGGGCCAGACCCGCCAGCGCGAGCCCTCGACGCCCAGGACGCGCCGCCCGCCATCGCCGCAGGCGCGGCGTGCGCACACGACGCGAGGCCGGCTTCAACGCGGGCGTGCGGACGCGCGGAGGGCCGCCGCGGCGACCACGGCCAGCACGGCCACCCCCACGCCCACCGTCCACCACGGGTGCCGGCGTGCGACATGGGTGGCGTGGCGGCGGGCGCGTCGCACCTGCAGCCCGGTGGCATCGGCGGCGTCGTGCAGGCGCTCGCGGGCCTGGTCCGCGCCCTCGCCTACGCGATCGGCAAGCTGTCGCGCGGCGCGCCCGGCGCGGTGCACGGCGTGCGCAGCGGCGTCGCCGGCCTCGTCGACGGTGTGGTCCAGGGCGCGCTTGATGCGGCGGGTCGTCGTGCTCATGGCCGTACGCCCGGGTGCGATGCGTCGCGCGGCGTATCGTCCCGATGGTCGCCAGGGTGCGGCACGTCGCCCTCCGCCGCGTCTTCCGACGTCTCCGACCCGTCGGCGTCATCGGCGTCATCGGTGGCGTCGACCGGGACCGGGACCGGGCGCCCGGGCATCGAGCGTTCCACCAGACTGCGCACGTCGGCCGACAGGGCCCGGTAGCTTTCGATGAAACGCTCACGGGCGCGTTGCCATTCGGCTTCGCCCGCCGCGTCCAGTTCGGCCGAGCGCTGCCGCGCCACCTCGAGCCGTTCGCGGGCGCCCTCCAGCATCCGTGCACGCCGTTCGCGGGCGGCCTCGTCGTACTGCACGCGCTCGCGGGCCCAGTCGTCCTGCAGCCGCTCGGTGCGCTCGCGCATCCGGTCGACGGCCTCGCGCGCCCGCGCCTCGGCGGCCCGACGCTGCGCCGCGCTGTAGGACTGCACGGCCCGGATCGCCTCATCCGTCTCGCGCTGCACGTCCTCGCGGGTCGCGGCATCGGCGGCCGGTGGCGGCGGTTCCTCCATGGGTGCCTGCGCCAGTGCGGGCGGGATGGCGCCCAGTGCGAGTGCGACCACGAGTGCCGGCATGCGGCCGGCGGGCTCCATCTGCCGTTTCATCAGGTGCTCCCTCCAGATCAGGACTTCAGTTGACTGTCAGCCGCGTGGCCTGGCCGTCACCCTTGCGCGGCAACGTCAACGTCAGCACGCCGTTCTCGTAATGCGCCTGGCACTGCTCGCGGTCGATCGCCTGCGGCAGGGTGAACGTCCGGTACGTGCGCCCGGTGTAGCGCTCGACATGCAGGTCCTTGCCTTCGCGCTTCTCCTCGCGTTTGACCTCGGCCTGCACGGTGACGCGGCTGCCGTCCACCGAGACCTCGATGTCCTCCTTCCGCGCGCCGGGCACGTCCAGCATGACGCGGTAGCCGGCATCGTCCTCCTGCACGTCCATGCGCATCTCCGACAGCGTGTTCTCCATGTCGCGCATCAGCGGGCGCAGCGGAAAGGTGCGGAACAGATCGTCGAAATCGGCGCCCGGATCGAAGCGCGCCATCGACCGGAACGGATTGAAGCGGGTCAGCGTGGACATGGGCCCTCCTGCAGGACATGAAGTACACGGTGGATGCCGGCGCGGTGCCGACGCTCCCACAGCCTGCGCCCGAGCCAGCGGCGGGTATTGACCGGGGTCAATGAAAGTCGCGGTCGCGGAACTGACGCAGGTCAATAACCGGCGCAGGTGCAGCCGCTAGCGTGGCCCCATCTACAGGGGGGGGCAGCACCGATGCACGTGCCGACCACCGAAACGCCCGGACGCCCCACGGCCGCCTCGAGTGCGGCCGTGTTCACCGCCTCGGACCTGACCCGGACCTACCGCATGGGCGAAGTCGAGGTGCACGCCCTGCGCGGCGTGGACCTGGCGCTGTACCCGGGCGAGTTCGTGGTCCTGCTGGGCCCGTCGGGCAGCGGCAAGTCGACGCTGCTCAACATCCTGGGCGGGCTGGACGTGCCCACCTCCGGCACCGTCGCCTACTGCGACCACCGCCTGGACGGCGCCGACGGCGATGCACTGACCCTGTTCCGGCGCGAGCACGTCGGCTTTGTCTTCCAGTTCTACAACCTGCTGCCGAGCCTGACCGCGCTGGAAAATGTCGCGCTCGTGACCGAGATCGCCGAGGATCCGATGCCACCCGCGGACGCACTCGCCCGTGTCGGCCTGGCCGAGCGCCTGCACCATTTCCCCGCGCAACTCTCCGGCGGCGAGCAGCAGCGCGTCGCCATCGCGCGCGCCATCGCCAAGCAGCCCGACGTGCTGCTGTGCGACGAGCCCACCGGCGCGCTGGACTCGACTACCGGCGTGCGCGTGCTGGAGGCGCTGGAAGCGGTGAACCGCGAACTGGGCACCACCACCGTGGTGATCACCCACAATGCCGACATCGCCCGCATGGCCACCCGCGTGATGGCGCTGGCGGACGGCCGCATCGTGCGCGACGAGGCCAATGCCGCGCGCGTACTGGCCCGCGAGCTGCACTGGTGAGCGTGCTGCGCCGCAAGCGCTGGCGGGAGCTCTGGCAGATGCGCGGCCAGGTCACCGCCATCGCGCTGGTGGACGCCGTGGGCGTGGCGATGCTGGTGATGTCGCTGGGCACCTTGGCCACGCTCGACGCCAGCCGCACACGCTACTACCGCGACCACGCCTTCGCCGATGCCTTCGCCACCCTCACGCGTGCACCGCTGGCCGTGGCCGACGGGGTGGCCCGCCTCCCGGGCGTGGCCGCGGTTGAAGCGCGCGTCAGTGCCTTCGGCCGCGCGCGCGTCGCCGGCTTCGCCGACCCCGTGCAGGTGCACGCCACCAGCGTGCCGCAGACCCCGCACCCGGCTATCAACCGCCTGCGCGTGCTGCGCGGCCGACTGCCGCAGCCCGGCGAACGCGACACGGTGGCGCTCAGCGATGCTTTCGTCGATGCCCACGGCTTGCGCATCGGCGATGCGATCGACCTCACCCTGCACGGCAGGCGCGCCACATTCCGGATGGTGGGCGTGGCGGGCTCGCCCGAGTTCGTCGCGCAGCTGCCGCCGCAATCGGTGTTCCCCGACCCGCGCCGCTTCGCCATCGCCTGGTTGCCACGCGAAGTGCTGGAGGCGGTGATGGACATGGACGGCGCGTTCAACACGCTGGCCGTGCGCACCGCGGACGGCACGCCGATGGCCCCGCTGCTTGCCGACATCGACCGCGCCCTGCAGCGCTACGGCGGCACCGGCGCCATCGACCGGAGCGACCAGATGTCGCACCGCTACCTGGACGAGGAGTTCCGCCAGTTGCGGGTAATGGCACAGCTGTTTCCGCTGGTGTTCATGGGCGTGGCGGCGTTCGTCCTCTACGTGGTGCTGGGCCGTCTGGTGGCAGCGCAGCGTGAGCAGATCGGCACACTGAAAGCCTTCGGCTACCACGACCGCGAAGTCGCGCTGCACTACGCCGGCCACGCCGTCGTGATCGCACTCATCGGAGCGGCGTTGGGCATCGGCCTGGGCGTGTGGCTGGGGACGCGGCTGGCCGAGGTGTACGCGGATTTCTACCGGCTGCCGCCGACGGCCTTTCGCGTACCGTTGGCCGTGATGGTGCTGGCGCTCGCGGTGAGCCTGGCCAGTGCGCTGGCAGGCGCCCTGCTGCCGGTGCGCCGCGCACTGGCGCTGCCACCGGCCGAGGCGATGCGGGTCGAGCCGCCGACCCCCGGCGACACACGTCGGCTGGACCGTTACGCCGCCTACCGGCGCATGCGCATGCCGCACCGGCTGATGGCCCGCAGCCTGCTGCGCCGTCCGCTGCGCACCGGGCTGGCCGCCCTCGGGTTGGCCCTGGGAACGGCGGTGATGATGCTGGGCCGCTTCCACGAAGACGCCGTCGGGCGCATGGTCGACCAGCAGTACGGTCTTGCCAGCCGTCAGGACGTCGACGTCGTGTTCGTCGAGCCGCTCTCGTATCGGGCCGTGGCCGAGCTGGCAGCCCTGCCCGGCGTGCTGCGGCTGGAACCCCAGCGTGCAGTGCCGGTGGTGATCCGCCACCGCAACCGCAGCCAGCGCTCGGCGGTCATCGGCCTGGCCGACGGCGCCACGCTGCGGCGGCCGCTGGATGCGGCGATGCAGCCGGTGCAGCCCACGCGCGCCGGCATCCTGATGACCGACCGCCTGGCCCACATGCTGGGCGCGCACGCCGGCGACCGCCTCCGGCTGCACGCGCGCGAGGGCCGCCAGCGCGAGCTGGTGCTGCCATTGCATGCCGTGGTCGGCGAGCCGTTCGGCGCGCAGGCCTACCTGCCGCTCGACGTGCTGGACCGGCTGATGGGCGATGGGCCACGCGTCACCGGCGCCGCTTTGCAGGTGGACGCGCGGCAGATGGACGCGCTGGTCGACCGCTTGCAGGCGCGTCCGGGCATCGTCGCCATCGAACGCCGCCGCGAGGCCATCGCCAACTTCTACGATTCGATGGCGCGGATGATCCTCGTCTTCACCCTGGTCGCCACCGGCTTTGGCGCGGTGCTGACCGCGGGGGTGGTGTACAGCAGCGCGCACGCGTCGCTGTCGGAGCGCTCGCGCGACCTCGCCAGCCTGCGGGTGCTCGGCTTCACCCGCGAGGAAGTCGTCTACCTGCTGCTGGGCGAACTGGCCCTGCTCACCACGCTGGCGCTGCCGCTCGGGTTTGCCCTCGGCCACGCGCTTATCGCGTTGATGGTGTCGGGGTTCGAGTCCGACCTGTTCCGCATCCCGCACTACGTGAGCCCATCCACCTATGCCCTGTCCGCGTTGTCCACCGTGCTGGCGGCCGTCCTCGCCGGGGCGCTGGTGCGCGCCAAGGTGCGGCGGCTCGACCTGATCGGCGTACTGAAGGCGCGCGACTGATGGCCCCCGTCCTGCGCCGCCCCATGTTCTGGCTGCTGGCCGTCGCGACGTTGGGTATCGCCGCCTGGGGCTTGTGGCCGCGCCCACAGGAGGTGGAGATCGCCATTGTCGACCGGGGGCCACTGGAGGTCGCCTTCACCGAGGAGGCCCGCACACGCCTGGTCGACCGCTGGACCCTCAGCGCACCAACCGCGGGCCTGCTGGAGCGCATCACCGTGAAGCCCGGCGATGCCGTCACCCGTGGCCAGGTGCTGGCACGCCTGCATTCCACGACCGCGCCGCTCCTGGATGCCGGAGCGGAAGCGCAGGCCCGCGCGCACCTGTCATCCGCGCAGCAGGCCGAACGCGCGGCCGCAGCGGCCGTCGAGGCCGCCCGTGCATCGGTCGATGCCGCCGGCGCGGAGTTCGCGCGCCAGCAGGCACTGGCCGCCGACCGGCTGGTCGCGACGTCCAGCGTGGATGCCGCGCGCGAGCACGACACCGCCGCCCGCGCGGGCCTGCGTGCCGCCACTGCGCGCCAGGCAGCCGCGCGCGCCGACCGCCAGGCCGCTGCGGCCCTGCTCGCCAACGCCGGCCACGACAGCCCCGCCGCTGCGTTACTGCTGCGCGCCCCTGCGGACGGCCGCATCATCCGGCTGCACCAGCAGAGCGAAGCGCCGGTGCAGCCGGGTCAGCCGCTGCTCGACATCGGCAACCCCCGTGCGCTGGAAGCGGTCAGCGAACTGCTCACCACCGACGCCACCCGGCTGGCTGCGGGCGCCCGGGTGACGCTCAGCACGGGTGACGCAACTGCACCGGTCCAGGCGCAGCTGGAGCGGATCGAGCCCGGCGCGTTCACCAAGGTCTCGGCGCTGGGCGTGGAGGAGCAACGCGTACTCGCCGTCATCGCGCTGCCGGCCGGTGCCGCACCGGCATCGTGGGGCGACGGCTTCCGCCTGGAGGGGCGTTTTCTCGCCTGGCACGGCGACGATGTCCTGCGCGTGCCGACGGCAACCCTGGTCCGCGACGGCGACGCGTGGGCGGTCTATGCCCTCGACGGCCGCCACGCGCGGTTGCGGCACCTCCGGCTGGGCCACATGGGCGAGGCCAAAGCAGAAGTCCTGGACGGCCTCGCAGCCGGCGAACGCGTGGTGGTCTACCCCGTCGAGACGCTGGAGGACGGCAGCCCCGTCATTGCCCGGATGGCACCGATCGAGTGACGCGTGTCGGAAATACGGCGGTGGAAGGTTCGCAGCGAACGTCGTGGCGCGTGTCCGCCTGCACGCGCTCGAAGATGCGTGACGGCGTGTTTATGCACGGGGCGTATGCTGCGCTGCAGCAAACTCCACAGGTGCAGCCATGACGTTCCTTTCGCGACTGCTCGGCACCGCCAAGCGCGGTGCTCCGCCGGCGACCGCTGTGACCGACCACATCGACCGCGCACTGTCGGCGGCCGGCCTGGACCGCGCCGGTGATGCCGGCGGCATCCGCGCCACCATCGACCGCGCACTGGCCGCCGCCGGCCTGCGCGCGCCTCAGCCCGGGTCCGTAGTCGACGTCGCGCCCGCGCCCGCACCGGCTCCCCGCCCCGCCACACCGGCACCGCCCGCTGCGCGCCCGGATGCGCAGGCGCCCGACGCCACGCACACCGGCGGCCGCTTTCTGCGCGCGACCTACGCCAATGCCCACGGCCGTCGCGAGTACCGGCTGTACCTGCCCGCGGACTACGACGCCAGCGCTACGCCACGCCCCCTGGTGGTGATGCTGCACGGCTGCACGCAGTCGGCCGAGGACTTTGCCGCCGGCACGCGCATGAACGCACTGGCGGACCGCCACGGGTTCCTCGTGGCGTACCCGCAGCAGGCCGGCAAGGCCAACCACGCCAAGTGCTGGAACTGGTTCCGCCCGGCCGACCAGACCGGCGACGCGGGCGAGCCGTCGATCCTGGCCGGCATCGCGCGCCAGGTTGCCGACGACCACCGCGTCGACCGCGAACGCATCTTCGTGGCCGGTCTGTCCGCCGGTGCGGCCATGGCGGTGATCCTCGGCCGCACCCAGCCCGGGCTGGTGCGCGCCATCGGCGTGCACTCCGGCCTGCCCTACGCCAGCGCGCACGACGTGCCGTCGGCGTTCGCCACCATGCAGACCGGCGCGGCCGCGCGCACCGCCGCGCCCGGACGCGGCGGCACCGGCCCCGGCGTGCCCGTCATCGTCTTCCACGGCGATGAGGACCGCACGGTCGCACCGCCCAACGCGGATGCCATCGTCGCCGACGCGCGGCACCCGCCGTTGTCCACCCGCGCCGAGACCGGCCGCGCCCCCGGCGGCCGTGCCTACACGCGCCAGATCGCCGTCGACGACGCCGGCCGGCCGTGGCTGGAGCACTGGACCGTGCACGGCGCCGGCCACGCCTGGAGCGGCGGCGACCCGTCCGGGTCCTACACCGACCCGACCGGGCCCGATGCGTCCGCGGCGATGGTCGACTTCTTCCTGCGGCAGGGTGCGCGGCCGGCCTAGGGCCCGGCGCCAGCGCCGATGCGCCGCTGCCGCCGTCAGGCAGCCACGCCGAACAGCGCGCCCACAACCGCAGTGAGCGCCATCGCCAGCGCCCCCCAGAACACGACCCGCGCCACCGGGCGCCCGGCCGGTGCGCCACCGGTGCGGGCCGCCAGCAGACCCAGCAGCGCGAGGAAGACCAGCGAGCTGCCGGCGATCCCCCACATCAGCGCGGTGCGCGGCAGCACCAGCACCATCAGCAGCGGCATGGCCGCCCCGGCGGCAAACGTGCCCGCCGATGCCAGCGCTGCCTGCACCGGACGCGCGGCCAGGGTGTCGGAGATGCCCAGCTCGTCGCGGGCGTGGGCGCCCAGCGCATCGTGCGCGGTCAGTTGCGTGGCCACCCGTTCCGCCAGGGGGCGGTCGAGCCCGCGCTGCACGTAGATGCCCACCAGTTCCTCGTGCTCCTGCTCGGGCAGTTCGGCCAGTTCGCGCCGCTCCCGCGCCAGGTCCGCGCGCTCGGTGTCGGACTGGGAGCTGACCGACACGTACTCGCCCGCGGCCATCGACATCGCACCGGCCACCAGCCCCGCCACCCCCGCGACCAGCACCGGCTGCGTGCCCGCCCCCGCCGCCGCCACGCCCAGCACCAGACTGGCGGTGGAGACGATGCCGTCGTTGGCGCCCAGCACCGCGGCGCGCAGCCAGCCGGTGCGATGGGTCCGATGCCGCTCGCTATGCCGCATGCCTCTACCCTCCGGAAGGGAGACCACTCCGCCGCGCGATCAGCAGCGCCGCCGCCACGCAGCCACCGAAGATGCCGCCCTCCAGCAGGCCCAGTGCGGCCTGCGCCAGCGGACCGGGTTGCGGCGCGCCCAACAGCGCGCCCAAGGGGGTCATGTCCAGCCGCGCGCCCTCGAAGGTCGCGGCCACGCGCGCCAGGCTGCTCGCCATCAGGCTGCCGCCGGCCAAAGTGATCAACGCGCCGGCGACGCCGGTCGAGAGGGCGGCGCCCCACGCCGGGCGCCAGCCGCGAGTGCGGTCCAAACCGCCGCCGAGCACCACGCCCAGCGCCACCGCGAACCCGATGGCGGCGCCCTCCAGCCCGCCGGTAATGCCGGTCGGCGCGCGGCCCACCAGCAGGGTGAACGTGTCCGAGCCCAGCAGCCGCACCAGTCCGCCCACGACCAGACCGCCCATCGCGCCGCCCGCCAGCGTGCCGCCTGCGCCGCGGCCGAGCAGCCGCCCGCCGGCCATGCCCAGCCCGACGCCCATCGCGCCGGCCATGCCGACCGCTACGCTCAATGCCATCAACACCATCAGCACCGACACCGTGCCCAGCGCCTGCGACTGCGGCGCACCCGCCAGCGCCGAGCCGTACAGCAGCCCGCCGATCAACCCGGCCGCGGCACCGCCGGCCGTGGCGGCCGCGCCGTCGATCAGCACGCGCGCCAGCGCCGGGCGTGCGTCGGCGCTGCGCACGCCAGGCGCGGAGGGCGTGAAAGGGGTGGCCGGTGCTGGGGCAGGCGGCGCGGAGGCGGCGGCGGTCGCGTCGTCCTGCACCGGGGCGACGAACACGTACCCGTGCCCGGCCACCGTGCGGATGAAGCGCGGATGGCCGGCGTCATCGCCCAATGCCTGCCGGATCGCCTTGATGCCCTGGGTGAGCGCGGCATCGGTCACCACGCTGTGCGTCCAGACCTCGTCGAAGAACCTCTGCTTGCCCACCAGTTGTCCGTGCGCGCGCACCAGCAGCACCAGCGCGTCGAAGTAGCGGGCATTGAGCGCGACCGGCGCACCGTCGCGCGTCAGCGTGCGCGCGCCGGTATCCAGCACGAACCGGTCGAACCGCAGGCGGGTGGCCGTCGATGGCGGCGCGGCAGTGTCGGGGGTGGCGCTCACGGAAGACGGGTGGCCGCTGGAGGACCCGGGCATCCTACTCCGACGACCGCGCAGCCCATCCGCGTCAGGCACCGGCGCGCGCGGCGCGGTGGAACAACCCTGCCGAGACCAGCCACATCACGGCGAAGAAGCCGTTGAGCACCAGTTGCCGTACCACCTCCATCCAGCCGTCGGCATGGACGATCCCGGTCACGGTTGCCACGGCCGCCACCAGCCCCTGCGCGGCGGCCGTCGCCAGCAGTGCCAGCGTCATGCCACGTGCGCGGTACCGGGCCAGCAACGCGCCGACGAACCCCACGGCATACACCCCGACGTACATCAGGTTCAGCGGGTTGTCTTCGGGCCCGATGATGCCGACGGCCAGGCTCACCCAGGCCATCAGGAACGCCGCCACCACCGCCACGCCCACCGCCGCGCGGTAGGCCCGGTTGCCCGACATCCACGCCGCCAGCTCGTACGTGCCGCACGCCGCCGCCAGCAGCGCGCCCATCACGACGAAGTCGAACGCGTGCCAGTCCCAGCCCTCGGCACCGAAGTGCATCGCAACCGCCGGCACCATCAGCAGCCCCGCCGCCGTACCCCAGATCGCCCAGCGCAGGCGGTTGCGCCTGCGCCCCGTACCGCCACCTGCCATCGGATCCGTCGCCATCGTCGTCTGCCCCCTCATGGATGAGGCCCGCACGCTATCCGGCGGCGGCATGAGGGGCATGAGGTCCGCCTGAGCATCCTGTGAGCATCCGCACGCCGTGGGCCCGGCGAAGGGTCCCGCCGGCCTACTCCGCTTCGAACCGCCGGATGTCGGCCAGCAAGGCCTGCGCGCTGCGCACCCCGCAGCCTGCGTTGTCGGCATCGATGGCATCGGCGAAGCGGTGGCCGCGGCGGCGCAGCCGGCGGAAGCCCCACACGGTCCCGGCCAGCCCGGCCACGCCCACGGCCACGTTGGTCCACAGGAACCACCCGGCAATGTCGGCGCCCGTGAAGTGCTTCAGCAGCACCTCCACCAGCGGCAGCCACAGCACCCAGAACGCCAGCCCCAGCAGCGGCGCCATGCGCGTGCGCCAGTACTGCAGCACGCCCAGGTACTTCTGGATGGTCAGCACCGGTTGGGCGTAGTTGATCCGCACCACCAGCAGCAGCTCGGTGACGGCCGACACCACCAGCGCCACGGCCCAGGCGTGCATCAGCAGGCCCGACACCAGCGCGGCGGGCGCGTCCAGGTGCGCCAGCCAGAATCGGGCGAAGAAGACCGTGCACGCGATACCGACGGCGGCCTGCACCGCCTGCCCCATCAGCACCGGACGCAGCCGGGCCTTGGCCTTGTCGACACGCGATTCGGTGGCCAGTTCCAGGTTCAGCGCCTGCTGGGCGTCCAGCTTGCGCTCCAGTGCCTGCCAGCTGCGGCGCAGGTCGTCCAGTTCGAGTTCGGCGTTCATGTCAGCCCTCCTCCGGGCACAGGCGCTCCCGCAGCCGCTGCTTCAGGCGGCCGATGCGGGTGGCGACGTTGGTTTCGGTCAAGCCGAGGATCTCGGCGATCTCGCGGTGGCTGCGCGCATCCAGGTACAGCAGCAGCAATGCACGGTTGAGCGGGTCGAAGCCGGCGATCAACCGCTGCAGCGCCTGCAGCGGCAGGGCGTCCTCCGCGCCCTGCCCGCTTTCGACGATGTGTTGCGTCTCGTCCAGCGGCACGTGGTGGGCGTCGTGCCGGCTGCGGCCGCGCAGGTGGGAGATCGCCACGTTCAGCGCAATCCGGTACATCCACGTCGCCAGCGGTCGGCCCGGGTCGTACGACGGCCATGCACGCCACAGCTGCGCGGCGATCTCCTGCGCCAGGTCGGCCCGGTCCTCCGCATCGCGGCTGTAGCTGTGGGCGACCTTGAACACCAGGCCGCGGTGGCGCTGAAGCACGTCGGCGAATTCCGCGCGCGATGCGGCGTCCTTCATGGGTGCGGCAATCTCCATGTCCCGTCCGGTGGCGGCGCGTTTGCGCCCTCGTGCCAGATGATTCGGACGCAGGCGCCGGATATCACAGCGGCGTCAATACCGCCGCGCGTGCCACAGGCTGGCGACCAGCGCGGCCAGCACCGCTGCCACCAGCACGACGGCCGGCACCCACTCCGGCGCTTCCGCCGGCACCAGCCAGACCAGCCCCGCCGCGGCCACCGATGCCAGCGCCACGGCCTGCCCGGCGAACACGTTGGCCGGGTACCAGACCGCGTCGCTGGCGAGCGTCTTGCGCGTGCGGAAGCCGTAGAACAGGTTGCGCGGCACCCGCCGCAGGATCAGCGGCACGCTGAGCGCCGCCACCAGCAGGCACGCCATCGAGATCGCCAGTCGCATGTCCATGACACCCCTCCTATTGACCGCGATTGCACGCCGACCCGCGGCTCAGTCGTAGCGCTCCATGTCGCCCCGCAGTTCGACCCACGGGTGCCGGCGCGACTCGTACACCTCCACCTGCGGCGGCGGGAACGTCGGGTCGGCGAAGGCACCGACCGGGATCGCCACCGCATCGGGCACCGCGTTCATCAGGTAGTACACCGTGTCGCCACAGTCCGGGCAGAAGTGGAACCGCGCCGTGGTGCCTTCGTCACCGGTGCGGGCGAACTGACGACTGGGCCCGTCGAGGGTCACGGCGTCCAGCGGAAACCGCGCCTGCGCCGCGAACACGCTGCCCGTGCGCCGCTGGCACGCCAGGCAATGGCAGACGGAAATCCGGACCGGCGCCCCGCGCGTGCGGGCGGTGAGCTTTCCACAGGTGCAGGAGGCAAGGCGGTCGGTCATGGTGGGCTCCGGTTCGATACAAATCGTGAGTATCGATTCTGGCGCCAAAACGAGGCTCTCGGGGACGACCTGACGACCACCCGGGTCGGTCAGCGTGCGCCGTCGCGGGCGGTTCTCCCAGGCAACACACCGATGGCCCTCAACCACGACTCAACGAGCGCAGGCCAGGCGGCGCCGACCGGATGTTCCATCCTGCGCAATCCAAACGCATGGCCCCCTTTTGCAAAGAGATGCACCTCGCTGGGAACCCCGGCCGCATCCAGTGCGCGGGCATAGACCGTGCTGTTGCAAACCGGATCGACATCGTCATCCCAGGCGTGCAGCAGAAACGTGGGTGGCGTATCCACCGAGACATTGATCGAGGGCTCCAGAACACCCCCCTGTCTGCAGAGATGCCCCGGGTAGAAAGCGATCGCAAAATCGGGACGACTGCTCAGCGCGTCCACCGCATCAATAGGCGCATAGGCCGGATCCACGATGGTGCTGGTCTGCGCCGCCAGGAACCCGCCTGCCGAGAACCCCATCACCCCGACCTTGGTCGGGTCGATACGAAGCGCATGCGCCTTGGACCTGACAAGCCTGACAGTCCGTTGGGCATCCTGGAGCGGGTTGCACGGGCACTCACCGGGCCAGTGATGGCTCTCCCGCGCCGGCACGCGGTACTTGAGTAGTACGCAGGTGATCCCTTTCGAGGTGATCCAGTTACAGATCTCCGTGCCCTGCTTCGTGACAACAACGGCCCTGAACCCGCCGCCGGGAAACACCACGATCGCCGCGCCACTGTTCTTTCCCTTCGGCGGGAACACGGTCATCGTCGGAACCGAAACGTCCCAGGCGGCTTCCGACGTCGACCCTTCGAGCGCATCGGGTGTTTGAGCGATCTCGATCCTCTCCGGGTCGCTCGCTCTGACGCCATTGTCCGGCGCTGCGCCCGGCCAGATCGGGGTCTGCTCCAGATGGCGAGGCGGCTGCCACGGCCCCGGCGCCCAACGGCTTTCGTCACTGCGCTTCGTTGACTCGGTAACACCCTCCTCAGGAGGGCCAAGACGTCCACTTACAGCCGGTGCCACGACTGACATCGCGGCAAGCACCAGAAGGATGGCCCAGGCGTTCCGGAGCATGCTTTACCTCATGTTGCCCGGTCAGGCAGCGGTGCGATTACGGGCACGCCACTCTTGCTGTTCAACGCCTGAGTTAAGCGGTGTCGGCTTGACGGATGTGTCAGGCCGCATCGCCCAATGCGCCGTAACGGAATCGGTGTATCAATCTCTTTATGCCGCTGCTTCCAAAGACCAGCCAGGCCGCCAGCGCCAACTCTGCGAGCGTCGTGACTATGCTGGCAATCTCCTCCGGGCCCCACGCGTAGTGCTCAACCTGCATTCGACGTATGAGCAGGAATCGGGTAATCCAATAGATCGCATCTGGAACGGCGTACGCCAGCACCCACACACCCAGAAGTGTCAGTCCTACGGACAAAGCCGCCGAAGAACTCATGGCTTCCTCGGATCTTGGCTCCTTCATCACGGGCAGGAGCTTCCTCGCAATGGTGAGCGGGAAGAACCAGAGAAGCGCACAGATCGCAATTGCGCCGAGGAGCACGACGGCCACCAACGCTATATATGGGCCGTAGTCCCCTTGGGGTAGAAGCGCTGCAGCGCTTGGGATTGACCGCGCTGTCGTCACCAGCAGGAACACGGCAAACAGCCGCGAAGCAATCGCAACCAGATCTTCCCGACTCACTTCTCTCTCCCCTTACGGCCTAACACCAGAATTCAATCGACCCGCGAAGCGGGCTCGGCTTGAATAGGCTGTTAGGTCTCAACTTTGACATCCGCAAACCCAGCGGCCCGAAGTACGTGCACTACCTTACCCACTATTGGATCTCCGGCCGATGCCTTGTTCTTTCCGAGGAGCTCTTGCGCGAAGCTGCGGTGGCGCTCAAGCATCACATGCCACTCCCCGAAGTTGGCGCGACTCGGATCTTCCCCCGAGTTTCCCGCCACGCACATGACGTAGGAAACGCCTTGATACTCGGCCTGATTGGCCCAGCCGAAGTCCTCCATGCAAATGACATCTGCGTCGACGCCCGCTTCAGAGAGCGCCAAGACAAGCCACTTTGAGAAATCTTCGCCGAAGCAACAGTCATTGATGAAGTCGGAACCGACTACAGACAAGTTGAATCGGTCAGTTTTGCAGCTGACATCTATGATCACGAGGCTCTTCCCATTGAGCCCTAGCGCCAGATTTGAGCCGACCCGCGAAGCGGGTTCGGCCTGAATGAATTCTAGGCCGCGAGCCATTACCCACGTGGATCGCCAAGCTCGCGGTTGAGGGCTATTGCAGCCGCTACCAACTGCCTGGTTCGAGCATTGCCAATAGTGTCTCCCTCTACGAGAACGATCGTGGCCATCTCGTACTTGCCCCCGGGCTTAAGACGCTCATCGATATCCCGCAGCCTTTTGCCGCGCCAGAACCCAAGAAGAACCCGACGGTCCTCGGCCCTGATGAGCAGGACAGGACCGTTGTGGAAATAGACGAGATGCCCCCATTTGATCTGCTCCTCCATGTTGCCAGAACCAAGCGCGGCCTTTCGGAGACTGGTCACCAATGTCTTGCGCCAGCCATCGAGAGCGCGAACATACGCGTCTGGGGATTCTGCCGGCGCGGATTTCTTCATAGCCGCCTGACACCAGAATTGAGCCGTGCGCGAAGCGGCGTCGGCTTGGACAAACTGTTAGGAGCCGGCTAACGGCACTGACGTGCCTGGTGCGAGCGCGAGGCCGCTGAGCCTGAGATTATCAAGCTCGTCCTCGCCTGCCACGGACACCTCTATGTCACCGAGGCCCGAGGCTCCGGCATAGTCTGACGACATGTGGAAGTGCTGTTGCGGATCCTGCTGCAGCTGCCCTAGCAACTGAATCAGGCGCTCGATCTCGGCAGGCCTTAATGCCAACCGCAGGCCATGCCATCCGTTGTTCCAGTCCTCTAGCTCGGCATGCATAAGTGCGTGTTCCGGGGCCTAACGCCTGAGTTTATTAGCCGCGCCGCGAAGCGGCGTCGGCTTGGACGAATTGTTAGGTGCGCAGCCCGGAAGTCGAAAATGCGGCCCAAGACCCCAGCCGGTGCTTGCGCGCCAGGTGGCGATAGTACGCCGCCATGATGAGCCCGAAGGCGGCGCCAGTGATCAGCGCGACCCACAGTGCTTCATTGGCCGGCATTTCCCTCGAGCCGCGGTTACCAAGTAGCCAGGCGCCGACCGCGAACAGAGGGCCAAACAGGCCACCCGCGACGAGCGCGAGTGGCAAGAAACCCAAGAACGGAGGCGGCGGAAGCTTGATGCCCATGGACCAAAACAGGCGCCACGCAGGCGGGAAGGCAGTGGTCTCGCCTACTCCACGAGCGACCATGTGCTGCTTGTAGCTTTCGAGTTTGCTGGACTGTTTCATGCCCACCTAACGCCTGAATTAAGCCGCACCGCGAAGTGGCGTCGGCTTGGATGAATTGTTAGCGAGCAGAGACACGCCAATGCAACCCGCGACTGCCCGCCTTGTGAATGCCGACAAACATGGATGTGGGCGACACGTCTGTGGGGCAACTATAGAACGTGTACGAGCTTTCAAGGTCGGCTTGGGACGGCCACCACGATGGGCCAAAGCGCGATGGGGTAACGGCAGAAGCTGAAACAGCCTGACATTGGCTGGGTGGACGCCACCTAGCGGTGCTTGAGATGTTGAACGCTAGAGCGCTCTCATTTGTGTCCACATCATGGATATGACGAAGGTCGGTCGAGCTGGCAGGGAGCCACTCAGGGATCCAGCCGCTAGAAACTCCGCCGCGTGAAGCCGCCGTAGCCATATCTGGGTATGAAGTCTCCGCGACCTCTATCAGGTCGCAGCCTGTCAAAGCTGCAACGAAGACAACAGCAAGTTGCAACGATCTTCCCATGCCCGCTAACACCAGAGTTAAGCCGCGCCGCGAAGCGGCGTCGGCTTGGACGAATTGTTAGGCCCCGGCGCGACTCCGCTGAGTGAGCCGGCGAGCAGGAGCAGCCCTACGATGCCAACCAGCGGGGCGATCGTGGCCCAATAGACAATACCCGGCAAAGCTAGCGCAGCAAGAAGCGCGGCAATAACGCCAGCCGCAATTAGGGCGGCTCCCGTGACGCGAGCCCAGCGGGGTAGCGTGAAGAACCGCGGTCCTAGCCATATGCGAGCTCCGCCGCCAAACAGGCCAGCGATCCCCGACAGTCCGAGCAAGAACAGCCAAGGCTCTCGCGGCCCGGCGATGACCAGAATGAGCGCGAAGGGACCAAGCAGGATGGTCGCGAGGACGGCAACGCCGGCGAACACAGTACGAACGCCCTTCTTATCCATCCAGTTGGCGATTCTTCTGAACAAGGGGCCTAACACCTGAGTTAAGCCGCGCCGCGAAGCGGCGTCGGCTTGAACGAATTGTTAGGTGACGCACCACCCCGCCGCACGCCACACGTTGCCGCTTGAGCTTGCCACAGGCGCCTGATCCCGAACCCCTGGCCCGGCCCGCTGACAACCGCCACCACGTTCTTTCGCACCTCACATGCTGAGGCCGCCCCGCACAGAAGATTTGTAGTGGCTTAAGGCTCGCCCCCGCTTCTCGTCGATCGCGGAGCGATCCGAAAATTTTTCTCGAGCCCTGCCTGCTTCGCTGCTTCTAGGCCGACTCTGGCTCTTCCTCAGTTCGCGGCAGGCTGCGGCGCGACACCTAACACCAGAATTAAGCCGACCCGCGAAGCGGGTTCGGCTTGAATGAATTGTTAGAGCCCCTGAGCCGACGAACGTGCAGCCAGAAGGCAAGGGCTGCAAGGCCAATACCCAGAAGAGCGGCTCCGTAGGAGGCAAACAGGAGCTTTGTGGCGATCTGACAGGCTGGCTCAGGGTGCTCCAGGGAACTTGGACCGCAGTACCAGAAGCGCAAAGAAGCGGTGGAAGCAGCGGAGAGGAACGTGTAACCGGCAGCGCCGAAGGCTGTCAGTGCCGCAAGACCCGCAACCCAAACTGGTACTGATCTAGTTCTCATGGGCGCTAACACCTGAATTAAGCCGAGCCGCGAAGCGGCTTCGGCTTGAATGACTTGTTAGGCGGCTGCACCCGCAACGCCGCCCGCTTCTGTGGTGCGGCGCGACCACCTGCGCACAACGATGACACGAAGAGCTTCCGTGACCGCCAGAAATGTAAGCACAAGAGCAGGCGGGAGTGTGACGCCAATGGCGGACAGACCGACGAACAACGGGAAAAGCGTGGGCAGAACCAAGAGAACCCGCAATGGAAAGAGCACGTAGTTGAGCCACGCCAGCGTTGCGCGCTGGAAGAGCAACGCGACGCCACATACAAGGATGGTGAGATAGATGGCCAAGATCACCGCGACCTGCAACGATGCGTTTGGCAGCCCGAACGCAACGGCGCTTTGCCAAAGGCTGGCTGGCGCAACGCCGCCTAACGCGCCCAAGGCGGACCAAGCCACATACCCCAGATCAAGGGCTCCGATTGCGATTATGGATCTTTGGAGGGATGTCATGGTCGCCCCGCTCTTGCTGCCGCCTAACACCTGAGTTAAGCCGCGCCGCGAAGCGGCGTCGGCTTGGACGAATTGTTAGGCAGCAGCGAGCTTACTGCCACCGAACTGCCCGCCCGAGCTTGGCTACCAAAGCTGCAGCGGCTTCCTCTGCCGTTTGGTGGCCGGAGGTATCGGGCCAAGTGGGTTCTTCAGGTTGGCCAGCCTCCCCGACACGCCCGTAATGCAGCCAGCCATCTGGCCCCATTGGCATCGGCTCTTCACCGGGTTCTAACTGATCGTCGGCCGCAGCGAGCGAATGCCACCAGTCGTAGTCGAGGCCGATGATGTCCACCGCCGCGGTACGGAGGAGCCCGTTCCTCACACGTCCGACTTTCACGATGCGAAGAGCCATGTCTGCTGCCTAACACCTGAATTAAGCAGACCCGCGAAGCGGGTTCGGCTTGAATGAATTGTTAGAGCTCAGCCCGAGGACCAGCATGGAACTCATACGTGAATGCATCTGGATAGTCGCAGGCCACGTAATGGAAGTTGTCTAGGGCATCGCAAAGTGCATACCCGAGCATGGCAATGCACTTTTGTTTGGATGAGGAGTACACGAGCTCGTAGTCAGTCTCAGGTACGACGCGCAAGCCCTGGAAGATCGAGTAGATCGCACCCCACAGTGCGCAGATGCGATCGTCTGTCATGCCAATGCGGCGAACATCCTTTGAGTGAACGCCGCCTCGAAGCTCTTGGTGGCTCTTGGAGCCGAACATGGTGGTAAGCACATGCCCGAGTGGAACGTTGGCTAGCTTTTCGTGTCGGACAGAAATCTTGTGGAGTTGCTCTAGGTAGAAGTGCAAGTCCGTCTTGGCGTTTGCTAGGAAGGATTGATCTATCTGATGCTTGTTAAATGCGACTTGGGATGAGAGCTGGCCGGAAATTATTAGAAGAGTGATGAACGCGGCGACTGGTGCATAGATGCCGCCGACATACGCTCCGAACTCACTCCAGCGAGTGTGCTCCGCGGACAGAGAGCCCCCGAACCGAAACATATAGACGAGCACCGGCGAGATGAGCAGGCCGAGAGTTGCAATTGCGCCGAGTACAAGTAGCGAGCGGCGGGATAGTTTCATGCTGAGCTCTAACACCTGAGTTAAGCCGCGCCGCGAAGCGGCGTCGGCTTGGACGAATTGTTAGCTTGCGCCCGCCCCGTGCGCGCGACGCCCGTAGCGTGCGCTTGAAGGAACGTGCAAGCGCTTGGGTCTGATACCGCGACCATAGGCTCTGTGGTGAGGTACTCGGCGATCTGTGCGGCTGCCTCGGATGAGGAGAACTCGACCAAGCTGCGCCTGCTTGCTGGAAGGCAAAGCACCGGCTCTGAGAACGTGCGCTCGACTAGTGCCTGCAGCCGGCTCAGATCAGTGGCCAAGCCGTCCCCAACCAATACGTACTCCTCACCCCCGTGCTTATCCCAGACGACATGGCTCAGGGCCGCGTGGAACTTGCTGTAGAAGAGCCGACTATCCATCAAAGCAAGCTAACGCCTGAATTAAGCCGACCCGCGAAGCGGGTTCGGCTTGAATGAATTGTTA
>CAMPJI010000021.1 GCA_946886865.1 uncultured Lysobacterales bacterium | reverse complement strand
CCCCCCCCCCCCCCCCCCCCCCCGCTTTTTTTTGCCGCGCGTTCCGCCGCCCCCCCCCCCCGGGGGGGGCGGGGGGGGGCCCCCACACAGGCCGCTCCTACAACGGCAGGTGCCGGAGATTCGATCGCGGCTGAAGCCGCTCCTACAGAAGCCGGGCGGGATTACGGCAACCCGGCCAGCCACTCGTCGTCGCTGCCCTCGTTGACGTCCTCGAACAGGAACGTGCTCAGGTAGCGCTCGCCGGTGTCGGGCAGCATCGTCAGGATCACCGCGCCGTCCTCGGCCTTGCGTGCGACCTCGAGCGCGGCCGCGGCGGTGGCCCCGGCCGACACGCCGACGAACAGGCCTTCCTCCTGCGCCAGCCGGCGCGCGGTGTCGCGCGCGGTGGTGTCGTCGATCGGGACGATTGCATCGGCCACGTCGCGGTTGAGCACCTCGGGGATGAAGTCCGGTGTCCAGCCCTGGATCTTGTGCGGCTGCCATTCCTGGCCCGACAGCAGCGCCGCACCGGCCGGCTCGCTGGTGGTGATGCGCACCTCCGGCCGCGCCAGCTTCAGCATCTCGCCCACGCCGGTCAGCGTCCCGCCGGTGCCCCAGCCGGTCACGAAGTGGTCCAGACGGCGCCCGGCGAAGTCCTGCAGGATTTCCGCGGCCGTGGTGCTGCGGTGGTACGCCGGATTCGCGGGGTTCTGGAACTGCCGGGCGAGGAACCACCCGTGCTGCTTCGCCAGTTCCTCCGCGCGGCGGACCATGCCGCTGCCGCGTTCGGCGGCCGGCGTCAGGATGACGCGGGCGCCGTAGGCGCGCATCAGCTTGCGGCGCTCGATCGAGAAGGTCTCGCTCATCGTCGCCACGAACTTGTAGCCGCGCGCCGCGCACACCATCGCCAGCGCCACGCCGGTGTTGCCGGACGTGGCTTCCACCACGGTGTCGCCCGGCCTGATCAGGCCGCGTGCCTCGGCGTCGAGGATGATCGCCAGCGCCAGCCGGTCCTTGACCGAGCCACCGGGATTGAACGATTCGACTTTCGCGTAGAGGGTCACGTGCGACGGCGCGATGCGGTGCAGGCGCACGACCGGGGTGCGGCCGATGGTGTCGAGGATGCTGTCGTGGATCATGGCGGAGGCTCGCGTGGGGAGGGGGCGACGCAGGGGGCTGAATCCGGCTCGGCCGGGCCACCGTACCTGCAGGCCCAACGGCCTGCCGGCCGACGGCGGGCCATGGGTGCAGGCCAAGGCCGGCCAGCGCCGCGCCCGCAGCGTGCCACCACGATGGCGGGCGGCGCCAGTGGTGCCGGCTTTGCCGCATCGGGCGGTGCGCGCTGGCCGTCAACCTTTGGCCCACGCGGGCGTTACATGGCCTTGGCTACACTGCCCCGCTTGCTGTTCCCCCACCCCCACTCCCGTTCAGAGAGAGGCATGCGACCCGACTCCCGATTCGGTGCCATCGGCGCCCTTGTTCTTTCGTTGGCCTTGGCGGCCTGTGGCAACAACGAAGCGGCGCAGTCGCGGGGGGAGGGCCGCGCCGTGCCGGTGACGACCGAGCAGGTGCGCATGCGGCCGTGGAGCGACACGGTGCAGGCGCTGGGTACGGTGAAGGCGCGCGAGTCGGTGACCGTGACCGCCAAGGTCAGCGAGACGGTGACGGACGTGCATTTCGACAGCGGCGACCGCGTCAGCGCCGGCGAGCCGCTGGTGACGCTGAGCGGGCAGGCCCAGCAGGCGCAGCTGCGCGAGGCGCAGACAGCCGCCGCCGAGGCAGGCCAGCTGTTCCGGCGGCAGGACGAGCTGGCCGCGCAGCAGTTGATCGCGCGCTCCTCGCTGGACGCGCAGCGCGCCGCGCGCGATGCCGCCAACGCCCGCGTCGCGCAGATCCGCGCGCAACTGGCCGACCGCGTCGTGCGTGCGCCGTTCTCCGGCGTGCTCGGCCTGCGCCAGGTCAGCCCCGGCGCGTTGGTGACGCCGGGCACCGCGATCGCCACGCTCGATGACATCGACCGCGTATACGTGGACTTCCCCGTGCCGGAGACCGCGCTGGCGGTGCTCGACGCGGGCCAGTCGCTGCGCGGGACCACCGCCGCGTATCCGGGCCGGGGGTTCGAGGGCGTGGTCAGCACGATCGACTCGCGCGTCGACCCCGCCACCCGTGCCGTCACCGTACGCGGCGATTTCGCCAACCCCGACCACCTGCTGCGCCCCGGCATGCTGGTGCAGATCGTGCTCAGCCGGCCCGAGCGCGAGGCGCTGGTGATCCCGGAGATCGCCATTGTCCAGGTCGGCAGCCGCTCCTACGTCTGGCTCGCCGGCGAGGACGACACGGTGGCGCAGGCGACGGTGACGGTGGGCGCGCGCCGCGACGGCCTGGCTGAAGTCACCGCCGGGCTTTCGCCGGGCGACCGCATCGTGGTCGACGGCACCGGCAAGCTGCGCCCCGGCGACCGCATCGAGGAAGGCACGGTCTCGCAGGCTGCGCCCGCGGCCGCGGCGTCGCCGGCCGATGGCGGCGACACCGGCCCGGGCCGCGAGATTCCCTCGACGCCGGACGCCGCGCCCGCCACCCCGGCCGATGACGCGGCCGGCGCCCCCGCGGACGCCGCGCCCGCGCAGCCGGCTCCGGCCGACGGCGACTGACCCATGAACCTCTCCGACCTCTCCATCCGCCGCCCCGTGTTCGCCACGGTCATGAGCCTGCTGCTCATCGTCCTGGGCGTCATGGCGTTCAGCCGACTGACCCTGCGCGAGCTGCCGGCGATCGACCCGCCCATCGTGTCGGTGGACGTGAACTACCCCGGCGCGTCCGCGGCGGTGGTGGAGACGCGCATCACCCAGGTGCTGGAGGATGCGCTGTCGGGGATCGAGGGCATCGAGACGATCCAGTCGGACAGCCGCAACGGGCGCGCGGGCGTCACGCTGGAGTTCACGCTGGAGCGCGACATCGAGGCGGCCGCCAACGATGTGCGCGACGCCATCAGCGGCATCGCCGACCGCCTGCCGCAGGAGGCCGATCCGCCGGAGGTGGAGAAGGCCGACAGCGATTCGGACACGGTCATCTGGCTCAACATGAGCTCGACCAACATGGACAGCCTGCAGCTGTCCGACTACGCCGAGCGCTACGTGGTGGACCGCCTATCCAGCCTGGACGGCGTCGCACAGGTGCGCATCGGCGGCCAGCAGCGCTACGCGATGCGCCTGTGGCTGGACAGCGCGGCGATGGCCGCGCGCGGCATCACCGCCAGCGATGTCGAAACCGCGCTGCGCGCCGAGAACGTCGAGTTGCCGGCCGGGCGGATCGAATCGGAGAACCGCGACTTCACCCTGCGCGTGGCGCGCGATTACGTCGAGCCGCAGGACTTCGCGCAGATCCCGATCCGCACCGGCGCCGACGGCTACGTCGTGCGCATCGGGGACGTGGCGCAGGTCGAGCTCGGATCGGCCGAGCGGCGTGCGTACTACAAGAGCAACGGCGAACCCAACATCGGCCTGGGCATCATCAAGACGTCGACGGCCAACGCACTGGACGTCACGCGCGCCGCGCGCGCGCAGGCCGAGGAGATCCAGAAGACGCTGCCGGAAGGCACCGACATCTTCGTGGCGTTCGACGACACGCTGTTCATCGAGGCGTCGATCGAGCGCGTGTACTGGACGCTGGCCGAGGCGATCGCGCTGGTGCTGATCGTGATCTGGCTGTTCCTGGGCAGCCTGCGCGCCGCGCTCATCCCGGCGCTCACGGTGCCGGTCTGCCTGATCGCCGCTTTCATCCCGCTGTACCTGTTCGATTACTCGATCAACCTGCTCACGCTGCTGGCGCTGGTGCTGTCGATCGGGCTGGTGGTGGACGACGCCATCGTCGTGCTGGAGAACATCCAGCGCCGCGCCGACCTGGGCGAGCCGCGCCTGGTGGCCGCACGCCGCGGCACCAACCAAGTGGCATTCGCGGTGATCGCGACCACCACCGTGCTGGTGGCCGTGTTCCTGCCGGTGGGCTTCATGGAGGGCAACACGGGCCGCCTGTTCCGCGAACTGTCGGTCGCGTTGGCGGGCGCCGTGGCGCTGTCGGCGTTCGTCGCGCTGACGTTGACGCCGATGATGGCCTCCAAGCTGGTGCGCCCGCACAGCGAGGAGAAGTCGACCCGCGTCAACCGCTGGGTCAACGCGCGCCTGGACGGCGTGACGCGCCGTTATCGGGGCGTGCTGGAGCGCAACGTCGAGCGGCACTGGCTGTTCGCCGCGCTGATGCTGGCGGCCGTCGCCGCGACGTGGGGCCTGGTGAAGTGGGTGCCCTCGGAACTGGCGCCGGCCGAGGACCGCGGCGCGTTCTTCATCTCCATCCTGGGGCCGGAGGGCGCGGGCTTCGACTACACCGTCGGGCAGGTCCAGCAGGTCGAGCGGATCATGGCCGAGCACGCCGGCGAGGGTGAGGCGATCCGTCGCTACAACACGCGCGCGCCGGGCGGCTGGGGCGCCAGCGAGGAGATGCACACCGGCAACGTGATCGTCTTCCTGCAGGACTGGGACGAGCGCGAGCAGAGCACCGCCGAAGTGGCCGATTCGCTGCGTGCCGACCTGGGCCAGCTGACCGGCGTGCAGGCACAGCCGCGCGTGGGCGGTGGCCTGGTCGGCAGCCGCGGCCAGCCGATCCAGATCGTGCTGGGCGGTCCGGAGTACGCCGAGATCGCCGGCTGGCGCGACACTTTGATGGCGCGCATGGAAGACAACCCCGGCTTCTTCTCGGTGGATTCGGACTACAAGGAAACCCGTCCGCAGATGCGCGTGCAGATCGACCGCCAGCGGGCCGCCGACCTGGGCGTCAGCGTGACCGAGATCGGCCGCGCGCTGGAAACCATGATGGGCAGCCGGCAGGTGACCACGTTCGTGCAGGACGGCGAGGAATACGACGTCGTGCTGCAGGCCGGCCGCGACGGCCGCGCCAGCCCCGCGGACCTCTCGGCGATCGAGGTGCGCTCGCGCGATGGCGCGCTGGTGCCGCTGTCCAACCTGGTTGCGCTGACCGAGCTGGCCGAAGCGGGCAGCCTCAACCGCTTCAACCGCCTGCGTGCGATCACCATCAGCGCCGGCCTCGCGCCGGGCTACACCATGGGCGAGGCGCTGGAGTTCCTCAACAGCACGGTCGAGCAGGAGCTGCCCGAGTACGCGCAAATCGACTGGAAGGGCGAGTCGCGCGAGTACCAGAAGGCCGGCGGCGCGGTGCTGCTGACCTTCACCCTGGCGCTGCTGGTGGTGTACCTGGTGCTGGCGGCGCAGTTCGAGAGCTTCATCCACCCGCTGGTGATCATGCTGACCGTGCCGCTGGGCGTGCTCGGCGCGCTGATCGGCCTGGCGGTGACCGGCGGCACGCTCAACCTCTTCAGCCAGATCGGCATCGTGATGCTGGTGGGCCTGGCGGCCAAGAACGGCATCCTGATCGTGGAGTTCGCCAACCAGCTGCGCGACGAGGGGCGCAATGTCCACCAGGCCATCGTCGAATCGGCCGGCGTGCGCCTGCGGCCGATCCTGATGACGTCGATCGCCACGATCGCCGGAGCGTTGCCGCTGGTGCTGGCCGGCGGCCCCGGCTCGGCCAGCCGCGCCACCATCGGCGTGGTGGTGATCGCCGGTGTGGCCTTCTCGACGCTGCTGTCGCTGTTCGTGGTGCCGGTGTTCTACACCCTGCTGGCCCCGTACACGCGCTCGCCCAACGCGGTCGCGCAGAAGCTGGAGAAGCTGGAGGCCGAGACGCCGGACGCGGGCGGACTCGCCTGACACCGCCCGCTGAAGACCCATTCGAGTGGCCCGGGTAAGCGAAGCGCACCCGGGATTGGCCGTGGGACCCCGGGTGCGCTGCTGCGGGGGCCTGGTACCGCGTAGCCGGCAACGCGTCGCGCGTCGTGTCAGTGAACCGCGCGTCGTCGCCCGCGCCGATTGCAGGTATCGTGGCCGCTTGCGTGCGTACCCGCCGGTGCGCGCAGCCATCCGCACCTGCAACGGGGGACATCGACACGTGGAAGCCCTGGTCAACTCGCTCAACGCCATCATCTGGAGCCCGCCGCTCATCTACCTTTGCCTGGGCGCCGGCCTGTACTTCTCCATCCGCAGCCGGTTCCTGCAGGTGCGCGGGTTCGGCGAGATGATCCGGCTGATCTTCCGCGGCCAGTCCTCCAGCGCCGGCGTGTCCTCGTTCCAGGCGCTGGCGATGTCGCTGTCGGGCCGGGTGGGCACCGGCAACATCGCGGGTGTCGCCACGGCCATTGCGTTCGGTGGCCCCGGCGCGGTGTTCTGGATGTGGGTGGTGGCGTTCCTGGGCGCGTCCACGGCGTACGTCGAGTCGACGCTGGCGCAGATCTACAAGGAAAAGGACGACAACGGCCAGTACCGCGGCGGCCCGGCGTACTACATCGAAAAGGCCATGGGCGTGCGCTGGTACGCGTGGCTGTTCGCGCTGGTCACCGTGATCGCCACCGGCCTGCTGCTGCCGGGCGTGCAGGCCAACTCCATCGCCCAGGGCATGACCAACGCGTGGGACATCAACCCGGCGATCACCGCCGCGGTGGTCGTGGTCGCGCTGGGCTTCATCATCTTCGGCGGCGTCAAGCGCATCGCCCACTTCGCGCAGATCGCCGTGCCGTTCATGGCGCTGGCGTACATGCTGATCGCCGTGGGCATCCTTGCGCTCAACGTCGACCGCGTGCCGGCGATGTTCATGCTGATCGTCGACAGCGCGTTCGGCTGGAACGCCGGCTTCGGCGCCGTGCTGGGCCTGGCGATCGAATGGGGCGTCAAGCGCGGGATCTACTCCAACGAGGCCGGGCAGGGCACCGGCCCGCACGCCGCCGCCGCCGCCGAGGTCACGCACCCGGCCAAGCAGGGCTACGTGCAGGCGTTCTCGGTGTACGTCGACACGCTGCTGGTGTGCTCGGCCACGGCGTTCCTGATCCTGTCGACGGGCATGTACAACGTGCAGGGGCCGGACGGGGCGATGATCGTCAACGCGCTGCCGGGCATCGAGGCGGGCCCGGGTTTCGCCCAGGCATCGGTGGAGTCGGTGCTGCCGGGCTTCGGCGCGCCGTTCGTGGCCGTGGCGTTGCTGTTCTTCGCTTTCACCACCATCGTCGCGTACTACTACATGGCCGAAACCAACGTGGCCTACATCAACCGCCGGGTGCACCGCCCGTGGCTGACGCTGGCGCTGCGCGTCGGCATCATGGCGGCGGTCGCGTACGGCTCGGTGCGTTCGGCCTCGCTGGCATGGGGGCTGGGCGACATCGGCGTGGGGCTGATGGCCTGGTTGAACCTCATCGCCATCCTGATCCTGCAGAAGCCCGCGTTCCAGGCGCTGCGCGACTACGAGCGGCAGAAGAAGGCCGGGCTGGACCCGGTGTTCGAGCCCGAGGCGCTGGGCATCCGCAACGCCACGTTCTGGCAGCGCCGTGTCGACACGGGCGAGGTGCCCGCTCCACCGCCACCGCCGCCGTCCGAGCGGCCCTGACGGACGCCGCATGAGCGCACCGCGCAACCCATGGGACCGCTCGGGCCGACCGCCGGCCCGGGCGCCGTCGCGCCCGCCTGGCCGCCCGATCGCTGCGCCCGGGCCGGCGCACGCGCCGCCGGCGCGGGGGGAGGGCGGCCGCGAGGTCCGGATCCACGGGCTGAACGCCGTGCGCGCCGTGCATGCGCGCCGGCCCGAGGCCATCCGCAAGCTCTACCTGTCGCAGGCCCGCGTGGCCGATCTCAAACCGTTGCTGGCCTGGTGTGCGGCCCATCGCGTCGGGTATCGCATCGTCGAGGACGGCGACCTGCAGAAGCTCGCCGCCAGCCAGCACCACGAAGGTGTGGTCGCCGACGTGCTGCGCGCACCGATGCCCGGCCTGCACGCATGGCTGGAGGCGTTGCCGGCCGGTCCGCAGCTGGCGATCTGGCTGGACGGCGTCGGCAACCCGCACAACTTCGGCGCGATCCTGCGCTCGGCCGCGCACTTCGGCGTCGCCGCCATCCTGCTGCCCGAACATGCGCGGCTGGACGTGTCCGGTGCTGCTGCGCGCGTGGCCGAAGGCGGCGCGGAGGCGGTGCCGCTGGTGCGTCTGGACGGCGCGCGCGCGTCGATGGACACGCTGCACAGCGCCGGTTTCGCGCTGGCCGCCACGCTGGTGGCCGGTGGCGACGACGTGTTCGCGTCACCGCTGCCGCAGCGCCTCGTTTATGTGATGGGGGCGGAAAGCGAGGGCATGGACCGCGCGCTGGCCGCCGACTGCGACCTGCGCGTGTCGATCCCGGGCACCGGCGCCGTCGAGAGCCTCAACGTGGCGGCCGCCACGGCGGTGTTGCTGGCCGCGTGGCGCCACCGGCGTTGAAGGTGGCGCGCCGTCCGCGTAGCGCGACTGGCCCCCTGGACCCCCGGACTCAGTAGCTGTCGCCCACCGACGTGCCGGCATCGCCGGCCGTGCGCAACGGCAGCCGTGCACGCACGTGCGTGCCGCCGTCGGGGCCGGCTTCGATCCAGACATCGCCGCCCAGCTGCTGCGCACGCTCGCGCATCGTCACCAGGCCCAGCCCACGCGCGGCCAGCGGGTCGAAGCCGCGGCCGTCGTCCTGGATATCCAGCTTCAGCGTGCCATCGCCGTTGCGCAGGCGCAGGGTGACCGTGCCGGCGTTGGCATGGCGCAGCGCATTGGTCATCGCCTCCTGGGCGATGCGGAAGCATGCCTGTTCGACGTCGTGGGCCGGGCGCGACTCCAGCCGGGCCAGGTCCAGTTCGACCGTGGGGCGGCCGTTGCGGAACATCGCACCCGCCTGCCAGCGCAGCGCCGCCTCCAGCCCCAGCGCATCGAGCTGGGGCGGTCGCAGCAGCAGCGAGAGGTTGCGCAGCTTGGCGACGGTGTCGTCGGCGATGCCGGTGATCTCGCCGATCGTCTCCATGCGCCGCGCCTCGTCCTCGTCGGCCAGCGCCATCGCACACATCTTGATCGCGGTGATCGACTGGCCGATGTCGTCGTGCAACTCGCGCGACAGCGAACGCCGCTCGTCCTCCTGCACCGTCATCAGCCGGTGGCCCATGGCCTGGAGTTCGCCACGCTGGCGTGCCAGGTCGGCCGCCAGGCGATCGCCCTCGGTGAGGTCGGCCAGCAGCACGAGGCGATGTCGCCTGGCGCCAAGCGCCAACGTGCTGGCACTGACCTGCGCCCGCAGCGTCGTGGCATCGGCGCGCCGCAGCGTGACGCAGGCATCGAACGGCGCTGTGGCTTCGAGCGCGGCGCGCGCCGTGGCGTCGTCGTCAAACAGCGTGCGTGCGTCCGGCCCGTCCTCGCCCATCGAGGCCGTGAGGCCCAGTTGCTCCAGGGCCAGCGGGTTGGCGTGGCGCACGCGTCCATCCTCGACCAGCAGCACGCCCAGCGGCAGCCCGTGTGCCATCGCGAGCAGCTGGCGCTCGCACTCGTCGGCATCGAACCGGGGGGCGGTGCCGGCACCGGATTGGCCGGCATGCCGCGCGAACGCGACGGCGGTCGCCGTCGCCACCAGCAGTGCCACGAACTGGACCGCCCAGAATGCCGCCACCGGCAGGGCCGCCTGCAGGACCGGGGCCGCCAGCGCCTGCCAGGCGAAGCACAGCGCCACGACGCTCAGCATCGCCACGGCAAGGAAAGGCGCGGACCGCGCATCGGGCGCGCGGGATCGGGTTTCGGCCACGCGGGGGATCATGCGGCCAGTCTGCCGCCCGGGCGGTGAAGGGTCCACGAAGCCCACTGAAAAAAGTGACGCCGGTCGATGGACCGGCGTCGTTTCGAAAGCTGAACCGCTCGATTGCGTCAGAAGAGCTCGACGCTGCCGGCGTCCATCGACTGTTGCATCACCGGCTTGTGCGGCGGGCGCTCCCACTCGCTGCGCATCTGGCCGATGCGCTGCACCAGCTTGCCCAGCGCCTGCTTGACCTCGGAGTCGTGGTGGCTGCGGTGCAGCAGGTCGTGCAGGGCAGTGGCTTCCTGGTTGATCGCGCTCAGGCGCTCCAGGTGCAGGTTGGCGGCGCCCAGCGCCTGCGTGGCGATGTCCTCGAACTGCAGCGAGCGCACGGCTTCGGCCACCGAGCCGTCGATCGCGCGGCCGCACTCGGCGATCTCGCGCATGCCGTTGCCGAGGCCGCGGTTGATGCCGTCCACGCGCTCCAGCATCGCCGCCGCCTCGACGCGGGCACCGCGCGAGCGGTCCAGGTCGCGCGAGGCCATGGTGGTGACGGTGTCGCGCACCTTGGCGATGGATTCCTTCGAGCTGTGCGCCAGCTTGCGGATCTGTTCGTTGAAGGCGGTCGAGCGCTCCGACAGGTTGCGCACCTCGTCGGCCACCACCGCGAAGCCGCGGCCCGCTTCGCCGGCACGCGCGGCCTCGATGGCGGCGTTGAGCGCCAGCAGGTTGGTCTGGTCGGCGATTGACTTGACGTCCTCCAGCAGCGCGAAGATGCCGTCCAGGTGCTCGGCCATGGCGTCGATGTGGGTCACGGTGGTACCGCTCTGGCCGGCGACGGCTTCCAGCGCTTCCACCAGCTGTTCCATCTTCTGGCTGGCCTGCAGCGCGAACTGCTGCACGTCCACGCCCGCGCCGTCGTCGCCGGTGCGGTCGATGATGCGGGCCACCACTTCACCCTGCTGCCGCGACTTGCGGTTGACCGCATCGAAGCTGGAGCCGAGCTTGGCGACCGACTCGCGGATCAGCTCGCGGGTGCGTTCGATTTCCTGTTTGGAGCCGGAGACTTCCGAACCGACGAAGTTGCGCAGTTCCTCCAGTAGGCGCGTCTGCTCGCGCGACAGCGCATTGGCTTCCGCCGGGCGGTAGGCACTCCAGGCAAACGCCAGCCAGGCCAGGGTCATCGCCGCCATCGTGCCGAGGCGGACGGCCAGCGGCCAACCGAGGATCTCGGCGATGGTGAGGATCAGGGTGAGCGCAAGGGGCGCTGCAAGGCGGATCAGTACGCGGGGGTCCATCGCAGTTCTCGTCGGGGACTTCATGGGTGATAACGGCACCGCGCGGCCGTGCTTTAGATGCAGCTTCGTGAACGGGTGCGATGGAAGTCGCGGTTTGGGAAGGGGCGGTGTGTCGTTCGACGAGTTGGCTCGCCTCCGTCGACTCTCCGTTTCCCGTCATTCCCGGCTTCGCGGGAATGACGGAACCGTGGCTACGCAAGGAGACAATTCCACCGCGACGCGATTTCACCCGCCAGCGGTCAACGCCTCGGCCAGCAACCGCTCCGCCACGTCCGACAGCGGCACCACCGACTGCGCTGCGCCCATCGCCACCGCGGCGCCGGGCATGCCCCAGATCACGCTCGTTTCCTGGTCCTGGGCCAGCGTCAGGGCGCCGGCCTGGCGCAGTGCGAGCAGGCCGCGTGCACCGTCGTCGCCCATGCCGGTCAGCAACGCGGCGCTGACGTTGGCACCGGCGCAGCGGGCGAGGGAGTCGAACATCACGTCGACGCTCGGCCGGTGGCCGCGCACCGGGTCGTCGTCGCCCAGGCGGCAGTGCCAGCGCGCGCCGCTGCGGAACACGCGCAGGTGGCGGCCACCGGGCGCGACGTAGGCATGGCCCGGCAGCAGCGGCTGGTCGCAGGTCGCCTCGATCACCGTCATCCGGCTGTGCCGGTCCAGGCGCTCGGCAAAGGCGGTGCTGAAGGCGGCCGGGATGTGCTGGCTGATCACCGTGGCGGGTGCGTCGGCCGGCATCGAGGCCAGCACGTGGCGGATGGCCTCGGTGCCGCCCGCCGACGCGCCGATGGCCAGCAGCCGGTCGGTGGTGCGGTAGCCGATCGCACGCGGCGCGGAGGCATCGCGCAGGTCCTGCGGCACCGGGCTCATCGCGGTCACGCGCGCCTGGGCAGCCAGCTTCACTTTTTCCGCCAGCAGTTGCGCGTAGTCGCGCAGGCCGCGGGCGATGTCGAGCTTGGGCTTGGCGACGAAGTCCACCGCGCCCAGCGCCAGCGCGTCCAGCGTGACCTGCGCGCCACGCTCGGTCAGCGACGACAGCATCACCACCGGCATCGGCCGCAGCCGCATCAGGTTCTGCAGGAACGTCAGGCCGTCCATGCGCGGCATCTCGACGTCCAGCGTCAGCACGTCGGGGTTGAGCTGCTTGATCTTCTCGCGCGCGATGAACGGGTCCGACGCGGTGCCCACCACGACGATGCCCGGGTCCTGCGACAGCAGTTCGGCCAGCAGCTTCCGGATCAGCGCGGAATCGTCGACCACCAGCACGCGCACGGGACGTGCATGCGCCGTTGCCGGCGCGGTGGAACGGGTCATCATGTTCATCAAAACAGTTCCACGCTGCCTGCAACAGGCGCCTGTGTGAGTTGGCCGTAGTAGGCGCGTTCGAGCTTGGCGATCTCCGCCTCGCGCGTGGCGGGCAGGCGGCGCACCAGCGCGCGCCCGGTCTGCGCGAAGAAGCAGACCTTGCGCGGGTGGATGTCGCCCAGGTCCTCGGCCAGCACCGGGATGCGCTCGGCGCGCAGGTACTCCAGCACGAAGCGCGCGTTGCGCGTGCCGATGGGGTCGGTCTGGAAGCCGCTCAGCACGTTGCCGCCGCCGAAGACCTTGGCCAGCAGCCGCTGCCGGCGTGCGCCGCGCTTGAGCAGGTCGTTGATCAGCAGCTCCATCGCGTGCATGCCGTAGCGCGCGCTGACGGTGTCGCCGCCGGCCGGCACCGCACGCGCATCGCCGTCGGACACGCCGCCGTCGGGCAGCATGAAGTGGTTCATGCCGCCCACGGCCATGGTCGGGTCGTACAGGCACGCGGCCACGCACGAGCCCAGCAGCGTCACCAGCGCGACCGGGCGGTCGGTGACCACATAGTCGGCCGGCAGCAGCTTGATTGCTTCGCTCTCGATGGCGCTGTCGTAGTAGGTCACCGGCTCGGCCGGGACCGACGGCAACGCGCGGCGGACGCTGCGGGCCACGGCGTTCACGGCGCGGTTCCGCGCGTGCGGCCGGCGGCGCGATAGCTCGTGCGCCCGCACGGTTCGATGAGGTCGTGGGCGTGCGTGAAGCTCTCCGAGTGGCCGGCAAACAGCACGCCGCCCGGTGCCATCAGCGGCACGATCCGCTGCAGCACGCGGTACTGCGTCGGCTTGTCGAAATAGATCATCACGTTGCGGCAGAACACCGCGGTGAACCCGCCCCGCAGCCCGTAGCCGTCGCCCAGCAGGTTGAGCGGGCGGAACGTCACCAGCTGCTGCAGGGCGGGTCGCACGCGGCACAGGTCGGCATTGGGGCCGTTGCCGCGCAGGAAGAACGCGCGCTTGCGTTCCGGCGTCAGCAGGCCGATGCGCTCCAGCGGGTAGACGCCTTCGCGCGCGGTTTCCAGCACCGCGGTGTCGATGTCGGTGGCCAGGATACGCACCGGCGGGGTGTCGGTGCCGAACGCCTCGCATGCCGCGATCGCGATCGAATAGGGCTCCTCGCCGGTGGATGCAGCGCAGCACCAGATCGTGTGCGGGCCGGGGCCGGCCGCGCGCAGGTGCTCGACCAGCATGTCGAAGTGGTAGGCCTCGCGGAAGAACGAGGTCAGGTTGGTCGTCAGCGCATTGACGAAGTCCTGCCACTCGGGGCCCGCGTCGGCCTCCAGCGCGTCCAGGTAATCGCAGAAGCGGGTGTGGCCGTGCATCCGGAGCTGGCGTGCCAGTCGTCCGTAGACCATGTCGCGCTTGTGGTCGCTGAGGTGGATGCCGGCGCGTGCCTGGATCAGCCGCGAGATGCGCCGGAAGTCGCGCTCGGTGAACTCGAAATCGCGCGCCTCGCGCACGTCGTGGTCAGCACCGCGTCGACGGGCGAGGGCCTCAGCCATGGCCGTGCACCGGCGGCTGCGCCGCGGCGGCGTCGGGCACCGCGGCCACGGACGTGGCGACCGGCGCATCGGCCGGGTTGCGGAAGTGCCGCGCCAGCCACAGGTCGAACGCCGCCGCGTCCAGCGCCGGCGCATACAGGAAGCCCTGCGCGCCGTGGCAGCCCAGGCCGCGCAGCAGTTGCGCCTGGTCGTCGTGCTCCACGCCCTCGGCCACCACGCGCAGGTCGAGGTTGCGCGAGATCAGCACGATCGAGCGCACGATCGCCGCGTCGTCGCGGTTGGCCAGCATGTCGCGCACGAACGAGCGGTCGATCTTGATCCGGTCGATCGGAAAGCGCTGCAGCAGCGACAGCGACGCGAAGCCGGTGCCGAAGTCGTCGAACGCCAGGCCGATGCCGCGCGCGCGCAGCGCGGCCAGCGCGAGCGCGGCGTGGTCGTCGGGGCGCAGCGCGATGGATTCGGTGATTTCCAGTTCCAGCCGGTTCGGGGCCAGCCCGCTGTCGGCCAGGGCGCGGTCCACGTCGGCCTGCAGGCGGCCGTCGTTCACCTGCACCGGGAACAGGTTGATGCTGATGGCGACATCGCGGCCGTCCACCTGCGGCCAGCGCGCGGCGTCGAGGCACGCCTGGCGCAGGATCCAGCCGCCGACCTCGGCCGCGGCCGGGCTGGCGGCCAGCGCGTCGATGAAGTCGACCGGCGACAGCAGGCCGCGGCGCGGGTGGCGCCAGCGCAGCAGCGCCTCGGCGCCCACGGTGCGGCCGGTCAGCAGGTCGACCTGCGGCTGGTAATGCAGCTCGAACTCGCCGCGCGCGCAGGCCTGGCGCAGCTCCAGGTCCAGCTGGCGGCGGGCGATCACCTCCTCGCGCATCGACGCCTCGAACACCGCCACCTGCCGGTGGCCGTCGCCCTTGGCCTTGTAGAGCGCCAGGTCGGCGCGTGCGAGCAGGTCGTGCAGCGCCTCGTCGTCGTGGTCGTGCCGGCTCATCGCCAGCCCGGCGCTGGCCTCCAGGTGCACGTGGTGGCCGTCCAGCCGCAGCGGGCGCGCGAGGGCATCCAGCGCGCGCGCCAGGGCAACGCCGGCCTGCTCGACGTCCATCCCGGTGAAGGCCAGCGCGAACTCGTCGCCGCCCAGCCGCGCGGCCATCGCGCCCGGTGGCAGCGCCCGGCGCAGGCGCGCGGCCGCACGCCGCAGCACGCGGTCGCCCAAGGCGTGGCCGAGCGTGTCGTTGATCGCCTTGAAGTGGTCCAGGTCGACCAGCGCGAGGCCGATGCGCGATTCGCCGCCGGCCTGCAGCCGCTCCAGCGCCTCGGTCAGGCCGTTGCGGTTGGGCAGCCCAGTGAGCGGGTCGAACAGGGCAATGCGGCGCAGCCGGTCTTCCTGCTGCAGGCGGTCGGTGATGTCGCGCAGGATCAGGGCGATGCCCTGGCCGCGCGCCAGGCGCCAGCTGCATCGCGCGGCCTCCAGCGTGCGACGGCTGTCGCCCTCGCCGGGGATGCGCAGGTGGACCGCCTCGGGCACCGCCGGCCCGCCCTCGCCCATGGCGTGCAGGAACCGCGCGACGGCGTCGGCATCGCCCTGCAGGTGGGCCGGGAACAGCACCGCCAGCGGCGTGCCGCGCATCGCGCGCGCGCCGCGGCCGAACATCCGCTGCGCGGCACGGTTGGCGAACGCGATGCAACCGTCGTCGTCCGTCACCACCACCGCACTGAAATCGGCCTGCATGATCTGCGCGGCGATGCGGTTGCGGCGCTGCAGCTGGTGGCGTTCCAGCAGCCGCGTCGCCAGCCGCGCCAGCCGCCGCAGGCCGGGCTCGAGCGCCGCCGGCGGCGGCAGCGCATCGCCGGCCACGCACAGCGTCCCCAGCGGCTGGCCGGCGGGGTCGGACAGGGCGATGCCCGCGACGGACAGCACGGGGCCCGGGCGCGCCGGGTCGGCGTCGGCCGTGGCGATGTGCAGTGCGCCGGCATCGGTGTCGGTGGCGGCGAACAGCGCCTCCAGCCCGGCGGCCGGCGGCATGTGCAGGCCGGCGATCCAGCGCGCGTGCGCGTGGCGGCCCACCGCGATGCCCGCGCCGCGGGCCCCGAGCAGGTCGGTGGCCAGGGCGATCAGGTCATCGAACTCCGCGCCGCCGGCGGTGTCGGCGGCATCGGGGTCGGCGTCGGGGTGCAGGTCGTCGCTGATCATGGCAGGTGGGTCGCGCGGGACGCGCTCAGGGCCGGGCAGGGGGCGTCATCGGGGCCTGAAAACGGGCGGGGCCACGGCACCCCCGCGCCGTGACCCCACCCTCCGCACGCGACGTGCGGCACGCCTCAGAACTCCTGCCAGTGCTGCTCGTTGCCACCGCCGTTGGCGCCGCGCTTGCGGGCTGGCGGACGCGGACGCGGGGCGGCCGGCGTGCGCGCATGGCGCGCGCCGTGGTGGCCGTGGTTGACCTCGATGTTGCCGGCGGCACGCGGCGTGGCCTTGGCGTCGCCGTCCTCGTGGCCGGCCAGGTGGAACGACGCCACCATCTGCGCCAGCTGCACGGACTGCTGCTCCATGCTGCGCGCGGCGGCCGAGGCTTCCTCGACCAGCGCGGCGTTCTGCTGGGTGCCCTCGTCCATCTGCAGGATCGCCTGGTTGATCTGCTCGATGCCGGTGGTCTGCTCCTGCGAGGCGGCGCTGATGTCGGCGATGATGTCGCTGACGCGCTTCACGCTGGTCACGATCTCGCCCATCGTCTTGCCGGCCTGGTCCACCAGGCGCGTGCCGTCCTCGACCTTGTCGACCGAGTCGGTGATGAGCTGCTTGATCTCCTTGGCGGCGTTGGCCGAGCGCTGCGCCAGCGAGCGCACCTCGGCAGCCACCACCGCGAACCCGCGGCCCTGCTCGCCGGCACGCGCGGCCTCGACCGCGGCGTTGAGCGCCAGGATGTTGGTCTGGAACGCGATGCCGTCGATGACGCCGATGATGTCGTTGATCTTGCGCGACGAGTCGTTGATCGCGCTCATCGTCTGCACGACCTTGCCCACCACCTGGCCGCCCTGCTCGGCGACATCGGCCGCGCCGATCGCCAGCTGGTTGGCCTGGCGCGCGTTGTCGGCGTTCTGGCGCACCGTCGACGTCAGCTCCTCCATCGACGAGGCGGTTTCCTCCAGCGAGGCGGCCTGCTGCTCGGTGCGCTGCGACAGGTCGTTGTTGCCCGAGGCGATCTCGCCGGCGGCGGCGTTGATCGAATCGCTGCCGGCGCGGATCCGGCCGACGACCGTCGCCAGCTGGCGCACGGTGCCGTTGGCATTGGCCGCCAGTTCGCCGAACTGGCCGGGCAGGGTGGCATCGACTTCCTGCGTGAGGTCGCCGTCGGCCACCGCGCGCAGCAGGGCGCCGATCTCGCTGACGCCGCGGTCGGCGCTGTCCATCAGCGCGTTCAGGCCCTGCACCATGTCGTGGTAGACGAACTCGAAGCGGTCGGCATTGCCGCGCTGGCTGAAGTCGCCTTCCACCGCCGCGTCCACCAGGCGCTTGATCTCGCCGTTGACGTCCAGCATGCGCGACTTCACCGCGTCCACGGCCTCGGTGATGCGGGCCTTCTCACCCGGCAGGCGCTCGATGTCCTGCGACAGGTCGCCGCGGCCGTAGGCGTCGACCAGCTCGATGACGCGCGTCTGCAGGTCGATGTGCGAGGAGACCAGGGTGTTGATCTCGTCGGCCATGACGCCGAACGACCCCGGGAAGGACTCCGCGTCCAGGCGCTCGTTGACGTTGCCGGCCTGGTGGGCCTCGAATACATGGCCCTGCGCGTCGGAGAACCGGCGCAGGCTGCCCACCGCCTGTTCCAGGCTGTCGGCGATGACGCGCAGTTCGTCGCGGCTGTCGACCTTGACCCGTTCCGGGAACTGGCCCACGGCCAGCGACTCGGCGGCGGTCTGGATCTCGCGCAGCGAGCTGCGCGTGCTGCGGCTGAAGCCCAGGAACAGGTAGCCCGACAGCAGCAGCACCAGCAGGCAGACCAGCATCGTGGAGGCGCGCTCGGACTTCAGCGCGCCGATCTCGTTCTCGGCGGCGGCGACCAGCGCGGCCTCCGAGCCTTCCAGCGCCACGGCCATCGCCAGGCGGGTCGCGTTCTCGCGGGCGGCCATGGACGCCACCGGCATTTCCATCATGTCCGCATCCAGCACGTTGGCCTGGATGGCCGCGTTCTGCTTGTCCATCGCCTCCAGCGCGCGGCGCACCGGGCCGCCCAGCGTTTCGGCCAGGGCGGGGTCGGCGGCTTCGGCGTTGGCCAGCTCCAGCTCGATGCGGCTGCGCACGAACTCCTGCATGTTCTGCGAGATCGCAAGACCCGTGCGGTCCTCGACCCAGATCGAGCCCTCGCCCAGCACGCGGATCGCCACCGCGCCCTGCTGCGTGGTGTATTCGGCCAGAGAGGGCAGCCATTCGGTGGACGCGCGGCCGGTGTAGAACACGGCCGGGTCGTTGGCCTGGGTCAGGCCGGTGTACTCGGAGACCTCGCGCATCATGCCGCGCACGTGGAACAGCGCGTCGTTGTGCAACTCGGCCTGCGCGAACAGGTCCTCGTTGGCGGCCGTGGCCTTGACCCAGGCGGCCTGCGCGGCCTTCAGGGCGTTGGCGACGGGGGCGTCCGGGATTTCCTCGCCCTGCCAGCGGCCGAACTCGGCGAGCGCGGCATTGGCCTGGGTCGCGGCGGTGGCCATCTCGGCCGGCGCCACGCCGTCCTTCGCCGCCAGGCGCGTCACCATCTGGCGGTGCGCCTGCATCGCCAGCATGGCGTCGTGCAGGTGCGCGATGCCGTCGTTGGCGGTCAGCTGCATCTGCGCCTGTCCGATCTCTTCGTTGGCGCGCACCAGCACGATGCCGGCCAGCACCGCGCACGTCAGGGCGAAGGCGGCGCCGATCACCATGGCCTTCTGGCCGAAGCGCAGCCGCGCCATCAGGCGCGTGGACGGCGCCAGCGCACGGTCCAGAAGGTTCGAGGGAAGGGGGTTGGACATGTCGCAGCCTCGGCAAGGGTGGTTGACCCGGAGTGGGTCGACACACCGTGCATCGGCGGCAGCGCGCAAATCTTTAGCGGGTTCACGCCGCCTCGACTGGCGCGGTGCCATGGCGCTGGACGGCGACGGGCCCGGTGCAACGGCACATCGGGCGATGTGGCGGCCAGGCATCGCGGTGCAGGGCCGCGCCATCCTGTGACGGGTCTCGCAGTTTCACCGCGCAGCGCCGTGCGCGCCGGGTGCGGTCCTCAAGAAAGCCGCGTGCCGGCCGTTGCCGGGGGAGCAAGGCGCACGCCTTCTGTCCCGTCTATGAGGAGCCGTCCATGACCCGTCCGTCCGTTGTCGCCGCCGCGTTGCTGGCCATGGCGTTTGCGATGCCGGCCCACGCCGAGCTCACCCCGACCAAGCGCGTCGAGCCGCAGTACCCGCCCGAAGCCGCCCGCGCCGGCAAGACCGGCTTCGTCGAGGTCGAGTTCTCGGTGGCCGCCGACGGCAAGGTCGAAAGCGTCTCCGTATTGAATGCAAAGCCCTCGCGCACCTTCGAGCAGGCCGCCGTCCGCGCGGTCAAGCAGTGGCAGTTCGCCCCCGGCGGCGGTCGCGGCAAGGTGCGCCTGGACTTCAACCTCTGACAGACCCACTCCCCTGGGACTTCAGGAAACCGCGCCTCCGGGCGCGGTTTTTTTTTGCGACGGAGCACGCCGTAGGAGGGGTTGAGCGGTGCGATACCCATCGCCTCGCGGCACCTGGCTCGCGCACGGCGTGATCGATCCCGCTCTGCCCGGCTCATCCCGCGTGTCCTTCAGGATCCAGTTGCACACGGGGCCTCGTTAGGGTCTCCTTCATGGATCCACAGCGACCTGGAAGTAAACGTGCCCTCGATGCTGCGGCCTGCGGTGCGCGATCTGTTGAAAGCGCTGACCGCATTGGGCGTTGCTGTCCTGCTCACCTCCGTGCTCGGATCACTAGGCGGCTATCCCGACAATGCAGAGGCCGTGCGCGCCCACAATCGGGTGGTCGATACGATTGTCGCGGCGCACCCGGATGCGGATGCGCGCAATTTCCAGCGGCTTTACGAACAGCGGGCCAGGGAAGATCCAGTACTCCGCAAGCCAATGCGGTCAGAGCATCCCGTCATTGCCGTGCTGAAGACCAGTACGACCCTCTTGTTCCTAGTGCTTGGGGTGTCGTTCATAGTCTTAAGGCCGAGCCTTTTGGCGGTGGGCTATGTGGTTGTGACCGCCTCGGGCGCGGCGCTGCTGTTCTCGGTTGTCCGGACCGATATGGACTTGCTCAAAGAGGTGGCCGTGGCCATAGCGGGAGGCGGGCTGCTCTATGTAGTGGTGTCGCGGGTCGCTCCGTCGTCCGCACCAAACCGGTCAAGCCCTAGTCGTCACGAGATGTAATAAGCGTAGCCCGGGTAAGCGCAGCGCACCCGGGGGTTGTCATGCATCACCTCGCGGCGATCCCGGGTGCGGCCGGTGGCCTTACCCGGGCTACGGTGTAACGAAAAAGGCCCGCACGAAGCGGGCCTTTTCTGTTTGCGTAGTTCGACGGGTGCTGACTATGCCGCCAGTGCCTAGGCCACCAGGGCCATGTCGGCGCTGGTCATCAGGTGCTCGATGTCGAGGCAGAGTACCCGGGTAAGCGCAGCGCACCCGGGGGTTGTCATGCCTCACCTCGCGGCAATCCCGGGTGCGGCCGGTGACCTTACCCGGGCTACGGTGTAACGAAAAAGGCCCGCGCGAAGCGGGCCTTTTCTTGTTCGAGGGGGATGGTAGCGCGTGCGCTATGCCGCCAGCGCCTCGGCCACCAGACCCATCTCGGCGCTGGTCATCAGGTGCTCGATGTCGAGCAGCACCAGCATGCGGTCTTCGGCGGTGCCGATGCCGGTGAGGAACTTGCGGTCGATCGTGCAGACGATCTCCGGCACCGGGCGGACCTGGTCGGGGGTGAGGCGGATCACGTCCGACACCGCGTCCACCACCATGCCGACGACGCGGTCGGCGACGTTGAGCACGATCATCACCGTGGTCGGGCCGTAGCCGACGTCCTTCATCTTGAACTTCAGGCGCAGGTCGACCACCGGGACGATGGTGCCGCGCAGGTTGACCACGCCCTTGATGAAGTCCGGCGCGTCGGGCAGGCGGGTGACGGCGTCGTAGCCGCGGATCTCCTGCACTTTCAGGATGTCGACGCCGTATTCCTCGTCCGCCAGGGTGAAGGTCAGGTACTCCTCGACCACGGCATCACTGGCGTGGGCGTCGTTCTGGGTGGTGGCGGTGCTCATGGCGGGTCCTTCGTAAGCGGTGTTGGCGTGTCAGGCGGCGGCGGGCAGGCGCGCGGCCTGGCCCAGGCCGCCGGCGTCGACGATCAGCGCGACGCGGCCGTCGCCGAGGATCGTGGCGCCGGAGACGCCGTCGATGCGGCGGTAGTTGGCTTCCAGGTTCTTGACCACGACCTGCTGCTGGCCGACCAGTTCGTCGACTTCCAGCGCCAGCTTGCGGCCGTCGCACTCCACCACCACCGCGATGGGCGGGGCGGCGTCGTCGCGGCGCTGCGCGGGCAGGCCGTAGGTGGCGGCCAGGTTGAGCAGCGGCAGGAACTCGTCGCGCACGCGCAGCACGCGGCCCTCGTTGGTCACCGTGCGCACGTCGCCGGGCCCGGGCTGCAGGGACTCCACCACCATGTTGAGCGGGATGATGAAGACCTCGTCGCCGACGGCCACGGACATGCCGTCCATGATCGCGAGCGTCAGCGGCAGGCGGATGGAGATGGTGCTGCCCTGGCCGCGTGCACTGCGGATCTCGACGTTGCCGCCCAGCGCGACGATGTTGCTCTTGACCACGTCCATGCCGACGCCGCGGCCGGACAGGTCGGTCAGCGCATCGGCGGTGGAGAAGCCGGGGTGGAACACCAGGTCCCACACCTGCGAATCGGTGGGCTCATCGGGGACCGGCAGGTTGCGTTCGGCGGCCTTGCGCAGGATGCGCTCGCGGTCCAGGCCGCGGCCGTCGTCGCCGACCTCGATGATGATGTGCCCGCCCTGGTGGGCGGCGCTCATGCTGATGGTGCCGGTCTCGTCCTTGCCCGCCGCGCGCCGTTCTTCCGGCGACTCCAGGCCGTGGTCGATGGCGTTGCGCATCAGGTGCACCAGCGGGTCGACGATCTTCTCGATCACGCCCTTGTCCAGCTCGGTGGCTTCACCGGAGGTCTTCAGGCGCACCTTCTTGTTCAGGCGCGAGGCGACATCGCGCACCATGCGCGGGAAGCGGCTGAAGGCGAACTCGACGGGCAGCATGCGCACGCCCATCACCGACTCCTGCAGGTCGCGGGTGTTGCGGTCCAGCTGCTCCAGCCCCGACAGCAGGGCCTCGTTGGCGACCGGGTCGAGCGACTGCGCGCGCTGGCGCAGCATCGCCTGGGTGATGACCAGCTCGCCCACCAGGTTGATCAGCGCGTCGACCTTGTTGACCGCCACGCGGATGGACGTATCGGCGTCATTGCCGCCGCGCGCGGGTGAATTGGCGGCGGGTGTATTCGCGGTAGCGCCGGCGTCGGCTTCAACCGGCGCGGCTTCGACTTGGGCGACGGCCTCGATCTCCAGCTCGCACTGGTCCTCGACCCACGCGAACGCTTCGTCGATGTCGCCGCGCTTGACCGTGCCCGGCAGCGTCAGCGTCCAGCCCAGGTGCGCCTCATGCGGGTCGAGCGCGGCAAATGCCGGCAGCTCGCGGTCGTGGCACTCGGCCGTCATCTCGCCCAGCCCGGCCAGCTCGCGCAGGATGCGCAGCGGATCGTTGCCGCTCATGAACAGCGAGGGCAGCGGGTGGAAGGCGATGCGCCAGTGGTCGGGGCCGGTGTCGGCCGCCGCCGTGGCGGCACTCGTGGTGGTCGCAGCGCCAGCGGCTCCTGCCAGCATCCGGTCCAGGCCGGCGCGCGCCTGCGCGAGCGCTGCGTGATCGATACGGGCCTCGATGTCGGGCCCGCCCTGTTCGTAGACGGCCAGCAGGTCGCGAAGCACGTCGACCGACGCCAGCAGCGCGCCGGTGGCGTCGCGGTCGAGCACGCGGCCGCCGCTGCGGGCCTGGTCGAGCAGCGTTTCCAGGACGTGGGTCAGGTCGGTGACGGCGCCGAAGCCGAACGTCGCCGCGCCGCCCTTGATGGAGTGCGCGGCGCGGAAGATGGTGTTGACCGTCTCGGCATCCGCACGGCCGGATTCCTCCAGCCCCAGCAGGCCGGCTTCCATCGCGTCCAGCCCTTCACGGCTTTCCTCGAAGAACGCGGCGTGGAACTGGGTGATGTCCATCGCTTAGCCGAGCACCTTGCGGACGGTGGCCAGCAGCTGGTCCGGGTCGAACGGCTTGACCAGCCAGCCGGTGGCGCCGGCGGCGCGGCCTTCCTGCTTCTTGTCGCCGCCGGACTCGGTCGTGAGCATCAGCAGCGGGGTGAACTTGTAGTCGGGCAGCGTACGCAGCTGGCGGATCAGCTCGATGCCGTCCATGCGCGGCATGTTGACGTCGGTGACCACGGCGTCGAACTTCGCGGTGCGCGCGATGTCCAGCGCGGCTTGGCCGTCCTCGGCCTCGCGCACGTTGTAGCCGCCCGAGGACAGCGCGAAGGCGACCATCTGCCGCATGGAGGTGGAATCGTCGACGATCAGCAGTTGGGCACTCACGAGCGGTCTCCATCGGAATTGCGTTGCGCGCCGGTCCGGCACGCGCGGGTCTGCCCCAGGGCCGGGATGCGGCGCTGGGCGGGGGTGTGGGAAGCCGGGCCGGCGCCGCGCATCAGTCGTGCGCGGGCGTGGGCGCGTCGACGCCGAGGCTGACGGCCAGCGCCAGTGCGCGTGCGGCGTCGGCCAGGGCGGGCGAGGCGAGGGTGACGGCGGTCTGGCGCCCGGCGTGGGCGCGGTCGCGCACGAAGGCGTGCAGCAGCTGCAGACCGGCCGCATGCACGCGGCCGACCCGGTCGCCGACCAGCTCGATCGCGTCCTCGTCGTCCAGGTGCGGCAGCAGGGTGGCGTGCAGGGCCGCCACGTGTTCGATGCCGAGATCCGATTGCAGGGCCAGCGGGGTCATGGGCGTGCGCCGTCGGGGGTTCGAAATGGTTATCGGCGGTGGCGGCGGGGACTTGAGGGGGTGTTCACCCCCTCCCCAGCACGTAGCCCGGGTAAGCGCAGCGCATCCGGGGTCGCGGCAGGTCCATGGAGGCGATTCCCGGATGCGGCCTTCGGCCTTATCCGGGCTACGGAGATCCGGATCAGTCGAACAGCGCGTTCGCGTCCAGCAGCACGGTGGGCGCCTGACCGGTGCGGGCGATGCCGACGATGGCGCCGGGCGTGCCGTTGGCCAGCGGCGGCTCGATGTGTTCACGCGACAGGCTGACCACGTCCTCGACCTGCGTGACCAGCACGCCGATCAGCTCGTCGTCGCGTTCGACCACCACGATGCGCGCGCCTTCGGTCACCTCGATGGCGGCCGAGCCCAGCCAGCGGCCGAGGTCGAACACCGGCACGATGCGGCCGCGCAGGTTCATCACGCCGAGGATGGACATCGCCGCCCCGCGCACGGCCAGGGTCGGCGCGACGCGCACCACCTCCTGCACGCGCAGCAGTTCGAAGGCGTAGCTGTCGCGGCCGATGCCCATGCGCAGCCAGCGGCTGCTGCGTGCGGCGGCGGGCACGTGCTCGCCATTGATCGGCGAGGTGTCGCTGGCGCGGCGGTGGCGCGGTTCGGGCGCGGTCGCAGGCGGGGCGGCAGGCGCCGGCTCGCGGGCCGGCACCGCCACCGGCGCCGGCATGCTGCGCGCCACCGGGGGCAGGGCGGGCGTGTCGGGCACGGCGATCACCGGTGCGGATGCCGGTGCGGACGGCGGTGCCGCGGTGGCGGGTTCGACCTCGCACAGCAGGTCGTCCAGGTATGCGTCGATGGCGTGTTGGCTCATGCGGCCTCCTTGCGGACGTCGGCCTTGTCGAGCAACCAGGCCAGCGCCGAGCGGTATGCGTCGGCGCCCTTCCCGGTCGGGGGTTCTTCGGCGGTGAGGACGGATGGATCGCGCAGGCGCGTGTCCATCGGCACCGCCTTGTGCCAGCAGTGCGACGGGTGGCCGTCCTGCAGCAGCTCCAGGCTCTTGACGCCCGAGCGCGTGCGGCGGTCGTACAGCGTCGGGATGATGTGGCGCGCCAGCGGGCGGCGGCGCGAGCGCTCGACCATGTCCGCGGTGCGCACCATGTCGCTGAGGCCGTGCATGGCCAGCGGGTCGGTCTGCGTGGGGATCACCAGCCGGTCGGCCGCCGCCAGCGCATTGACCATCAGCAGGCCGAGCGTGGGTGGGCAGTCCAGCAGGGCGTAGTCGTAGCTCTCTCGCACGCCGTGCAACGCGCGGCCCAGTGCCAGGCCGAGGCCGGGCTGGGTGGCGCCGCGGCGTTCCAGCGTCGCCAGCGCCGGTTGTGCGGCGACCAGGCGCAGGCCGTCGATGGCGGTGCTGCGTGCCAGCGAGCCCATCGGCACGTCGGGGCCGTTGAAGATGTCGTGCGTGCCGGCAGGGGGCGGCGCGGACGGCACGCCGAAGGCGCGCGTCAGCGAGGAATGCGGGTCCAGGTCGACCAGCAGCACGCGCGCGCCGGACTCGGCCAGGTTGCGCGCGAGGCACAGCGACGTGGTGGTCTTGCCGACCCCGCCCTTCTGGTTGGCGATCGCCCAGATCAGCATCAGCCGGCCTCCGGGTCGCGCGGTGCGGGGCCGTGTGCCGCGCGGCGCGCGGCCAGGATGGGCAGCAGGCGCTCCGGCGGCACGGGGCCGCGGTGCGCCGGGGCCGGCGTGGCGCGCGGTGGCGGCGGCGTGGCGGGTGCGGCCGCCGGACGGGACCGTGCCTGCGCCACGCGCGTGTCGGCGCGGGCGGGCGTCGGGCGCGGGGCGGCCTCGACCACGGCATCCGCGTCGGTGCCGCCGGCATCGGCATCCTGCGGCGAGGCCAGGATGACCAGCAGCACCCGCCGGTTGGCGTTGCGGCCTTCGATGGTGGCGTTGTCGGCCACCGGCTGGTGTTCGCCGAAGCCGACCACCGCCAGCCGCTGCGGCGACACGCCCCAGTCGACCAGCTCGTGCACCACGCCCGCGGCCCGGGCCGACGACAGCTCCCAGTTGGAGCGGAACGCCACCGTGTTGATCGGCACGTTGTCGGTGTAGCCCTCCACGCGCACGGCGTTGGGCTCGCCGCGCAACACGTCGGCCAGCTTGTGCACCGTGGTCAGCGCCACCGGGCTGGGGGCGGCCGAGCCGCTGGCGAACAGGATGTCGCTCTGGATTTCCACTTCCAGGAAGCTGTCGCCGCGGCGCACGGTGACCAGCTTCTGCTGGACCAGCTCAGACAGCGCCTGCTGGATGCGACGGCCCAGGGAGTGCAACTGCCGGTTGCGGCCTTCCACCTGCTCCAGCAACTGGGTGTTCTCGGTCTTGGCGCTGTCGTCGCCCGTCGCGCTGTTGCCCTCGCCGTCGCCGGTGGCCGTCTTGCGCGCCATGGCGCCGAAGGTGGGCACGTCCAGCACCTGGCGCATCGCCGGGCTGCTGACCGGCGTGGCCGAGGAGGGACCGGACTTGGAATCGGGCGTCTGCATGGACGGGCGGTCGAACGCCGAGCCGCGGATCTGCGTGGCGCCCAGCTGGATCGGCGCCACCGTGCGCGGCGGGCCGCCGAACGCCGACGACAGCGCGTCGGCCAGCACGCGGTATTTGCCCTCGTTGACCGAGGAGATGGCGTACATCACCACGAAGAAGGCGAGCAGCAGCGTCACCAGGTCGCCGTAGGGGATCGCCCAGGCTTCATGGTTGACGTGGTCTTCGTGCTTGTGGCGACGGCCGGCCATGGCTCAGTGGATGAACCCGTTGAGCCGCGCCTCGATGTTGCGCGGGTTCTCGCCTTGGGCGATGGCGATCAGCCCTTCGACGATCATTTCGCGCTCCTGGGTCTGGTGGTTGACCAGGCCTTTCAGCTTGGAGGCGATGGGCAACAGCATCAGGTTGGCCGCGCCGATGCCGTAGATCGTGGCGGTAAAGGCGGCGGCGATGCCGTGGCCCAGCTTGCTGGGGTCGGCGAGGTTCTTCATCACCGCCATCAGGCCCAGCACCGCGCCGATGATGCCCAGCGTCGGCGCATAGATGCCCATGCCCTCGAACACCTTGGCCGCGGACATGTCGCGGTCGGACTGGCCGTGCAACTCGATCTCCAGCATCTGGCGGATGGCCTCGGGCTCCACGCCGTCGACCACCATCTGCAGGCCCTTGCGCAGGAAGGGATCCTCCAGCGATTGCACTTCGGCCTCCAGGCCCAGCAGGCCCTGCTTGCGCGCGGTGGTGCTCCACTCGACGATCTTGGCGATGACGCTCGCCCGGTCCTGCGCGGGCGGCTGGAACACCCAGCGCACGATCTTCAGTGCCCGCTTGAACGTCGCCATCGGCGTCTGCAGGAGGATGGCGGCGATGGTGCCGAGGATCACGATGACGAACGCAGCCGGCGACCACAGGCCCGACAGGCCCGCGCCCTTGAGCATGCTGCCGCCGATCAGGGCGACGAGTGCCAGCACCACGCCGATCACGCTGAGTCTGTCCATGTCCGGAATTAACGGTCGGGGAAGGGGATTTCTTGAGGGGATGCACGGCGCGTGCCGTGGTTTTTCCGACGCGGCGCACGCGGCGCGGCTGCCTCACGCTGGTGACGAAACCGGAGCGGCCTTTGCTCCCTCCCCTGCTCGCAGGGGGTGAGGAGAGCCGTAGCCCGGGTAAGCGCAGCGCACCCGGGTCGTTTTGCATCACGTCGCGGCATTCCCGGGTGTGGCCTACGGCCTTACCCGGGCTACGGTGACCCGTCAGGCGATCAGCCGCGTCGGCGCCTTGACGCCGGTGCGGTACAGCGCGTCGACATCCAGGATCAGCGCCATGCGGCCGTCGCCGATCAGGCTGGCGCCGGCGTAGCCGGGCAACCCGCGCAGGGTGCGGGGCAGCGCCTTGATGACGACTTCCTCGCGGCCGCGCACGCGGTCCACCTCCAGGCAGAAGCGCTGCTCGCCGGACTGCAGCACCACGCCGGTGGTCTCGCCGTCGGGCGGCGCGCCGGCGCCCAGCCAGTCGCGCATCGACAGCAGCGGCAGCGGCTCCTCGCGCAGGTCCAGCACGCGCTGGCCGTCGATCCACATCGGCTCGCTGGCGCGGTGCGCCAAAACCTCGACCACGCGCACCAGCGGCAGCGCGTAGACGTCGTCGTCGATCTCCACCAGCAGCGTCGGCAGGATCGCCAGCGTCAGCGGCACGCGGATCAGGAACCGGCTGCCCACGCCGGGCTCGGACTGGATCTGCACCTCGCCCGAGAGCTCGCGGATCTTGGACTGCACCACGTCCATGCCGACGCCGCGTCCCGACAGGTCGCTGACCTCGGCGCGGGTGGAGAAGCCGGGCATGAAGATCAGCTGCAGGCACTCGTCGGTGGACAGGCGCGCCGCGGATTCGGTGTCGATCAGGCCCTTGCGCACGGCGCTGTCGCGGATCTTGTCGGGGTCGATACCGGCGCCGTCGTCGCGCACTTCGATGGCGACGTGGTCGCCCTCCTGCTGCGCGCTCAGGCGCACGCGGCCGGTGTCGCCCTTGCCCGCGGCGCGACGCGCACCGGGCGACTCGATGCCGTGGTCGATGGCGTTGCGCACCAGGTGCAGCAGCGGGTCCGACAGCGCCTCGACCAGGTTGCGGTCCAGCTCGGTGTCGGCGCCGATGACGTCCAGTTCGACGGACTTGTCGAGCTGCCGCGCGATGTCGCGCACCAGCTTGGGGAAGCGGGAGAACACGCGGCCGACCGGCTGCATGCGCGCCATCATCACCGCCGACTGCAGGCGCGAGGTGGAGGCGTCCAGCGCGGTGACCACGCGGTCCAGGTCCTCGTCGCGCAGGCGCGGGCGGATGGTCTTGAGGCGGTTGCGCACCAGCACCAGCTCGCCCACCAGGTTGACCATGGCGTCCAGCCGGCGCACGTCCACGCGCACGGTGGCATCGGCCGGGTCGGGCGCCTTGCGCGGTGCGGCGGCCGCGCGGATCGGGGTGACGGTCGCCGGTGGGGCGGCGTCGGGTGCGGTGGCCGGTTCGGCGGGCGTCGGCGCCGCGCCGGGCACCGTGCCCTTGCCGTGCAGGCTGTCGAGCAGCGCGTCGAAGTCCAGGTCGTCGAGGTTGTCGTCGGTGATGTCCGACAGCACGTCCGACGCCGCCGCGGTGGGCGCGTCCTCCATGCGCAGGCTGGCCAGCAGCAGCTCGGGAACCTCCGCCGGCGTTGTACCGGCGGCGACGCTGTCGAGCATGTCCATCAGCAGGTCGACGGCCTGCTGCGCGCCGTCGAAGGTGACGGGGTCCAGCGGCACCTTCCCGCTGCGCGCGGCGTCGAAGCGGTCTTCCACCGCGTGGCACAGCACCACCATCGGCTGGATGTCGAGGAAGCCCGCGCCGCCCTTGATGGTGTGGAACCCGCGGAACACGGCGTTGAGGCCGTCGCGGTCGTCGGGCGCATGTTCCAGCGTGACCATCTGCTCGCCGAGCTGGTCGAGGATCTCGCGCGCCTCGACCAGGAAGTCGGCGCAGATGTCGCTGTCGAAGGCGCCGCTCACGTCAGATGCCCAGCGACGACAGCAGGTCGTTGGCGTCGTCCTGCGTGGCCGGCTTGTCGTCCAGCCCGGCGATCGACGGGCCGTTGCCGCGGTTGGACAGCTGCAGCGGTGCGGCCTGGCCGGTGGCCTGGCCCAGGCCGGCGTGCACGGCGCGCACCAGGTCGACCACGCGCAGGATGATCTGCCCGGTGAGGTCCTGGTAGCCCTGCGCGGCGGTCATCTCGCTCAGGCGGCTGCGGATGCCGGCCACGGCCTGCGCGGCCGCCTCGTCGCCGGCCGGCACCGTGGCGAGCAGCTGCCCGCACTCCTGGATGAGATCCAGCGTGCGCATGCTGGCGTTCTCGGTCAGCGTGACGACGTGCTCCAGCCGCGAGCAGGCGTCGGGCAGCGAGGCGCCGGAGGCGCCGGTGCCGTCGCCCAGCGTGGCCTCCAGCTCGCGCGCCAGCCGCGCCAGGCCCTGCACGAACGGCTGCGTGCGCCACTGGATCAGCGCATCGACATGCTCGCGCCAGCCTTCGGCGTCGTCGTGCTCCAGCGCCCACAGCGCCTGGTGCAGGCGCTCGGTGATGTGCGCCCGGTCGGCGGGGACGACCCCGGCCGCGGCCACGGGCGCGACGGCGGCGCGGGTGTTCACGCCGCGGTCTCCAGCCGCTCGAAGATCTTGTCGAGCTTGTCGCTGAGCGTGCCGGCGGTGAACGGCTTGATGACATAGCCGTTCACGCCCGCCTGCGCGGCTTCGATGATCTGCTCGCGCTTGGCTTCGGCCGTGACCATCAGCACCGGGATCTTCGACAGCGCGGCATCCGACCGGATCGCCTTGAGCAGGTCGATGCCGGGCATGCCGGGCATGTTCCAGTCGGTGATGACCAGGTCGAACGGCCCTTTGCGCAGCTCCACCAGTGCGGTGTTGCCGTCGTCGGCCTCGGTGGTGTTGAAGAACCCCAGGTCGTTGAGCAGGTTCTTGACGATGCGGCGCATCGTCGAGAAGTCGTCGACGATGAGGATGCGGATGTTCTTGTCCATACGGGGCTCGGGGGTGTTCTTGAAGGACCTATCGGCCGCGGGCGGGGTTTCTTGACTGCTCTTGCCGTCATTCCCGCGAAGGCGGGGATCCATGGACGTTGCCGTTGCTCGCGAAGATTCGAACGGAAGCCAGCAAGCAAGTCTCTGCGTTCCCGCCTTCGCGGGAATGACGGGGATGGGCTACTCGTCGTTCTGCGCCTCGCTGCGCCACTCGCCCAGACGGGCGCGCAGGCGGAGCATGGCCTGGCCGTGGATCTGGCAGACGCGCGATTCGCTGATCGACAGCACCGCGCCGATCTCGCGCAGGTTCATCTCCTGCTCGTAGTACAGCGACAGCACCAGCTGCTCGCGCTCGGGCAGGTCGCCGATCGCGCCGCCCAGGGCGTGGCGGAAGGCGTCGTGCTCGAACTCGCGTGCCGGCGTGGCGGCGCCCTGCGAGGCCAGGCGCGGTTCGCCGTCGTGTTCCTCGGCATGCGAGTCCAGGCTGATCAGCTGGCCGCGCGCGGCGTCCTCCAGCATGCGGTGGTACTCGT
>CAMPJI010000020.1 GCA_946886865.1 uncultured Lysobacterales bacterium | reverse complement strand
GACCCCGCCCATGACACAGTTACGCGCCCAGCCAGCCCGACCCGCACCCATGCCAAGCGAGAATGGGCCCGCGCGTGGCCGACCCGCGCGGCTGACCTGGGCCTGGCTGCCGGTTGCCGCGGTGATCGTGGCCATGTTCTACCCGGGCATCATGTCCAACGACAGCCATGCCTCGCTCGAACAGGCACGCACACTGGAGTTCACCAGTTGGCACCCGCCCATCATGGCGCTGGTGTGGGCCGTGCTGGACCGCATCGTGGAGGGCCCGGCACTGATGTTGGTCGGACAGGCCGTGCTGTACGCCACCGCCTGTGCCCGGCTCTGCATGGAAGCCCTTCCCCGGCTGGTGGAGCGCTGGTCCGCCTGGGTCGTGGTGCCGCTGTTCGGCCTGTTCCCGCCCGCCATGACCTTGAACGGCATGATCTGGAAGGACGTATGGATGTCAGGCCTGCTGTTGTTCGCCGTGGCCTACCTGTTCCGGATGGCCAACGCCACGCAACGACAGGTGCGGGTACGCGCCTTTGCAATCCTCGTGCTGTGCTGTCTGCTGGCCACGGCGTTCCGGCACAACGCCATCGCCGCCACCGCGGGTCTGCTCGCCGGTGGCCTGTACTACCTGTGGCCCCATCGCCACCGCGGCTGGCAGTTGCTGCGTGCCTGCATCGGCGGCGTAGTGCTGGCCGTGGTGCTGCTGGTGCCGGTGACCGCACTCAACCGGCTGGTGGCCGAACCCGCCCATGTAACGACGCCGATCCTGATGCACGACATCGCCGGCATCATCGTCAACGCCGATGAGCCCTGGCGCGCCGCGCGCCTGGCACTAGCGGAGGCCCCCAACCTCACCGATCAGTCCGCGCGCGAGTTCACGCGCGGCATCAAGAAACACTACTCACCTGCCGCTGCAGCCCGCATGGTCCGCACAACGCGTCGACCTGATGCCCCGTTCGCGATCAACGTCTACAAGCTGGACCACGATGCGGCTTCGGTGAAGCGGGCTTGGAAGGTGCTTCTGAAAACCCATCCTGAGGCATACTGGAGGCATCGCCGCGATGCCTTCTCATGCCTTCTGCAGTTGTGCGACCTGGCGGCATGGAACGACCATAGCTACGTGCTTAACCCAAGATACGTAGAGCCCGACGGGCGGCACATTGGTCAGGCGCTTTTTCGCAGAACCCTCGGAAGTGAGAAGCTCGCTCGCCTGTACGCGCCAATCCTGTGGCTATCCGTCGTTCTGGCCGCCGCGATCTACGCTTCTTTCCGTCTATCGTCGAGCAGCATCGTCATTTTTCTCTGCCTCAGCGGTGTTGGCCTGGCGCTGTCTTTACTGCTCACATCGCCCATTGAAAGTTATCGCTATATGCACTGGCTGACGATACTGGGATGGACCACGACCCTCTACCTGCTGGCGGGCACTCGGAAGACGACCGCGCCAGCGACTTAATTGGTTGAAACAAAAGGTGCTCAGAGCACCTCAAGCAAATATTTATGGAGTATGCGACTTATGGCTAAGAAGCGTATCGGACTTGTCGGCTTCTTCGGATGGGGCAACTACGGCGACGAGTTGTTCATCGATGTCTATCGCCAGTGGCTCGAACCAGAATTTGAAGTCAAGGTTCTCAATGATCTGACCGTGAAGCCGTACTTTTCACGACCCGTCGCGGACGTGCTTGCTGAGGTCGACGCCATCGTCATAGGCGGCGGCGACCTTGTTATGCCCTGGACTGTGTCGGAGCTGTACTGGAAAAGAGAATATCTGGATCTTCCCGTTCACATCTGTGGCGTCGGGGTGCCCACTTGGAAAGGATCTAAGGAACCGGCACTCAAATATATGAGGGAGTTCCTGTCCCACCCGAATATCCGTTACTTCAACACGCGCGATATGGAAAGCGCTACTTGGATCAAGCGGAACCTGCGTCCAGCCGTCGAACCCACTCACTCTGCCGATCTAGTGTTCGCTCTCGACCTCCCACCAGCCGAAAAACCCGATGACGCACCGATTCTGGGAGTGGTGACTCGGGACCGCAGCGGAAAACCGGATGATGTGTCAAACATCCTCCGCCTATGCGAAAAAGCAAAGACGGAAGGCTATCGGATACGCCAGATTATCCTCGGCACCGGACCAGTGGGTCTGCGGGACGCAGATCGCGCAGCAGATCTGGCTGTCCCCGACAAAGAAATTGTCCGGAGCGAGAATATTGCCGACCTTTCGAGGGCCATTGGCGAGTGCACAGCGATTACAAGCATGAAGTTTCATGGAACGGTAGTCGCCGCCGCGTACGGTGTACCCTCGTTCGTGCTCTCGCCCACGGACAAGAGCCGAAATCTGATGCGCATGATGGAGCGACCTGACCTTCTCAGCTCCATCGCCGATAAACGGCTGGCTGATCGTTTCACCCCGTTCTGCCCGCCCATCCCGCGCTCGACCCGTCACTTTCTGAAGCGACGAGCCGAGGCTACTCTTCAGAGCCTCGCCGAGGCATTGCGACATTCCTGATCGTGAAACTGATCAGCTTTCAAGCCCCTCGAACGAGTATTCAGGAAAACGCTCGAAGAATGGTGCGTTTGCCTTGTATACCAAGGCTATGAGATCTGGGGTGTAGAAGTCTTTGTAAGACTCATCCTTACCCATGGCGTTCGTAACGTTGAACCGCGGGACGGTTATGTCTGCGGGCAGCCCAACGTCCCGCTTGAGTCGTTCGAAGTCTTCATCCATACGCTCCTGATGGATGTAAAGATCAATGCCGACATGGAAATCCGCTTGCGGCTCGAAAGCATCCTTGCCCGCCACACTTGACTCGAGGAATTCGGGAAAGGTCATCTTTAACTGACGCTTGAGTTGGCGAACGTAACGATCGCGATCCGCCTCGGGCAGCTTGTTGATCCAGGAATTGGGATTGTCAGCCTGCTTCGCGCGAGTAACGCGATTTCTTAGATATTTGGCCACGTGCCAAGAGAATGGGTTCCTGATTCCGACGAAACGGTAGTAGGAACTAACGGCTTGCAGTAGGCCCTGATCTTCAAGCTGCACCACGGATGTATGCTTCTTGGGTGCAAGACGCTTGCCGTCGGCGACAATATCTGCCGGCGGATAGTACTCGCCGATTCCATTATCTGACAGTGCTTTGATAATCGCCGAACTGCCCGTCGCCGGCGCCGAAAGAAACATGAATCTGAAATCTCTTGATATATATGCCACGTCGTTACTGCTCCTGATCGCCTGCAATTAGTTGAGAGTCCGGGATGGCGCTTTGGATCTCCGCACTCTGGGCCTTCACCGGCCATCTTATGTAATCCATAAAGCGCGTGTCACCCGTGATTTCTGCGCATTGCTTCATGTCTTCTTCGAAGCACTCGCCCATGAGCTCCTGGATACGATCCGCACTGAGTTCAAGTGTCCAACGCTTTTGTGCTGCCAAGACGTCAGCTACTTGTGCAGGGTCCGCACCGGGGTAGCACACGACTTCTCCCGGGCCAGAGCCGAAGGCGATAAGGGTGTTTCCACGGACTTCATAATTGGGTACAGGGCGCCGTGCGAATACCGGCATTGCCGCGGGCATCCGACGCTCAATCTCCGCCGCCACATCCGCATCGGTGACTCGTCCAATCCATGCATGGAGTTGCGAGGCATCATGCTCAAGGAAAAAAAGACTCACTTCGTCCTTGTCGAAGAATTCCATCACAAGGCGTAAGGCTGCCCCATATCGCAGTGAGAGTCTCGGCCCCTTCAATGCGTCAAAGAAGCTCCCCGGGCCTCCTCTTCTCAGAAGATCGCTCCTACGATTAAAAACCCCGTTGCCGAACAGCCCGAACGTATGGAGATCGTGAATGTAATGCGAATATGCCCGTGCCACGGGGTGGCGAATACATATCACGACCTGACGCTCCCTGAGAGTGCTCTTTATATTCTCGAGAACTTGCACCAGGACAGGTAAAGCCTGGTGTATGTACGGGGGCGAAGCCTCAAAACTATAAAGCGCCGACTCTGACGAGCCAAACCGCGACATGTAGGCATCATACTGACCCACCGCAGGAAAGTTGCGGGGAAGGAAGTACTTCAGCTCTTTCTCATACGCGGGCGTGCACACACTATTCGACAGCCTGAAAGCTTCGTCGAGGAGGGTGGTTCCGCATTTGGCAAAACCCAGGCAAACGATATTTTTCATCGTTCTGCCAGCAAATCTAGATACAGGCCTTTATAGACGTCAACGGCGGCTGGCCACGAGCGTTCACTTGTGACCCAGGTAAATCCGGCTTCTCCCAATGCTTGGCGCTGGCCTTCATTTTGCGCAAGCGAAAGAAGTGCCTCGGATAGCGCGCGTGGACTCCCGGCATCGAACTCCAATCCCCGTATACCCGGCGGTACCAGCTCATGTAGCGCTGGACGGTCACTGACGATGAGGGGCCTGCGCATCGCCATGGCTTCGAGGGGCTTCATCGGCGTGACGAAGTCGCTGGCGAAATCCGCTACCCGCGGGACGACGAAGATATCGATAAGCGCGTAGTAACGCGGTATTTCGTCGTGGGGCACCTCGCCAGTGAAAACCACCGCGTCCGCGATCCCCAGCTCCAACGCCAGCAATCGCAACGCATCCAGCTGCGGGCCACGGCCCACAATCAGGCACTGCAGTTCCGCTCCTGTTGCACGGGCCAGTGCCACGGCGCGGAGCAGTACATCGTGACCCTCTCGTGCCGACACGTTCGAGATGTAGCCGGCCACAAGGCCGTCGCGCAACCCGATGCGCGAGCGCAGATCAGGATCGGGCTCGACCGGCTGGAATTTGTCCAGGTCCACGCTGTTGGGAACAACGAAGATCTTGTCCGCGGGGATGCCACGCGCGACAAGGCCCTCTTTCATCGTTTCACAGATGGTGACCACGGCGTCTGCTTGGCGCATGCACCGGTCCTCCTGGGCCATGCGGCGACGCGTGAATTCCGCGTCCAGCACCCACTCGGCCATCGGGCGCCAAGTGTGCTCGTGGTACGAGCGAACCTCATATACGAACGGGACGCCGAGCTTGCGCGCCACCGCCATGCCGACCAGTGCCTGCTCGTACCCGCGATAGCCGGAGCTGGCCTGCACGACGTCGACGTTCTTGTCGCGCAGCAGATGGGCCGTAAGCAGCGCCGTGTACTCGAGCTGGCGAGTGGAAGGAATGGTCCGCAGGTCTTCGCGGCTGATGCCGTTCAAGCGGTAATGGGGCACTCCCTCGATCTCTTCCATTTCCCAGGGTTGCCCGCTGGTGTTGCCCGCTGGGTAGCCAAGGGGCGTAACCACGATGGGTTCCATCCCCGCCTGCTTCTGGAACTTGACCATGTTGAGGCAGCGGATGGCGCCACCGGTGTTCTCATAGGGCACGGACGTCTTGAACAGGTGTGCCACGCGCAGGGGAGCGCCGTCCGCCCGCACCCGGGCTTGGCCCTGCCATGCGCCGGGAACCTCGATCGTCCACGCCGGGTCCTGCTCCTGCAAAGCCGCTAGGACATGACGTGCCTTGAACCGCAGCTTGCCCGGAGGCTTTTGCAGGTCCAGGGCCCGGCGCGCAACGGACCGCATTGCCGTTGCATCACCCAGCCGCCTCAGGACGTCCAGCGCGCCACTCAGCACGTCCGGGTCCACAGGATGCGCGTCCAGCAAGCGTTGGACCATGACCCGTGCGGCTTCGGCGTCCTGCTCTTCGACCCGTTTGGCGTTGGTGATTGATGCCGGCAGCAGGCGTGACTCCAGCAGCGCGTCGCAAGGATGGACACCACAGGTATAAGCGAGGTCCACATCGCCTTCGTTGGCGATCCGTACGACCATCGAGGCGGCAGCCGGCGGTGGTACCACCTCGAGCGCTGCGGAAAGGTACTGGGCGGAAGCCCCACCGGCATTGACTGTCGATGTGGTCAGCTGAAGTGCGGTTCCCGCGCGCTGCACGCGACCGGCACGGGCCACGGCCTCGCAGCCGGTGAGTGACAGCGGCCGGCCTGACGCGTCCTGGAACAGAACCGTGAGTGTCTGCGGCGGTGAAATACCTGCGGGTGCCACCCGCAGGCCTTCGAAGGCAACGCGAAGCCTCCACTCGGCAAACGCGGGGCGCGTGATCTCGACTTTTCGCGCGACGCCAAGCCGCGCGTGCATCTCGCGTGCCCCAGCTCCGTCCGTATCCAGCGCGCTCAATTGGACCATTCGATGAATGGCCGCGTCGCGTACGCTGTCGCCCCGGTACAGGCGTAGCCGGGCAGAGGCAGCGCTTTCAGGGCACCACATGATGCAACGGAATGACCGCGCCTCGGATACCCCGCCGAACTGCAACAGCGGTTCCGCCACCACACCTGCCTCTACGTTCCGGTCGAGAATGGGCCGCCCCTCCGCATCGAGGTACTCGCACACCGCCTGTAGTGCCGGTGCGCCAGATTGGGAGCTACGCGCGTCGTACTGGCCCGATAGAACGGCGTACCGGCCCCTGGCCTGCTCCGGTACGACCAATGGAAGGCGCGTACCCCGCGCGCCCACCGGCAGCCATTCTCCAGGCGCCTGGACTCCATCGGCCAATTCCGCCACAAGCCGCGGCTCTGCCACCAACTGCAGGCCGTCGGTCCCCTTCCAGCGTCGAACGGAAATACGGGCGCGTACCGCCTGCTGCGGCGGCCGCAACAGCAGCCGGACTTCCTTGGCGCCGTCGCGTGCCGTGCCGGCGTAGGCGAAATGACCGTGCTTGCTGGAGTGGTTGCAGCCTTCATAGGGGCCGGGCAGTTCCTGTCGCTCGGCATCCGTGTAAACCACCTGCACAATCGCCGCGCGGTCCGAAGGAACATCGTCTGCCAAGGCAACATGCAGGCAATGCGCGAACCCGCCATTGACGGGAACTTCAAGGTCCGCAAGGCTGCCAGCTGCTGCGGCAACTTCTGGCGGGCCATCGACGCTGACACTCGCCGAGGCGCGCCACGCGAAGACCGACACATGGATGGATGCGGCGGCGGCCGGCGCGGTAACAGTCGCTGCCGACCAGCCCGCGCTGAGGGCTTCTCCAAATGCGACCGTCGGAAGGTAGATGTACTGGCCATGTCGTTCGGACTCGAAGCAGCCCGGGTAAGGCCCCGCGACTTCATTCCCGTCGGCGTCGTTGAAGCGGATTCGTGCGACAAGTGCTCGCGGCCCGGCTTCGTCGGGGATATCGAAAGCGGCAACCCGGACACGGTAGCCGGAGCCCGGCCGGACAGTCGCCTCACCCTGCGACAGCATCGCTTTCGCAGAAGGAGACTGTGGATTAGCGGACGTGGCTTCGATGCTCATCGCATGTCCCCCTGGTCGAACAGCCTTTGGGTCAGACTGTGGAAGAAGGCATCGGACACGTGGTGCGGACTGTGACGCTGCAGTAGACGATCGAATACTTCCGGCGAAGGTACATGGGCGAAGGCGCGTTCCATCGCATCTACCAGCCCGCTCTCCTGCTCAGGCCCGTAAAGCAGCGTCGTGTCATCGGAGAACGTCTCAACCAGGCCACCACCCGCTGGCGCGACCAGTGGCTTGCGGAAGGTGGAAGCCAGCAACGCCACGCCCGAATTGAGGGTCCTGCGGTAGGGCGCCACAACGACATCGGCCGCATTGAACACCACCTGCACCTGCCGCTCTTCCATGGCACTGGGGATGAACAGGATGTCGGTGTCATCACCGATGCAGCCGCGGATCTCGTCCGCGTAGCCGGCATCGATCGGCTTGCCCGCGATCACGAGCCGCAGGGGCCGTGAGTGCTCGCGTGCACGGAGCGTGCGGAATGCGTCGATCAGGTCCAACACCCCCTTGTAGGGTTGCAGGGATCCGAAGAATGCAAACGTGAACGCACCGCCCGGCAGGTCCAGTTCCAGGCGGGACGCTTCCCGCTCGTCGACGTTGGCGTACCAGCCCTCGTAGGAAGGATGCGGAACATGAAACACCTTGTCCCCCGGGAGGTCGTAGTGGCGACGCGCTTCGTCGACCGAGGCATGCGAGAGCACATGGACGGCATCGGCGCCTTCCACCAGCACTCGGCGCAGGGCGACTTCGGCCTCCGGGTACGGACAGTCGTGCGGAAGAACGTTGTGCAGGCTCCAGACGACCCTGTGGCCTGCAGCGCGCCAGGACGCCAAGTTCGAGCGGAAGCCAGCAATGCGCGCTTCGGCCGCCGAGCGCGATTCGACACCTTTGAGCACGGAGGCCAGCCAATGCAGATGGATGACCGACCTGTCCCGCCAACTGACGCGCCCCAGGTTCTGCAACTGCAGGCCAGGCACAACCGCATAGCCATTGACCGCCGCCCGGCTGTACAGCAGGCGCTGGAACGGGTTCATGGAGGCCGCCGGGTAGTACGTCAGCGCGTACGGCAGCTCCGTACCACGATGCGCCTGCATATAGACCGCATTGACGAAGGCTTCGGCGGGGCTGACGGCTTCGTCGGCCAGATCTCGAATTCGCATCTCGTGTTTTTCCCGGAGTACCCGCAGGTTCAGAACTGGAAATAGATGAAGCTCTTGACCGCCAAGGGCATGCTGGCAAGTGCCAACGCGGCAATGCCGCCAAGCACGAATGCAGCTACCTGGGGCTTGAGCGTGGGCAGGCGCGACGCCAATCGCAAGCGCGCCGAGCTGACGCCGATCATCAACGTATCGATGAAGAGCGGCAGGAGAATCGCCAGATAGGGGATTGCCGCCCGCGTGCCACCCGCGCTTACGCCGACGAACGCCTGCAATACGTCGACGGTATCGCCGAAGTCCTGCGCACGGAACGGGATCCACGTGAGAAGCACGAACAGCTGCGTGATCCCCCATGCCGCCAAACCCCAGAGCAGACCGACCATGGCCGGACGCGGAATGGCGCCAGTAAGCCCCGCCCATGCCTTGTGCACCGAAAGTGCCAGGCCATGCAACGCGCCCCACAGGACGAAGTTCCAGCTGGCGCCGTGCCACAGGCCGCCAAGCAACATGGTGATCATCAGGTTGCGCTGGCGCTTGGCTTCGCCACCCCGGTTGCCCCCCAGAGGGATGTACAGGTAGTCGCGCAGCCACGTGGACAATGAAATGTGCCAGCGCCGCCAGAACTCGGTGATGCTGGTCGAGATGTAGGGATACGCGAAGTTGCGCATCAGCTCGAATCCCAGCATCCGAGCGACGCCGATGCCCATCATCGAGTAGCCCGCAAAGTCGAAGTAGATCTGGCCGTAGAACCCGACGGTGGCCATGACCTTGGTGTGCGCATCGAACTGGCCGACATCCGCGAACACCTGATCGACGAACGGTGAGATCGAGTCCGAGAACACCGACTTGTAGATGAAGCCGACGAGGAACAGCTTCATGCCCACCAGGAACTGCGTGGAGTCGAAGACCTTCTCGGTCCTAAGCTGGGGCAGGAAGTCCGATGCCCGCACGATGGGGCCGGCCACCAGCTGCGGGAAGAAGGAGATGTAGAGCCCCGTGTGGACGATGTCGCGCTCGGCGGGAATGACGCCCTTGCGCACATCCAGCACGTAGCTGATCGCCTGGAACGTAAAGAAGCTGATGCCCACTGGCAGCAGGATCTCCAGTGTGGGCGTGGACAGCGTCACGCCAACCGACGACGCCAGCCCCAGGAGCGATTCACTGAAAAAGTCGAAGTACTTGAAGACCGCGAGCACGCCCAGCATGAGCACGACGGCCGTGGTCGTAACGGCCTTCGGCGCGATGTTCTTCTCGATCATCCGCCCCGCGGCATGGCAGACCACGATCGCGAACCACATGAGCGCAAGGAAGCGGTAGTCCCACCAGCCGTAGAACACCTGGCTTGCGACAAGAAGCAACAGGATGCGCGCCCGTGCCGAGCGCAGCGACCAGAACGCGCAGAAGACGATGGCGAAGAAGATCAGGAACGGTACGGACGAGAAAATCATGGCTGCGTGCTTCCCGAATCATTCAATGCGCCCTTGAGGCGCTGTGCGAGCCAGCGCGTGTAGATGCGCGCACCAGGCTTCATGAGGTGGCCGTCGTCGTACCAGAACCGCCTGTGATCAAGCCGCCGCAACAGTCCGCGGTGGGCATGGACAATGCAGGCATCCTCCACCGCGGCGCAAAAGCCGCGGGCGTAGGCCATGTCGTGGACGCGCGGCGTGGGCACGGAGAAATAGACCGCCTGAATCCCAGCGTCGCCCAGTGCACTTTCGAAGCGTTGACGCCGCTGCTGGATGTTTGGCCACGGCAACTCGTCGCTCGTCACCGGCGGCTCATCCAGACTTTTGACGACGCCTCGCGTGCCTTTGAACCGGTAGCCCTTGGAAGCACGCGTGAGCGGTGTGAACCCGCCGCTTGATGCGACTTCGTGGGCCGGGATCACCCGGTGCAGTTCGCCTACGTTGAACAGGTTGATGGCAGCGTGGGAGACGGCGTCGATCCATTGTTGCCTGAGCAGTTCCGGCTTCAAGGCACCGTGCTCGGCGCGAACTGCGGCCGCCAGAACGCCCGTGTCGAGGTACGCGAATGCCCTGTCCGAATAACGGTTTCGCCGCAGTTGGACGAGGGGATAACGGTCGTACTGCGGATGGATCTCCAGAAGCAACACCTTCCTCGCCTTCCGGAAAGCGTCCCGCTCCGCGGGCTCCAGGATTGCAAGTGCGCGGTTGAGGACGCTCCAGCGTTCAAGCTGGTTCCCCCCTGGAAGAGAAAGCGAGACCACCGTCATCGCGGGGTGACCCTCGACGGCCAGGTGGCGCTCCAACATTCGCTCGTCCAACCCGCGTGCGGCGTAGCTGCCGCCATCCAGGATCAGGAATCCGTCATTGCCAGGGTTCGCGAGGCCACTCCGGATCGATTCCGCGGCACGAAATGCCAAGCCCGAGGTAGAGGCATTGGGAAGGAAGCGCGGGGGTGCCAGCACGTAGCCCACCAACGCCACGCCCAGTACGGCGCCGAGGCAGAAGAGTCCGGTCGTGGCACCGAAATGCCTTCTGCCGTGCACCCGCAGCAGCTGGAGCATCAGCAGCACAATGATTCCGGAAACAATTGCTAGCACGTCTACTGGTCCTTGTACTGATATCAGCTGACCGGCTCACCGGGGGCGGCCGCCTCGATGCGAAACCGCAACAGCGAATGCAGATGGTTGCCGGCCCATTCGAATGCGAGGACCTGCACGGGCTCCAGCGTGTTGGAGAACGGCGAGGAACTCGCGCCCTGCTGGCCGGGGATACCCGGATCAACAAGATGGATCTTGGCGCGGCGCGCAGTCAGGTTGTCGATGACTAGTCTGGTGCCGGTACGGCGGGAGGTCACGACCACGCACTTCTCATCGATCCGGATGTCCTTGTCGGCCGGGATGTGCCAAAGGGACAGGTAATTGCGCCGCACGGGCGGACCGGATGGGACAAGCGTGTCGACAACGTCGAACGTTTGTCCGGCCGGGCACGCGATGAGATCGCGTGTAGCGACGTGATCAGGATAGGTCCGGGTGACGGCACGCACTGCGCTTACGCCTTCCGCGCTGGGCAGGCGCAGCATCGGCAGCACCAGCTCCGGAGCAGCCCATTTCCAGCGCAACCGGGGTGGGGTCCGCACAACCGGGACGTTGTGCCCCCATTTGGACCGAACGTAGCGCCTGATCGGATCGTCCTCGGCGTAGCGATATGCACCCGAGTCCACGAGCCAGTCCTCGCCATCGCAGTACAGAACGATGTTCAGGTCATCGTCGTGGCGGTGGTATGCCGAACGGTAGCCGCAGCGGAACACCAGGTGGAACGCTTTACGCGCCTCACCAGGAGGTTGCCATGCGTCCCGCGCGATGAAGTAGCCGGCTTGTGGATACAGCGCAACGTTCTGCGATGGCTGCTGACCCTCGGCACCGTCGCTCGTCGCATACCGGAGATGCGTGTAGTCGCGCGTCTTGCGGTACCGCTTGAAGTAGTTGGGGACCGGGTCATTGACGGTGTCACCGATGATCGGAAGGGTACCGTCGGGGCGCGCGATGTGCGTCAGGAAGCGCATGGCGCGCGGCATCAGCGCATCGATGCGGTCGGCCAGCTCGGCGATTTCCTCACGGGGGAAGTAATCCAAGATCTTCAGGAAAGACAGGCACACGTACGCGTGGTAACCGGGGCTGTTCTCCACGTGCACGCCTTCCTTGGTGAACGCGAAGTCCAGCTCCTCTCCCAGCCTGCCCACCGCCAATCCGAGCCAGTCCCTCGCACCGGGATCGGCCACCAGGAAGTCACCGATAACGGCCAGGATGCGTGACTGCTCGATGCCGTGGTTGGTGTGACGGGAATAGAAGTCCTCGGTTGAAAGCAGGCGCGCATGATCGCGTATGGCAACGGCGATCTCGGCCTGGTCCTTCTCGCGAATACCTTCGCTGGAGAGGTACGCGAGCAGGAACACGAGGTTCTCCGCCTGGTTGGCGACGGCATGGTCGTTGTGTGCGAACTCGTAGTTGCGCAGTGGCCCGGCGACTGCACGTTGCCATGAGCGCAATGCGCTCATGGCCCAATCCATCGCCGCGTCTTCCCCTCTCGCGGCGTGGAACGCGATCAGCGCGGGCATGAAGCGGAAGGCAGCCACGGCCCATTGCCAGCTTCGGCTGCCCAGCGGATTGGCGGACCAGTCGCGCTGGATGTCCACGGCCACCTCCGGGTAGCCGTTGATGGACACCACGCCATCGTCGACCAACCTTCGGCCGGCCTCGGCAAGTTTCTCGCTGCGCTTGAACCCGGAAACGCGTCCAAGGAGCGCCTTCGGCATGTGCACCTTGGTCATTCGAGTTCCGTTCCCGGGACCCGGATGTTTCCCCTCGCCGTGCGCACGGAGTCGATCAGGGGCGCGATGAATCGCGAACCCACGACCGTGAAGCGGTAGTCGTCCGCGAGTCGTTGCACTGTCTGTTGCACCTGCTGCAGCCGGGTCCGATCCCTCGCCATCGCACGCAGGCTTTCGAGGAGCTGCGCGGACGTGGCCAGAAGTGGGTAGTCGTCGCCCAGCACCCTGCGATTGACGGGTCCTGGCGCGACCAAAGGCGCAACACCCATCGCGGCGTACTCAAGCACCTTGGTGGACAGCTCGAGGGTCCCTTCCTCAAGCGACGCATGTCGCCATGCCCAGCCCACGTCCATGGTTGCCAACTGCGCCATCACCCCGCTGCGGTCGCATGCACGGTGCCAGTTGATTCCATCGCCGGCTTCAAGACGTGCCCGCACTTCGTCACGGAACCCGGGGTCGTCCTGCGGGTTGTGGATCTTGTCACCGAACACGTGCAGTTCGACCGGAATTCCCTCCGCGCGAAGCTGGTCGAAGGTCGAGAACAGTTCGCGAGTGCCCCACTGGGGTGCGAACTTGCCTGCGTAGACGAGCCGCAGGGGGCCGCTCGTAGAGCACCGCGCGTTCCCTTCCCCGCTGGCGGTGTCGGGCACCATCGGGGGCAGCAATCGCGTCTTCCCACCGGCCTCCGGGACGAGTCGAAGTACGTGCTGTTCCAGCTCCGGCGTCTGGCACAGAACGACAGACGAGCCTGCGACGACCTCCTCGAGGCGCGCGTGCTGGGCAGGGTCGATGTCTGAAGAATCCTGCGGGATATCGGTGAGGTACACCCAGATCCGGCCGTGCAACGCCACGCGGTCGACCGCCTCACGCGCGAGCGCGAACCCGCGCAACACGATGGCGTCATAGCATCGGACCGAGTGGGCCTGCACGATGGCGTCAAGCGCTTGGCTTGAGGTACGCCGACTGACGCCTGCGTCCGGCTCGATCAACCGGACATTGACTGCGCCCAAAAGCTCGCGAATGACCGCGGCCTGGCGGATTGGTGCCTTGAGGAACAGGTCGACGTCTACCCGGTCGCCTTCCGCCAGCACCCGGGCCAACGACGCGGCCCAGATGGCCGAACCGTCGACCAGGTTCATGTCCAGATCGCCGTACAGCGCGACCCGCGGTCGTCGGGCGGGGACCTCGCTGGCCGACGCATTGTCGGGTCCGGACTCCAGCCCGTTGATCAAAGCGACCTCGCGATCCAGCGTTTGCGAACGGCCACTCTGTTGGCGCACCCTGCGCGCCGCTGCCTCCGACAGTCGCGTAAACGTTTCGGGCTTGTCGTGCAGCGTCCGGATGGCATCGGCCATCCCCTTCCAGTCCTCGGCGCCCACGATCAGCGCAGAGCGCTCGTCGACGAACTCCGGGATCGCGGACACCCGGTTGGTGACTGGGACAAGACCGGATGCCATGGCCTCGTCGCGGGAGACACCCTGCGAGTCGATACGGGTAGGCGCCAGGAAGACCCCGTAGTCGCGATGCATGCCGGCGATTTCGGCCTGGGTGAGGAACCGCTTCTCCAGGACCACGTTCCGCATGCCTCGCAGCGGCTCGACGGTTTGCTCGAACAGTCGGCCGTCGCCCACGAGCCTGAAGTGCAGTGAGGGGAAGTAGGGCTCGCTCGAAAGATCGAGGATTGCCTTGACGGTCAGGTCGTTGGCATAGGTGGGGCGGGTGTAGGGCCGGATCGAAAGGATCTTGAGTCGCTGGTCGATCGTCTTGGGACGGTATGCGAAGAAGTCGCCGTCCACGTGGTTGTGGATGACCGTGTAGCGCGATTCATCGAGTTCGATGCCAACGTCGCGGAATGCTTCGCGTGCGAGGTGCCGCGATACGAACACAAAGGTCACGTTGTCGGGGGGCGCTGCGAAAAGTTCCCGCCAGAACGCCATACGCTCGTTGCTGCGTTGGATACCGCGCTCGCGATCGCGTTCGTCGAGGAAGCTGAACTCACGGCGGTACCACGGCTGGATTTCCGCGCCATGGATCCAGACAAGGATCCGCCGGTCCGCTGCGTGGGGCTCGAGTACCGACCACAACGCGCGGTCCAGCGAGTGCGCCATCAGCGAGCGATGGGTGTTGCTGCGGATCATGAGTTCGAGATCGGCCAACTGGCCCGACACGACATCCACGCCCTCGAATTCGTCGAATGCCATGTGGTCGTCGACGAGGCGGAATACGTCGACATCCGTCCCTTCCTCGGCATAGCCCAGTACGCGCCTGTGCACGTACGCATAGCTGTAGAGGTTGGTGTAGGCCGGATAGCCGCGGCTAATGAGAAGGTGGCGACCCCGCGCCGGCACACCTGCAACCGGCGAGGGCACGTGACCCAGCACGAGGCGCCTGAGCAGGGCTGTCCCGCTTCCCTGTATGCGCAACCCAAGCCGGACCGTGTGGGTTCCTGCAGGCGCAACCAGGCTGAGATTGGAGCTGCATGCGCGGATCGCATGACCGATCCGCTCGCCCTTCCCGTCCAGGAAGATCATGACGAAACTCACCAGCATCTCGGATTCAACGGCCATGTTGAACTTGCCGATAGCGCCGTCGAAGAGATCTTCCGACGGTACGGGCGAGCTGGCGTACAGGTACACATGCCTGTCGGACGGCAAGGTGGAACGCAGGCGAAGGCCGGCGGCCTCCTGGTCCAGGCGCACGGCGCCGTGCGCATGCGACCCGACAGGCAACAGTTCGGCGAGACCGGCGGCGTCGATCGACCGGCTCGTGGACTGCTCGGCCGCAAGCACGTCCGCCGCGGTCGCGGTCTCTGCCAGCCTGTGCAGGCGATTGAGTGAAATGCCGGTCCACAGACCGGGCAAGTCGTCGACTGCCTGGTGTACGTCCTGGCCGGATCCGTCCATGCAGTAGTTGTACTCGTCGACGGAACAGGCCCCCTCGAGCACGCGATCAGGGCCGTCAAGCGCGACATCCAAAGCGATACGCAAAGGCGTGGAGTGCACAGCGACGATCGCACGCCGCCAGGCGACCATATCGTTGAGCCGATACTCGCTGCCCGCACCCTGCAAGCGGACCTGTCCCTCTGCCCACGCGTGGTAGGCCGCCTTGCCGATCACAGACGCATCGGCATAGCGCGTCGCCAACGCGAGATCGAGGAGGTAACTGGGGCCGTAGTGATCTTGCGCGAAAAGGCATGCGAGCCAGGCATCAGGCCACCGTGCCGTGACATCGATCTGGGCGGCCGCGCGCTCGTCAACCACGGTCAGGCCTGGCCGCAGCGGGACAGGGTCCGACCCCACCGGCATGACCAGCAGCAGCTCCTTCCGCGCGTGCACCTGCTGCGAGAACGTCGCCCATGCCGCCTCCGCCTGTGCGGCGTCGGACGCCCTTGCGATCGCGACCACATGGGGCAGGTCGCCTTCGAGTGGTTTGCCACCGATCTTTTCGAGTACGTAGCGCCAGCGGTCCTGGTACGTGTGTTCGGAGAGCACCTTGCGCAGGCCTGCGAGACGGAACCGGCGATAACGTGCTTCGTCCTCCACCAGCGGGCGCACCCTCTGGTCAAGCTGTCCCGCATCGTCACTGGTGATCACGAGGTCGCCCAGCAGCATCCTCAAGCCACGGGAGAAATTGCTGACCGTGACGGTGTTGCTCGCAAGCAGATCGAATGCCCTGCGGGCGAACATGCTCTGGGACTGTTTGACGGTATTGATGTTGATGCCGAATCGATAGCCCTTGTAGGCCATCGATATCTGATCGTGCGGAAGCGACCCCTGGATCAGTGGCGCGTACTCATCGGGGAAAAGCAGGGCAGGATCGTTCTTCTCCGCATTGCGGTCGAAGATCTCGACGGGCCGAAGGGCGCCCATCGCCTTCACAAGGGTCGCGAAATCCCGCTGGCGCTCGGGGTACTTCGCATAGAAGGAGCCCGCGAAGCAGAACGCGTCCTTCCGGCGGTACTCCTCCATGGGATTGTGATCAGCCGGCTGGCACGCGAAGGGGAGCCAGTAGACCTGCTCATGGCCGAGCGCGGCCTTGTACGCGCGCACGCAGTCGATATCGGTGGTGAACACGAAATCGAACTGCCGCGCCGTGCGCATGAACACGCTGAGGTGGACAGGATCCTCCTTGTTCCAGAAGGCGGTCGGTATGCCCCGTTCCCGGCACCAGCGGATCATTTCGACCAGATCCCTGGACAGGGGATAGACCTTGCGGGCCCAGCTCTCCTCAAGCCCCTTCCACGCCGACTCCACCAGCAGCATGTGGGGCAAAAAGTCCTCGATCTCGTCGCGCCAGCTATCGCCGTGCAGCTGCCTGAAGTTGCCGCAGTGACGGAATGCGGCGAACGAAAACTCGTCCATGACGGTCGCGACGCGCATCGTCGCGGTGTCATCGGGAAGGCGCGGTGCGGTCGCGGTGCCCAACAGCATGCGGGCAATGCTCCTTGCGGCGTCATTCTCTTCGGCATCCGCCAGCGCCCGCCCTGCACCCAATGACAGCTCGGGGCCGAAGTCCGGCCTGTCGGACGTGCTCACTCCTCCTCCACGCAGCCGCCTCAGGATCCGAGGCCACAACTCCCTGCACAGCTTCGCCAGCGCCACGGGCAGGTGCAGGAGGCTGGACGGCTGACGCACCGCATCAACCAGCAACGAACCAAGCCGGAACGCAAAGGAACTCCGCAACGCCGCCACTTCCGCCTCGGCAGCCGACAACGCGCGACGTTGCTGCACCGCCTGGCGATTGAGTCGCGCCCGGTAGGCAAGTTGCTCCTCAAGCTTGGACGCCAGCCTGCGCATTTCTGCAGCACGTGCGTCCAGCCCGTCCAGCGATATTTCCCTATCGTTGGCCGCCGACGTCGAAAGAGTCCCTACGGACTCTTCGACGGCTGTGATCGCACGGGACAGCGCGTCTGCCGAAACCGGATCCATCCGCCCCTGCTCCAGCGCCAGGTCCAGCGCTTCGCGCAGCGCCACGCATGCCTCAACAACAGGCAGCGACTGTCCGGCACTGTCAGCGCTCCCGGTGTGGGAGGCATGGTCACCTATGGCGTTGGCTTCGGAGTTGGGCGTGTCGGACATGTACAACCAGACTGGCAAGGATGAAGCAGCGGGCGCCTATGGGAACTATCGCCAATATCCGACGGTATCCACCAGGTGCTTGCCTTCAGGCCGCGGAAAGGCACGGAAGGCGGTGTGCCCTACCAGCAGGACGACAATCCCGGCCTTGGCAAACGCCTCTTCGGCAGCCACCAGGTTGAGGCCCGCACGTTGCCGCATGCTGTCATCCAACGCATCCGCGTAGGGATCGCTGGAGAGAATGCGATCGCCATGCTTTGACGTAAGGGATTCAGCAATCGAGAACGCCGGGCTTTCGCGGAAGTCATCCACGTCGGGCTTGTACGTCAGTCCCAGGCAGGCCACCTGTGCGTCGGGCCAGCGCTTCATCGCCTGCTCGACCTGGTCGATGACGAATTGCGTCTTGCCGTCGTTGATCTCGCGTGTCGCGCGAATCAGGCGCGAACGTTCTGGCGCACTGGCCACGATGAACCACGGGTCGACCGCAATGCAGTGACCTCCCACGCCGGGCCCGGGATTGAGGATATTGACGCGGGGGTGCCGGTTCGCCAGCTCGATGACCTTCCATGCATCCAACGAGAGATCGGAGCAGATCATCGACAACTCGTTGGCGAATGCGATGTTGACGTCCCGGAACGCGTTCTCGGTCAACTTGACCATCTCGGCGGTCCGGTCGTCAGACAGGTGGCAGGTGCCTCGTACGAACGCGCCGTACAAACGCGCAGCACGCTCGGAGCATCGCGCCGTCATTCCACCAATGATCCGGTCGTTCTCCACCAGCTCCTGGAGCATGCGCCCCGGAATGATGCGCTCAGGGCAATAGGCGATGCAGACATCGGCCTCTTCTCCCTTCTGCTGCGGAAAGCTCAAGTCGGGACGCGCGTTGGCGAAGAGCTCGGCCAGCATCCCGGTCGTCCCAACGGGGGACGTTGACTCGAGGATGACAAGATCACCTTTTTTGAGATGCGGAGCGATCGCCTCGCCCGCGGCACGGACATACGTAACATCCGGCGTCCGCTCCTGGTCATGACCTACGGGGGTAGGGACTGCAATGATGAAAGCATCGGCCTGTACCGGAGTCGTGGTCGCGCGAAGCATGCCCGCCTTGACGCAACGCCCCACGAGTTCATCGAGCTCGCCCTCCTCGATGTGCGCTGTTCCCGCATTCACCGCGGCGACGGCTTTGGGATTGATGTCCACGCCGGTCACATCCACACCCGTCGACGCGAACATGGCGGCAGTAGGCAGACCGATGTAGCCCAGGCCTATCACCGCCAGTGACGTGGGGCGGGCTTGCGATGTGTTGTCCGTCTGATTCATATCGATTGATTCCTGGTAACCGATCCATTTTTTTTTCGTGCAATGAGCGCCGTTACGCGGCTGGCGTCTTACCCCGGTCCCTGGGAGCTGCGGCCTTCCGCTTCTTCGCGTTCACCGGGCGCTTTTCACGCCGGGGTACGTAGCCGGGCAGCGCTTGGTAGATTTCCTTGTACGCATCGATGGCCTCCTCAACAGGGCCAAGGAACACCTGTCTGCCGCCATCGAGGACGAGTCCTCGATTACAGGTTTTCCTGACTGTCCCAAGGTTGTGGCTGGCCATGACCATGATGCGACAGCCATCGACACGATCCGAAAGACGTGCTCGCGCCTTGCTGACAAAGCTGGCATCACCGGCACCGAACCATTCGTCCATCAGCATGATGTCGTGCTGGACAGCGGTGGAAATGGCGAAGCCAAGCCGCATGCGCTGGCCGGATGAGAGCGTTAGCAGGCGATGCTGGGCGACAGTAGACAACCCGGCGAAGTCGAGAATCGTGCCGGCCAGCTCCGACATGGTCGACAAGGAAAAGCCCATTGCGGTACCGCGAAGGAAAATATTCTCGCGTACCGTGGCGTTCTGATTGAAGCCAAGGGACAAATTGAGAAGTGCCTGTCTGGTCCCGTTAAGGACGACGCTGCCGCTGGTAGGTTGGAACGCGCCGCTCAAGACCCGGAGGAGCGTCGTCTTGCCTGCCCCGTTACGCCCCAGGATCGCAACGCGGTCTCCATCGTCGAACCTGAAATCAAGGCCATCCAGAATCGTCCGGTACTCCCGGCTCGAGCGTACGAATGCTTCCGACAGCACTTCGCGCACCCAGCCTGAGGCCGCCGGGGTACGTTTGACGAAATTGGGAACCTCGAGCGCCAGGTCGCGCGCTATCACGCTTACATTCATGTCCAAGGTCAGACCCACAGCGCGACGAAGCGCGCATACCGCCGATAGAGAAGCGCCGCAAGCAGCCACCCCACCACGGCCATCATGCAGGCGACGATGATCGACGCCTGCTCCGGCGCGTGCCCCAGAACTGGTGCGCGAACCAAGTCCACCAGATGGAATGCCGGATTGAGTCGCGCCAGCATCCCGCGCAATGAGTCGGGCGGAAAACGATCAATCATCCAAAGGATGGGGGTCAGCAGGAACCCAGCCACCAGAACGGTGCCGATGGCATCCTTGGTGTCAGGAAACCGCGCACCGACAAGCCCGATGCAGACGGCTACCCAGAACAAATTGGCCAGCAGGAGCGGCATGGTGATCGCAATGGTCGCGAGCGATGCGATGCCTTCCCAGGATTGGTACCAGAGTACGACCGGGACCACCACGACCAGGCCGAACAGCATCTGCAGTCCGGCCTTGGTGAACGAGCGCAGAATGAAGTCGGTCAAACGTACCCGGCCATCCATGATGAACGCCTTGTGGGATGCGAATGCGCCCGCGGACTCATTGATAACTTGAAGCATGAACCGCCAGACCACGTAACCCGTGGCCAGGTACGGCATGTACGTCTCGATGGGATAGCCCATCAGTCGCGAATACACGTTGCCGAGCAAAAGCACGAAGATCGCGGTGGGAAGGCACAACCAAGCCAAGCCGAGCAATGAGCCACGATATCGGGTTACCAGGTCGAGCCAGCTGGAGTACATCCAGAAGGATGGCGACTTCAGGCTCTCGACCAGGCTGGCAAAAAGTCCCGCCGGCCGCGCCGAAAGAGTGCCGGTCATTCCGGCAGGAGATGTCATTGACGCGACTCCAGCGCGCGCTCCAGGTCGGCTCGCAGGTCCTCGCAGCTTTCCACGCCCACCGACAATCGAACCAGTCCATCCGACAGCCCCAGCTGCGCGCGCCGCTCGGCCGGCACGGAGGCATGGGTCATGATCGCCGGGTGGTTGACCAGGCTTTCCACGCCGCCGAGCGACTCGGCCAGCGCGAACAGCTCGGTGCGCTCGCAGAAGCGCCTGGCGGCGTCGAGGCCGCCCTTGAGGACGATCGACACCATGCCGCCGAAGCCGTCCATCTGGCGCCTGGCCAGCTCATGCTGCGGGTGCGACGCCAGACCCGGGTAGATGACCTTTTCGATCGCCGGGTGGCCTTCCAGCCATGCGGCCAGGGCTTGGGCGTTCTCGCAGTGGGCCTTCATGCGCAGGTGCAGGGTCTTCAGTCCGCGCAGGGCGAGGAAGCTGTCGAACGGGCCCTGCACGCCGCCGATGGAGTTCTGCAGGAACGCCATCTGCTCGGCCAGTTCGGCATCGTCGCCGACCACCACCATGCCGCCGACCATGTCCGAGTGCCCGTTGAGGTACTTGGTGGCGGAGTGCATGACGATGTGCGCGCCGTGTTCCAGCGGGCGCTGCAGGATCGGCGAGCTGAAGGTGTTGTCCACCACCACGATGAGGCCGCGCTTGCGGGCGATCGCGGCGATCTGCGCGATGTCCACCAGCTTGAGCAGCGGGTTGGTGGGGGTCTCGATCCAGACCATCTTGGTTTCGGGCCGGATCGCAGCCTCGAACGCGGCTGCGTCCGCCAGGTCGACCCAGCTGAAATCCAGGCCGGCGCTGCGGCGGCGCACGCGCTCGAACAGGCGGTAGGTGCCGCCGTAGACGTCATCCATCGCGATCACGTGGCTGCCCGTGTCGAGCATCTCCAGGATCGTCGAGGTCGCCGCCAGCCCGGACGCGAACGCGAAACCGCGGGTGCCGCCTTCCAGCGCCGCCACGCACCGCTCGTAGGCGAACCGGGTCGGGTTGTGGCTGCGCGAGTACTCGAAGCCCTGGTGCTCGCCCGGGCTGGACTGCACGTAGGTCGAGGTCGCATAAATCGGCGTCATCACGGCGCCGGTGCTGGGGTCCGGCGACTGGCCGGCGTGGATCGCCAGCGTGCCAAGGCCCTGCTTGTGCGGGCCGCCGTGGGGGGTGTCAGTGCTCATCAAAATCCTTCACGTCCGCGGCCATGCGCGGCCGCGGATTCTACCATCCGGGCCTGCCCGCCCGGCCTTGGCAGGCCCTTGCAACTGAACAAGTGAAGGGCCCGGTCGGGCTGGGGCCCCGGGTGCGCTTTGCTTACCCGGGCTACTGGACGCGGCGGCGCAGGTAGTTCAGCAGGTCGATCCGGGTGATCAGGCCCAGGAAGCGGTCGCCCTCGCTGACGATGGCCACGTGGCCGCGGTCGAACACCGGCAGCAGCGACTCGATCGGCGCGCTGACGTCCACCTTGTCCAGCTTGCTGACCATGGCCGTGGACACCGGGTCGCGGAAGCGGTCCTCGTCCCCGTACACGTGCAGCAGCACGTCGGACTCGTCGACGATGCCGACCAGGCGGTCGCCGTCCATCACCGGCAGCTGGCTGACGTCGTAGAGCTTCATGCGCTGGTAGGCGGTGACCAGCAGGTCGGTCGGCGCCACCACCACCGTGTCGCGCTGGGAGAACGGGCGCAGGATCAGGTCGCGCAGGTCGCCGGTGGGCGCGCGCTCCAGGAAGCCGTTGTCCAGCATCCAGTAGTCGTTGTACATCTTCGACAGGTACTTGTTGCCGGTGTCGCAGACGAAGACCAGCACCTTCTTGGGCTCGGTCTGCTCGCGGCAGTAGCGCAGCGCCGCGGCCAGCAGCGTGCCGGTCGAGGAGCCCCCCAGGATGCCTCCCTTCTCCAGCAGCTCGCGGGCGGTCAGGAAGCTTTCCTTGTCGCTGATGGCGTAGGCCTTCTTCACCCGGGTGAAGTCGGAGATCGACGGCAGGAAGTCCTCGCCGATGCCCTCCACCATCCAGCTGGCCGACTTGTCGCTGAGCGTGCCTTCGTTGATGTACTCGGTAAGGATCGAGCCGACCGGGTCGGCCAGGATCAGCTCGGTGTGCGGGGAATGCCGGGCGAAGTGGCGCGACAGGCCGGTCATCGTGCCGGAGCTGCCGCAGCCGAACACGATCGCGTCCAGTCCGCCCACCTCGGCCATCTGCGCCAGGATCTCCGGCCCGGTGCCGTGCTCGTGCGCGGCCGGGTTGTCGGGGTTGCCGAACTGGTTGATGAAGTAGGCGCCGGGCGTCTCGCGGGCCAGGCGCTCGGCCATGTCCTGGTAGTAGTCCGGATGGCCCTTGGCGACGTCCGAGCGGGTCAGCACGACCTGCGCGCCCATCGCCTTGAGGTTGAAGATCTTCTCCCGGCTCATCTTGTCCGGGACCACCAGCACCAGCTTGTAGCCCTTCTGCTGCGCCACCAGCGCCAGCCCGATGCCGGTGTTGCCGGCCGTGCCTTCCACCAGGGTATCGCCGGGCTTGATGTCGCCGCGCGCCTCGGCCGCCTCGATCATCTTCAGGCCGATGCGGTCCTTGATCGAGCCGCCGGGGTTCTGCGACTCGAGCTTGAGGTACAGCTCGCAGGGGCCGGTATCGAGGTGGCGGGCCTTGACGACCGGGGTCTGGCCGATCAGGTCGAGTACGGAGGAAGCAATGGGCATGCGCAGGACAACGGCAGCGCCGCGGACGCCGCGGCAGGCCGGGGGATTCTAAGGGAGGTGGCGGTGGGTGTCCGGCCGGTGCATTCGGCGGCGCCACCCCCGCAAGGGCCGTGCACGCCGGACCGGACCGCCGCCGCGACTGCCTCGCTGGCAGCCGCGGCGGCTCCGGGGCCGCGATCCGGGAGGGCCGACGAGGTACCCCGCCCGGGCCGCGACGTCAGGCTTCAGTGCTGGGCGTCGTACAGCCGGACCAGGCGGTCCTTCGCAGCCAGCTTCTCGCGCTTCATCTGCCCCAGGGTGAGGTCATCGATCGGCAGCACGCCCAGTTCGGCGTCCATCACCTTCTTGTCGAGCACCTGGTGGCGTTGGTAGAGCTGTTTGAATTCGGGGTTGGCCTTGATCAGCGCGTCGATTTCAGGCTGCGGTTGTTCTTCGAACATGAAAGCCTCCTTCAGCACGAATGCAAACGCCCCGGCCGGAGGCCAGGGCGTTGCGGGGGGATCGCTGGGGCTGTCGGGCGGATGGCCGGGGCCGGGTTGCACAGGCCGGCCGGACGCTGGTCCACGTCGGCAAGGTCCTGCGGCAGGGGCGCTTGGGTCATCGACTCGACTCATCGCCAGGCGGTTGGAAGCCACCTGGGTATCCGACGCTACTCCTGCATCCACGGGCCGACAAGCGCAGCCCGTCGCATCGCCGACGGGCGGGCGCCATGCTGGACGCCACGCCCGCTCAACCGCGGGATGTGCGCCGCAGTCAGCTTGCTAAGCAGGCGATGAACCCGCACCGCGCGTGATTCGAGATCGCCTGTTCAGCCGCCGGAGACGCGCACTTCGACCCGGCGGTTCCGGGCCCGGCCCTGGGCCGTCCCATTGTCGGCGACGGGTTCGTCGGCACCATGGCCGACCGCACGGATGCGCGAGGCCGGCACGCCGGCGTCGACCAGCGCCTGCCGCACCGCATCCGCGCGGCGCTGCGACAGCGCGCGATTGGCTTCGGGCTGGCCCTGGCTGTCGGTGTGGCCGTCGACGCGGATGGACGCTTTGCCCCCGGCCTGCAGGTACGCCGCCAAGGCCCGGACACTGGACGCGGCGCCGGCGGTGAGCGTGGCCTGGCCCGAGCCGAACGCGTCGCCGGCCAGCGTGAAGACCTCGGCGCCGCCCTCGCGACTCGACGGCGGCAGGTCGCCCCCGGCCATCAATGCCGCCTCCTCGCGCGCCAGCGCCGCTTCGCGTTCGCGCGCGGCCTGCAGCCGGGCGCTCTGGGCCCCGGCCACGCCTTCCAGCGCCGCCTCGACGTCCTGCATCGCCTCTTCGCTCGACATCGCCTGCTCGCGCAGGCGCGCGGCCTCTTCGGCCTGGATGCGTGCTTCCATGCGCAGCAGCTCGGCCTCGGCACGGGCCTGGGCGGCGTCCTGGCGGCTGGCTTCGATCAGCAGCTCGGCCCGTTCGCGATCAAGCCGGTCGATCTCGCGCTGTGCGGCCGCGGTGCTGGCGGCCACCTCGGCGATGCGCACGCGGCGCTCGGCCACGTAGCGGGCACCGTCGCGCTCGCGACCGCCGGCGGCGGCCAGGGTGTCCAATGCCTGTCGCGCCTGCAGGCGCTCGTAGGCGGCCATGCCATTGAATTCGGCATTCGCCTCAAGGGCAGTGAGTCGCTGGGTGAGGTCGGCACCGGCCTCCTGCGCGGCCACCGGGCCGCCCAAGGCGGCAAGACCCACCGCGATCGCCCACGTCAGGGTCAGGCGATTCACTGGACACCTCCCTGCAGGCGGCGCTGGAGCGTCTCGACTTCGGCGCGTCGCTGCGCCAGTTCGGCCTGCGCGACGGCGTCACGGCTCAGCACGTAGGCGAGGTCGGCGTCGGCCGAGGCGGCCAGCGCCAGCCGCCGTGCATCATCCTCGCGCCCGGAGGCCATGGCGGACTGGGCGCGCAGCAGCGCCTCGCGTGCGGTGGCGATTTCAGCCGATGCGTACTGGTCGGCGTCGGCGCCTTCGGCCCGTACGACCGCTTGCTGGGCCGCGCCCAGTTCGGCCGTGGGCGGCGGCATCGAGGCGCAGGACGCGAGCGCCAGAACGAGCACCAGCGCAAGCGCCGGCCAACGAAAGTGTGCGAAGCTTGGATTCATTAGGGGTGCCGTGTCGGATGGGGTTTTCGCGCGGCCATTTTGGGCAGGCCGGCGGCGCGCTGGCAACGGTACGTCGCCGTCAATGAGGGGGTTGTGCATGGACATCGGCTATTTCCTGAAGCTGATGACGGAGAAGAACGCGTCGGACATGTTCCTCACCACCGGGGCGCCGGTGTACATCAAGGTCGAGGGCAAGCTGTACCCCCTGGGCAACACCGGCCTGCCGCCGGGCATGGTCAAGAAGATCGCCTACTCGCTGATGGACGAGGGCCAGGTGCCGCTGTTCGAGCGCGACCTGGAGCTGAACATGGCACTCGCCCTGGAAGGCGCCGGCCGCTTCCGCGTCAACGTATTCAAGCAGCGTGGCGAGGTCGGCATGGTGATCCGCGCCATCCGCAGCGTGATCCCGTCGATCGAGGAGCTGCAGCTGCCGCAGGTGCTCAAGGACATCATCATGGCCCCGCGCGGGCTGGTGCTGATCGTCGGTTCCACCGGCTCGGGCAAGTCGACCACGCTGGCGTCGATGATCGACCATCGCAACAGCAGCATTCCCGGGCACATCCTCACCATCGAGGACCCGATCGAGTACCTGCACAAGCACAAGAAGTCGATCGTCAACCAGCGCGAGGTCGGGCTCGACACCCACGCCTTCCACAACGCGCTGAAGAACGCGATGCGCGAGGCGCCGGATGTCATCCTGATCGGCGAGATCCTGGATGCCACCACGATGGAGGCGGCGATCGCCTTCGCCGAGACCGGCCACCTGTGCCTGGCCACGCTGCACTCCAACAACGCCGATCAGACGCTGGAGCGCATCCTCAACTTCTTCAACGAGAACGCGCACAAGAACGTGCTGATGAACCTGGCGCTCAACCTCAAGGCGGTGGTCAGCCAGCGCCTGGTGGTCGGCACGGACGGGCGCCGCATCCCCGCGGCCGAGGTCCTGATCAACACGCCGCACATCCGCGACCTGATGCGCCGCGGCCAGGTGCACGAGATCAAGCAGGCGATGGAGGAGTCACTGGAGGAAGGCATGGAAACCTTCGACCAGTGCCTGTTCCGGCTCTACAAGGAAGGCCGGATCGAAATGGAGGAGGCGCTCAAGGCGGCCGACTCGCGCGATGGCCTGGCGTTGAAGTTCCGGCTGTCGGAAGGCGGCACCGGGGAGCACGACCCGTATGCGGACGTGTTCCAGTCCGAGCCGTAACGGGCAAGACGTCCGGTACGCGAAAGGGCCGCATCGCGGCCCTTTTTCTTTGCCGCACCGGCGTTGGCGCGAGCGGACCGGGGGTCCGACGCGACTACGGTGCGTCGGGCTGCCGTTCGGGTCGCGCCGCATCGAACGCGTCCATCGCCAGGCACTCGGCCTCGACGCGCGCGATGGTCGGGTAGGCCTCCATCGACACGCCGAAGCGGCGGGCGTTGTAGACCTGCGGCACCAGGCAGCAGTCGGCGATCGACGGCATGTCGCCCTCGCAGAAGCGTCCCGTCGACGGGTGGTCGGCCAGCAGGGCCTCGATGGCCGCGAAGCCTTCGGCGACCCAGTGCTTGACCCAGTCCTCGCGCTCGGGCTGGGGCACGTGCCAGGTGTTCTCGAAGTACTGCAACACCCGCAGGTTGTTGAGTGGGTGGATGTCGCAGGCGATGGCCAGCGCCAGCGAGCGCACGCGCTCGCGGTCGCGGCTCAGCGGCGGCAGCAGCGCCGGGGACGGCCAGGTTTCGTCGAGGTACTCCAGGATCGCCAGCGACTGCCGCATCACCCGGCTGCCGTGCTTGAGCACCGGCACCAGCCCCTGCGGGTTGGCCTCACGGAATGCCGGCGTGTGCTGCTGGCCGCCGTCGCGCACCAGGTGCACCGGAATGGTGTCGTACGGCAGGCCCTTGAGGTTCAGGCCGATGCGCACGCGGTAGGCCGCGCTTGAACGCCAGTACGAATACAGCTGCAGTTGATCGCCCACGTCTCGGTCCCCAGTCCCCAGGCCCGCTCTACGCGGCCGTCCAAGATAAACGGCGCCGGCGGCCCGAAGCGGACCATCCGCCGGCGCCCGCAGCCCGTCGGTCAGCCTTCGGCGCGTTCGATGCGCTGCTCTATCGCGCCGAAGATCGAGGCGCCCGCCTCGTCCAGCATTTCGATACGCACGGTGTCCCCGAACTTCATGAACGGCGTGCTCGGCTTGCCATGCTCCAGCGTTTCCACCGTGCGGCGCTCGGCGAAGCACGAGGCGCCCAGAGAGGTGTCCTGGTTGGCGACGGTGCCGGAGCCGACGATCGTGCCGGCCGACAACGGGCGGGTCTTGGCGGCGTGGGCGACCAACTGGCCGAAGTCGAACTGCATGTCCACGCCCGCCTCCGGTGCGCCGAACCACTCGCCGTTGATGTGGGTGAGCAGCGGCCGGTGCAGCTTGCTGCCCTTCCATGCATCGCCGAGTTCGTCGGGCGTCACGAACACCGGGCTCAACGCCGAGCGCGGCTTGGACTGCAGGAAGCCGAACCCCTTGGCGAGCTCCCCCGGGATCAGGTTACGCAGGCTGACGTCGTTGACCAGACCGACCAGCTGGATGTGGCCGGCGGCCTGCTCGGCGCTCACCGCCATCGGCACATCGTCGGTCACGACCACGAGCTCGGCTTCCAGGTCGATGCCGTATTCCTCGCTGGGCACGCGCACCGGATCGCGCGCGCCGTAGAAGCCGGCACTGACGGCCTGGTACATCAGCGGGTCGGTGTAGAAGCTTTCCGGCACCTCGGCGCCGCGGGCGCGTCGCACGCGCTCCACGTGCGGCAGGTAGGCGCTGCCGTCGACGAACTCGTAGGCGCGCGGCAGCGGCGAGGCCAGCTGGGCCATGTCGACATCGAACGCGCCCTCCGCCGTACCGGCGTTGAGCGCTTCGGACAGGGTGTTCAGGCGGGGCGCGGTGCTGGACCAGTCCTCCAGCGCGCGCTGCAGCGTGTCGGCGATACCGGTGGCGCGGACGGCGCGGGACAGGTCGCGGGAGACGACGATCAGGGTGCCGTCGCGGCCGCCTTCCTTGAGTGAGCCGAGCTTCATGGGGGACCTCGATGTGACTGCGCGTGGCGCGATGGTTTCAAGTGTAACCGTTGCCCGTGGGCGCCGCGACCGCACCACGAGGCGGCAGCGAGGCGCGGCCATGCTCGCGGCGCGCATCCTGGGGAACAACCACCCAAGGCGGGGCAACAAAAAACCCGCCACGTGGGCGGGTTTCTCGTTTGGATCTGGCAGCCCCGGAAGGATTCGAACCTCCGAATGCCTGAGTCAGAGTCAGGTGCCTTACCGCTTGGCGACGGGGCTATGGAGCTGATTTTAGCGCCTCTACCCGGCATCCGCACCCTCTGGGGCGGACGCCGTTCAAGAGCGCCCCAGGCGCGATTAGCGCTTGGAGAACTGGGTGGCGCGGCGTGCCTTGTGCAGGCCGACCTTCTTGCGCTCGACCTCGCGGGCGTCGCGGGTCATGAAGCCGGCCTTGCGCAGCTCGGACTTCAGCGACTCGTCGTATTCCACCAGCGCGCGGGCGATGCCCAGGCGGATCGCACCGGCCTGGCCGGTGGTGCCGCCGCCGGCGACGGTGACGTTGACGTCGAACTTGTCGGTCGACTGGGTCAGCTCGAGCGGCTGGCGCACGATCATGCGCGCGGTCTCGCGACCGAAGAACTCATCGATCGGACGCTGGTTGACGGTGATCTTCCCGTCGCCCTTGCGCAGGTACACGCGGGCGGTGGAGGACTTGCGGCGGCCGGTGCCGTAATTCTGCTGGATTGCCATGATCGGTACCTTAGAAGTCCAGCGGCTGCGGCTGCTGGGCGGAATGCGGATGCTCGGAGCCCTTGTAGACCTTGAGCTTGCGGTACATCGCGCGGCCGAGCGGATTCTTGGGCAGCATGCCCTTCACGCCGGTCTCGATGACGCGCTCGGGGTGGCGCTCCAGCGCCTGGCCCAGGGTCTCGGTCTTGAGGTTGCCGATGTACCCCGTGAAACGGTGGTACTTCTTGTCGGTCAGCTTCTTGCCCGTGACCACGATCTTCTCGGCGTTGATCACGACGATGTAATCGCCGGTGTCGACGTGCGGGGTGTAGACGGGCTTGTGCTTGCCACGCAGGCGGCGGGCGAGCTCGGCGCAGAGGCGGCCGAGGGTCTTGCCTTCGGCATCGACCACGTACCAGTCACGCTGGACGGTCTCGTTCTTGGCGGTGAAAGTCTTCATGACGGTATGCGGTTACCTGGTCGGGCGGGTTGCGCGCGGCGTTGCGCCGGCGGAACTTTGCCTCGCGTTGTTGAAGCGGGGGACGAAAGAGGCGGAATGATACCGGCCCGCCTGCCCGGCCGCAACCCACCCCCTCCGCCGCGGATCCGGCCGCCGCCGCCCGGTGTAGCATCGCCGGCCATGTCCGCCACCCCGCACCCTGCAGCGCGCCCCGCCGGTGCGGGCCTTTCGCGGCCCCCTGCCGACCCGCTGCTGGCGCTGGCGGACCGCTGCGTCCAGTGCGGGCTGTGCCTGCCCAGCTGCCCCACCTATGCCGTGGACCGGCTGGAAGCCGAGTCGCCCCGCGGCCGCATTGCATGGGTGCGGCACATCGCGCAGGGCACCGTCGCGCCTACACCCGCCGGCGAGGCCCACCTCGATCACTGCCTGGGCTGCCGGACCTGCGAATCGGTATGCCCGGCCGGGGTGGAGTACGGCGCGCTGCTGGTGGAGGCCCGCGCACGCCAGCGCGGCCGTCGCGCGCCGCGCCTGTTCCAGCGACTCATCGAGGGCCTTGCCGCGCGCCCGCGACTGCTCTCGACGCTGCTGTCGATGTCCCGGTGGGTGCCCCCGACGTGGCGCCGCGGCCTGCCCCCACCGCCGCCGGTTGACAGCGAGCCGCCGATCCCGGTGCCGGCCAGGGTGCCGATGCCGCCCGATCCGCGACCGTCAGTGGCGATTTTCAGCGGCTGCGTGGCCCGGCCCTACGAGCGCGGGCTGCGCGACGCCGTCGCCGCCCTGTGCGCGGCCACCGGAACCCAGGTGCATGCGCCGACCGGACAGACCTGCTGCGGTGCGCTGCACGCGCACGGCGGCAACCGCGGGCAAGCCGACGCGCTGGCGGCGCACAACCGGCGGGCCTTCGCCGGCCAGGGCACCGTGCTGACCTTGGCCAGTGGGTGCCACGCGTCCGTTTCGAATGCGCTGGCGGGCGAGGCCGGGGCCATCGACGCGATCCAGTGGCTCGACAGCCGCGCGCCTGCGCTGACGTTCCAGCCCACCCCGGTGCGGGTCGCGCTGCACCTGCCCTGCACGCAGCGCAATGTGGTGCGCTCCGTCGCTGCACTGCGCCGCCTGCTGGACCGCGTGCCGGGGCTGGAGGTGGTCGAACTCGACGCCGGCACCGGGTGCTGCGGCGCGTCCGGATTGAACATGCTGCTGGACCGCGACCGCGCCGCCGAACACCGCACGCCGCTTGTACGTCAGTTCGAGGGCAGCGGTGCGACGCGGCTGCTCAGCGCCAACATCGGCTGCCGGTTGCATCTGGCGGGCGCGGTCGACGCGCCCGTGCAGCATCCCCTGGAGTTCCTCGCGTCGCGGCTGGTCGCCTCCACGCCGGCGTAAGGTCGCGCGCCTACACTTGCACGCCATGAACACACGCTCGCTTTCCCCGCTCGACCGCCTGCTGTCCGACCTGCAGCGCGCGATGGACACTGTCGCCGGCGCGCCCGTATCCGAGCGCCCCAACCCGGCCCGCGACGAGGCCGACATCGTGCTGGATGACGCCGAGCGCCGGCATGCCGCCGGGTTGATGCGCATCAACCACGTCGGCGAGGTCTGCGCGCAGGCGCTGTACTGCGGCCAGGCCGCGGTGGCGCGTGACGGCGCGACGCGCGAGCACCTGCTGGCCGCCGCGCAGGAGGAAACCGACCACCTGGCCTGGTGCGCGGACCGCCTGCACGAACTCGACAGCCGGCCCAGCCTGCTCAACCCGGTGTGGTACGCCGGCAGCTATGCGATCGGCGCGCTCGCCGGCCTGCGCGGCGACGGCTGGAACCTGGGCTTCGTGGTCGAGACCGAGCGCCAGGTTGAAGCCCATATCGACGAGCACCTGCAGTCACTGCCGCCGGCCGATGCGCGCAGCCGCGCCATCCTGCAGGTGATGAAAGCCGACGAGGCGCGCCACGCCGATGCCGCCGAACAGGCCGGCGCGCGCCTCCTGCCGATGCCGGTGCCGACGTTGATGGCCGCGGCATCGAAGCTGATGAAGTCGGTGGCGTACAGGATCTGACGCGATGCGCTGCAGGAATCTGCAGGAGCGGTTTCAGCCGCGATGCCTTCCCCCGCAATCCACGCCTTACTGTAGGAGCGACGTGAGTCGCGACCGCGCAACGCCGGTCGAGCGCGCATCGCGACTCATGTCGCTCCTGCAGGGACCGGTTCGGGGCTGAAGCCGATCCTACAAAGACGCGTGAGCGCCTGGGGGGCTCGGACCCGCGACATGAGCTCGAACCCACGACATGAAAAAGGCCGGCAATGCCGGCCTTTTCTGCGACTGCACATCGGCAGAACCGGCGGTCAATCCGCCAGGTTGCGCCCGTGGTACAGCTCCTCGATCTCGCGCTTGAGCCGCGCTTCGATCTTCATGCGCTCCTTGAACGACAGGTTGCGCGCCTTTTCCTCGAACAGGTACCGGTCCAGGTCGAAGTCCTTCAGGTGCATCTTCGTGTGGTAGATGTTTTCCTGGTAGACGTTGACGTCGAGCATCTCGTAACGGGACTTGATGTTCTTGGCCAGGTAGTCCTGGATCGAGTTGATCTTGTGGTCGATGTAGTGCTTCTTGCCCTTCACGTCGCGGGTGAAGCCGCGCACCCGGTAGTCCATCACCACGATGTCGGACTCGAGACTCTCGATCAGGTAGTTGAGCGCCTTCAGCGGCGAGATCACGCCGCAGGTGGCCACGTCGATGTCGGCGCGGAAGGTCGCGATGCCGTTGTCCGGGTGCGTCTCCGGATAGGTGTGCACCGTGATGTGCGACTTGTCCATGTGCGCGACCACGGCGTCGGAGATCACGCCCTTGGCGTCGCGCTTGTCGACCACCGGCTCCTCGGAGATGAGGATCGTCACCGACGCGCCCTGCGGGTCGTAGTCCTGGCGCGCGATGTTGAGGATGTTGGCGCCGATGATGTCGGCCACGTCCGTGAGGATCTGGGTCAACCGGTCGGCGTTGTATTCCTCGTCGATGTACTCGATGTAGCGCTGCCGCTCCTCT
>CAMPJI010000019.1 GCA_946886865.1 uncultured Lysobacterales bacterium | reverse complement strand
TGTGCGGGAGGCAGTGAGTGGGCATGGCGGATGTCGATGCTGGACATGGGGCGGTCCGCGGAAGTGGGGCGGCCATTGTGCGGCCGCGGGCGCGGTGCTCCAAGCCCGCATCGCGGCTGCAAGGACGCGACCCCGTGCTAGATTGCGCCGGCGTGAACGACCTCCGACTGCGACGCCCCGACCGTGACCTCTCCGACCTGGTGCTGACACCGGGCGTGCATGCCGTGGGTCGCGACAGCCGCGGCGATGTGTCGCTGGTCGGCATCGGCCATCCGATGCTGGCGCAGTTCTGCATCGACCGGCGTGGCATCTGGATGCAGCTCGCCGAAGGCGTGCGCGGCGTCCACGTCAACGGCCGTCCGGTCCGGCGCATGGCCATGCTGCGTCCGGGCGACGCGGTGTTCGTCGAAGGCATCGAACTGGTGCTGGTCGGCGCACCGCCCGAGCCCGCACCCGACCGTGACGAGGCCGCCGCGGGTGACACCCGGCTCGCGCTTCGTGGCGTGGGCGGGCCTTTGCACGGCCGCTGCCACCCGATCGATGAGGCGGTCACCATTGGCCGTGCGCGCGACTGCGAGGTGCGCATCGACGAACCGGCCCTGGCCGAACGGCATGCGCGCCTGGTGCCGTGCGAGGGGGGGGCGGTGCTGCGTGACCTGGGCTCGGAACAGGGCAGCCAGGTCAACGGCCACGCCGTGCGTCATGCCATGCTGCGGGCCGGGGACCAGCTGACGATCGACGGCTGCCGCTTCGTGATCGAGGCGCCGCGCGCGCCGGCACGGGCCGGGCCGTCGGAGGACATGGCGGACGACATGCCCCTGCAGGCCCAGGCCGCAGCCCCCGAACGCGTGCGTGATTCCGCCCGCCGGCTGCCTTGGCTGCTGCTGGCTGCGCTGCTGCTGTCGGGTGCCCTGAGCCTGCTGCTGCTCTACGGCACCCGCTGAGCGCTGGTCGCCGCCGGCGATCCCGACGCCGTGCGCCGCCGTTGCCACGCACGCAGGGCACGCCAACCCAGCAGCACCGCAAGGATCGCGGCATACAGCAGGGGCTCGCGGATGTCGGACTTCACGATCCACCAGAAATGCAGCACGGCCAGCACCGCAATGACGTACACCAGCTTGTGCAGCTGTCCCCAGCGCCGGCCCAGCTTGCGAATGGCGGCCTGCGTGGACGTCAGTGCCAGCGGTACCAGCAGCAGCCAGGCGGCGAAGCCGACGGTGATGTAAGGCCGTTTCACGATCTCCTCGAACACCAGCGCCCAGTAGCCGCGCAGGTCGAGCACGAGATAGGCGGCGAAGTGCAGCGTCGCGTAGAAGAAGGCGTACAGCCCCAGCATCCGTCGGAAGCGCAGCAGCTGCGGCTGGCCTGTCCACTGCCGCAGGGGCGTGACCGCCAGCGTGATCAACAGCAGCCGCAGCGCCCACGTGCCCAGCCGATGCTCGATTTCCGCAACCGGATCGGCGCCGAGCCCGCCGCTGCCGGTCAGCCATTCCTGCCGGATCTGCCAGGCGAGGAGTGCCGCGGGGGTCAGGGCCAGCGCATGCACCACCGCCTTGGCCGCCAGCATCGCCCCCGACGTCGTCCGCTTGGGCCCCGCCATCAGCGCACCGCCCGCATCAGTACCACCGGCGCAGGTCCATGCCTGCGTACAGGCCTGCCACCTGCTCGGCGTAGCCGTTGAACAGGCGCGTGGGGATGCGGTCGGCGAACAGCTTGCTGCCGGTCCCGGCGATGCGCCGCTCGGTTTTCTGGCTCCAGCGCGGATGGTCGACGTCTGGGTTCACGTTGGCGAAGAAGCCGTACTCGCTCGGTTGCAGGTCGTTCCAGGCGGTGCGCGGGCGCTTTTCGACGAAGTCGATCGCGACGATCGACTTGATGCTCTTGAAGCCGTACTTCCACGGCACGACCAGGCGCAGTGGCGCACCGTTCTGCTGCGGCAACGGCTTGCCATACAGCCCGGTGGCCAGGAACGCCAGCGGGTGCATCGCCTCGTCGATGCGCAGGCCCTCGCGGTAGGGCCAGTTGATCGAGCGGTAGGCGAGCCCCGGCATCTGCGCGCGGTCGGCCAACGTGGTGAACGCCACGAACTTGGCCTTGGAGGTGGGCGCGAACCGCTTGAGGACATCCGCCAGCGGCACGCCCAGCCACGGGATCACCATCGACCAGCCTTCCACGCAGCGTAGGCGGTAGATCCGTTCGGTGGGCGCCAGGCCCTTCACGAGGTCACCCAGCGACACGGTGCCGGGCTTCCCGCATTCCCCGCCGACCGCCACCGACCACGGCGAGGTCTGCAGCGTCTTGGCAGCCCGGGACGGGTCGGACTTGCCGGTGCCGAACTCGTAGAAGTTGTTGTAGGTGGTGGCGTCCTGGAAGCTCGTCTTGACCTCGTCGGTCACGAAGCCCGCGCGCGCCTGCTCGGGGCTGATGCGGACATTGGAGGCGGGCGGGGGCGGGGCGGACTCGGCGCACCCGGCCAGGCCGAGCGCCGGCGCGGCCGCCATGGCCGCCAGCAATCGCCGCCGGTCGCGGTAAACGGCCTCGTCGGTGATTTCGGAGGCGGGGATGCGTAGGGCATCACGCAAGGACATGGGCGTCTCCCGGGTTGCAATGGGCAGTAGCGGCGGGCGTCCTGCATTAGACGGGCGGGCCGGTGAAAAGGATGCACGGGCCGGCGTGCGCGGCGAAGCCACGTGCCCCGGACTTCCTTCCAGCCCGGTGGCAGGTGTGCTGCGCTGCGGCATACTCTGGGACCCCAATCCTGCCGGAGCGTTCCATGTCGCGCGCCTTCAACTTCAGTGCCGGTCCCGCCACCCTCCCGCAGGCCGTGCTGGAACAGGCGCAGGCCGAAATGCTCGACTGGCACGGCGTCGGTGCGTCGATCGTCGAGCTCAGCCACCGCGGCCCCGAGTTCATGCAGGTCGCGGCGGAAGCCGAGGCGGACCTGCGGACGCTGATGTCGATCCCTGAAGACTATGCGGTCCTGTTCCTGCAGGGCGGTGCGACGACGCAGCAGGCGCTGCTGGCGCTCAACTTCGCCGGGCCGGGGCAGGTTGCCGACCACGTGGTGACCGGCCACTGGGGCAAGACCGCGCTCAAGCAGGTGAAGCCCTACGTGCAGGCCCACATCGCCGCCAGCGGAGAAGCCGGCGGCTTCCGCGACATCCCGCCGCGCGCCGACTGGCAGCTGACGCCGGGCGCCGCCTACGTGCACGTCACCGCCAACGAGACCATCCACGGTGTCGAGTTCCGCGACATCCCTGACGTGGGCGATGTGCCGCTGTTCGCGGATTTCAGTTCGTCCATCGTGTCCGAGCCGCTGGACGTCTCTCGCTTCGGCGTCATCTACGCCGGTGCGCAGAAGAACCTGGGCCCGGTGGGCGTGAGCGTGGTGATCGTCCGCCGCGACCTGCTGGAGCGCGCCGGCCAGCCGCGCGCGGACATCTTCGACTACCGGAGCCACGTCAAGGGCGAGTCGATGCTCAATACGCCGCCGACCTGGAACTGGTACCTGGCGGGACTGGTGTTCAAGTGGATGCTGGCCGAGGGCGGCGTGGAGGCATTCGCCGCGCGCAACGCCCGCAAGTCCGCGCTGCTGTACCGCACGATCGACGCGTCCGGGGGCTTCTACCGCAACGAGGTCGCGGCGGCGGTGCGCTCGCGGATGAATGTGCCGTTCTTCCTGCGCGACGAGGCGCTCGACAAGGCGTTTCTGGCCGAGGCGAAGGACGCCGGGTTGATCTCGCTCAAGGGCCATCGCGCGCTGGGCGGCATGCGCGCATCGATCTACAACGCGATGCCGGAAGCGGGCGTGGAGGCACTGGCCGCGTTCATGCGCGACTTCCAGCAGCGCCATGGGTGAGCGGGGCGCGCCCAACGCGTCGTGCGGGCGTTCGACGCCGCTCAGGGCGGTGCCGTGAGCGCGGCCGACCCGCATGCCTGGCGGGCCATGCGGGGCGGTCCGCTCCGAGGCGAAGTCTGCGTCCCCGGTGACAAGTCGGTCTCGCATCGCGCGGTCATGCTGGGCGCGCTGGCCGAGGGCACCACGCGCGTCCATGGCTTCCTGGAGGGCGAGGACACGCGTGCTACGGCACGCGCCTTCGAGCGCATGGGCGTGCGGATCGAGGCGCCGGCCGGTGCCGAGCGCATCGTGCACGGCGTCGGCCTGCACGGCCTGCACGGTGCCGGAACGATCGACTGTGGCAATGCCGGTACCGGGATGCGCCTGCTGGCAGGCGTGCTGGCCGGACAGGAATTCGACAGCGTACTGGCCGGCGATGCGTCGCTGTCGGCGCGTCCGATGGCGCGCGTGATCGAGCCGCTGCAGCGCATGGGTGCACGGATCGAGGCCAGCGATGGCGGTCGCCCACCCCTTCAGGTACATGGCGGACAAGTGTTGCAGGGGATCGACTACGCGCTCCCCGTCGCCAGTGCGCAGGTCAAATCCGCACTGCTGCTCGCGGGCCTGTATGCGCGCGGCAGGACGACCGTGCGCGAGCCGCACCCGACGCGCGACTACACCGAGCGCATGCTGGCGGCCTTCGGTTGGCCGGTCCGCTTCGAGCCGGGCCATGCGTCGCTCGACGGTGGACACCGCCTGCGCGCCACCGAGGTGCATGTGCCCGCGGATTTTTCGTCGGCGGCATTCTTCATCGTTGCGGCGACGGTGGTACCCGGGTCCGAGCTTCGCCTGCGGGCGGTGGGAATGAATCCCCGCCGCATCGGCCTGCTGCACGTGCTGCGTGCGATGGGTGCCGACATCACCCAGCACGACCCGCGTACGTCAGGCGGCGAGCCGGTCGCCGACCTGCTCGTGCGCCACGCACCGCTCCACGGGATCGAGGTCCCGGAGGCGTGGGTGCCGGACATGATCGACGAGTTCCCGGCGCTGTTCGTGGCCGCCGCGGCCGCGCGGGGACGCACCGTGGTGCGGGGCGCGGCGGAACTGCGCGTGAAGGAATCCGACCGCATCGCCGCCATGGCACACGGCCTGCGGGCGCTCGGTGTGTCGGTGGACGAGGCGCCCGACGGCGCCGCGATCGAAGGCGGCCGCCTGCGGGGAGGTCACATCGACAGCCGCGGCGACCACCGCATCGCGATGAGCTTCGCCGTCGCGGCTCAGCTCGCCGATGCGCCGGTCGCGATCAATGACGTGGCGAACGTGGCGACGTCGTTTCCCGGCTTCGTCGATCTTGCCGCTGGTGCCGGGTTCGGCCTGACAGAGGCCAGTCCGGCGGCCTGAAGTCGACGGGGATGTCCCGCGTCGATGCGACAGCCTCGCCATCGCGGCCCGGCCGCTTTCGTTGCAGTGCAGGAGGCGGCGTGGCGGTCACGGGTATTCGTGCGTTGCGGGCCGGTGGCGCCATGCAACGCTCCATCCGGATCAGTCAGGTTCGCGGGCGGGGTCATGCGTGCGGTACCGCCACTCGACGATCCACCACATGGCAGCGCCCCAGAGCAGTCCGCCGAGAGGAAAGGCCACCATCGAAAGGGTCACCACCCGGGAGATGTCCATGTCCGAGAACCGCCACATCAGCAGGCTGAAGATCGCCGCGGTCGAGAGCCCCCACGCGAGGGCGCCCTGCACGACAACGAAGCGAAGCATGCCCTTGCCGCGGAGCCGTTCCCATCGCTCGAACTGGTGCGCACCAGAGCTCATTCCCGAAGGTCCCCCTAGCGCTGCGGCTTGAATTCGATCGGCACCAGCACGCTGCCCACCGTGGGGCGGCCTTCGAGCTGCGCCGGGCGAAACTGCCAGCGGTTGACCGCGTCGACCGCGGCACGGTCCAGGGTGCGCGAACCGCTGCTGCGGGCCACGGTCACGGACGTGGGCACGCCGTCGGGACCGACCTCGGCGCGCACCACCACCGTGCCACTCTCGCCGCGGCGTAGCGCCTGGGCGGGATAGGACGGCGGGGGCATGCGCCCCTCCAAGGGTTCCGGGCGCGTGCCCGATGCCAGCGGCACGCCGGCGGGCGTCGTGGGCGCGACGGGCGCCGGCGGCGGTTCCGGCGGCGGTGGCGGCGCGGTTTCGACCAACTGCGGACGCTCGTCCGGTTCCGGCGGGCGGCGACGCTCATCGTCCATGCCGCTGGCCTCCGACTCGCCGGCCGGCAAGGGTGCAGGCAGCGGCGCATAGTCGGGGCTGGAGGCCGTTGGCCGTGTCGCATCGTCGGGCCGCGAGCCCTCGTTGCCCGGACGGACCAGCAGGAACAGCAGAAGTCCGGCCGCGAACGCGCCCACCACCCACACCCAGGCCCGGCGTCCGGGCGTCCAGGCGGCCAGTGCGGACGAGCGGCGTGGCGTATCGGAGGAGGGTCGGGGCATCGGACACCTGGGCGGACGACGGGGCCGGCATTCTGGCACGGGTCGGCAAAGCGGGCGCCCGCGGGCGATAATCGCCGGCCCGATCACGCGACACCGGCCCCGACATGCTCGATCCCACCCTGCTGCGCCAGAACCCCGCCGAACTCGCTGCACGCCTGAAGCAGTCGCGCGGCTTCGACCTGGACCCGGCGCAACTGGAGTCGCTGGAGGTCGAGCGCAAGCAGATCCAGGTGCGCACGCAGGAGCTGCAGGCGACCCGCAATGCGCGCTCCAAGGCCATCGGGCAGGCCAAGGCCAAGGGTGAGGACGTGGCGCCGCTGCTGGCCGAAGTCGCCGGTCTGGGTGACGAGCTCAAGGCCAGCGAAGGGCGCTTGGAGGCGATCAGGGCCGAGCTCGACGCCATCGCGCTGGGCCTGCCCAACCTGCCGCAGGCCGACGTGCCGCATGGCAAGGATGAGAGCGACAACGTCGAGCAGCACCGCTGGGGCACGCCGCGCACGTTCGATTTCCCGATCAAGGACCACGTGGAGCTGGGCGCGCGCGACGGCATGCTCGATGGCGACACCGCCGCCAAGCTCAGCGGCGCGCGCTTCACCGTGCTGCGCGGCGGCATCGCCCGGCTGCACCGCGCGCTGGCGCAGTTCATGCTCGACCTGCACACCGGCGAGCACGGTTACGAGGAAACCAATGTCCCCGTCATCGTCAACGCCGACAGCATGCAGGGCACCGGCCAGCTGCCGAAGTTCGAGGACGACCTGTTCGCCACAGAGCTGGGCGAGAGCCGGCGCTACCTGATCCCCACCAGCGAAGTGCCGCTGACCAACATCGTCCGCGACACCATCGTCGAGGACGCGGCGCTGCCGCTGCGCATGACCGCGCATTCGATGTGCTTCCGCGCCGAGGCCGGCAGCCACGGCCGCGACACCCGCGGCATGATCCGCCAGCACCAGTTCGAGAAGGTCGAGCTGGTGTCGGTGGCGCGGCCGGGTGAAAGCGCTGATGAGCACGAGCGCATGACCCGCTGCGCCGAAGTCGTGCTGGAAAAGCTCGGGCTGCCTTACCGCCGCGTGCTGCTGTGCACCGGCGACATGGGGTTCTCGGCGGCCCGCACCTATGACCTGGAAGTGTGGCTGCCGTCGCAGGACACGTTCCGGGAGATCTCGTCGTGCTCGAACTGCGAGACCTTCCAGGCCCGCCGCATGCAGGCGCGCTGGCGCAACCCGGAGACCGGCAAGCCCGAGCTGGTGCACACGCTCAACGGCTCGGGCGTCGCGGTGGGCCGCGCGCTGATCGCGGTGATGGAGAACTACCAGAACGCCGACGGCTCGATCACCGTGCCGGACGCGCTGCGGCCCTACATGGGCGGGGTTGAGCGGGTCGGCTGATACGCCCGTCCATCCTCTGCAGGGGCGACGTGAGTCGCGGGGTGCGAGGATTCCCGCCTGGCGCGGAGGTCGCAACGGACGTCGCTCCTGCCGCGGGGCCTCCTGCCGGTGTCACGCTGCCTTGCGCACCGGCACCGGGATCGACGCATGCGCCGCCGCCAATGCCTGCGCGCGATGCGCCGGCGAGTAGGCCACGCCCTCGGCGCGTACGAACGTGATGTCGTCGATGCCCAGGAACCCGAAGACCTGACGCAGGTACGGTTCCTGGAAGTCGCTCGGCGCGCCGCTGTGCAGTCCGCCGCGGCCACTGGCGATGATCACCTGCTTGCCGCCCGCCAGCCCCTGTGGGCCATCGGCGGTATAGCGGAATGTCTTGCCCGCCACCGCAATGCGGTCGATCCAGGCCTTGAGTGTCGAAGGCACGGAAAAGTTGTACATCGGCGCCCCGATCACCACGACGTCGGCGGCCAGAAATTCATCGAGCGCGCGCGAAGCCGCCGCGACCTCGTCCGCGTCTGCCCCTGACAGGCCGCGGCCCGTGAGGTGGGGAACCGGGTCGAGGTCCAGGTCGCGGTAGCTGACACGCAGGTCCGGCAGGGCCTCGCGCCAGCGGCCGACGATCGCGGCCGAGAGTTCACGGGTCACGGAGGCCGCGCCCAGGGCGCTGGAGTCGATATGGAGGAGGTGCATGGCTGGGGTCCGTCAGGTGGCGGTCGCGCCGCCGGTGCCATCCAATCTGGGCCGTTGCCTCAGTGGGATAAACCTGTTCAAATGCGATCCACTGTTCTGATAGTGGAACTTAGCCATGCACGACCTCAACGACCTCTACTACTTCGCCATGGTGGTCGAGCACTCCGGTTTCGCGGCCGCCGAGCGCGCGCTGGGTATCCCCAAATCGCGCCTGAGCCGTCGCATCAGCCAGCTGGAAACCGACCTGGGCGTGCGCCTGCTGCAACGGTCCACGCGCCGCTTCGCGGTGACCGAAGTCGGCAACAGCGTGTACCGGCATGCGCAGTCGATGCTGGCCGAGGCACAGGCCGCGCGCGAGGTGGTCGACCGGCTGAGTGCCGAGCCGCGCGGCGTGATCCGCGTCAGCGTGCCGGTGGGCATGGCACAACAGCAGATGCCGCAGTTGCTGCCGGAGTTCCTCGCGCGCTACCCGCAGGTGCGCGTGCAGTTGCAGGTCAGCAACCGCCGCGTCGACATCATCAACGAAGGCATCGACGTGGCGTTGCGCGTGCGCGCCAAGCTGGACGATGACGGCAGCCTGGTCATGCGCAGTTTCGGCCAGGTGCAGGAACTGCTGGTCGCCAGCCCCGACTACCTGCGCAAGCAGGGCCGGCCAACGGGCCCGGACGACCTGGAAGACCACGTCACGCTCAGCATGAGCGAGGACGATGCGCGCCAGCGCTGGGAGTTGCACGGCCCGGACGGCGAGGTGCGACGCGTGGACCTGAAGCCGCGCGTGATGGGCTTCGACTTCCCGATGCTGATGGCACTCGCCAAACAGGGCGTGGGCATCACGCTGCTGCCGGAAACCGTGTGCTCCGACGCCGTGCGCGCCGGCGAGCTGGAGGTGGTGCTGCCGCAATGGCGCCTGCCGCAGGGCATCTTCCATGCCGTGTTCGCTTCACGCCGCGGCATGCTCCCGGCGGTGCGCGTGTTCATCGACTTCCTGGCCGAGCGCGTGCCAAGTCTGGTCGAAACCGCGCGCCTGTCGTGCCGCGATATCAAGGGCGGGCCGTGCAACGAGCACGAGCACGAGCAGCATGCCTACGTGCAGGCCGCCATGCCCGCGCCAATCCGTGCCGCGCCGACGGTCGCCGTGTCAAAATGAGATCCCACGCGCATCACGCCGCGGGTTGAAGGCAGCGGTCGGGCGGAACACAGTGCTTCGGAGAGATGGCCGAGCGGTTTAAGGCACCGGTCTTGAAAACCGGCGAAGGGTCAAACCTTCCGTGGGTTCGAATCCCACTCTCTCCGCCATCCCGCCGCTCGCGCGGCGCGCCTGCGGTTCACCGGGTCAACGCTTCCAGCACATCCGGCACCTCGGCCTCGATGCATTGCAGGGCGGACGCGCCTGCTACGAGGTGTGTCGACGCGACCGTCCTCATCGCATCCAGCCGGCTGCGCACGTAGTCGCGGTGGCCAGCGGCGTCGATGAGGATGTTGTCGGTGTAGAGCTCGAACGCGGACCAGAACGCGTCGTGGCCGACCGACCGGCGTGCCATCCCGGGCACGCGGTTTTCCAGCATGTCGAGTCGCATTTGCAACTGGTTGAGGGTAGCCATCGCCGGAGTATGCGGCGCGCCGCGTTCGCTACCGATGAAGTGCGGTCGAGGCACTGACGGAATCCATCGGGTTGCGTCGCCGGTCCCCGGCGTTTAGCCTGCAGCCCGCGCCAGGACGGCGCCAAGGGGAAAGGGATGACCATTCGCGTCTTCATCGTGGACGACCACGCGCTCGTGCGTGCCGGCATGTCCATGATCCTGTCGTCGACCGACGATATCGAGGTGGTCGGCGAGGCCGACACCGGAGAGCAGGCACTGCCGTTGATCCGCGCACTGGCGCCGGACGTGGTGCTGTGCGACTTGAACCTTCCCGGCATCAGCGGGTTGGAAGTGACCGAGCGCATTACCGGCGGCAGGCGGACCACCCGCGTCGTGATCGTGTCCGTGCTGGAGGATGGGCCGATGCCACGGCGCCTGCTGGAAGCCGGCGCCTCGGGCTACGTGGGCAAGGGGGGCGATGCCGCCGAGCTCGTGAATGCGGTGCGCGAGGTGCATCTCGGGCGCCGCTACCTGGCCAGTGCGGTGGCGCAGAACCTCGCCCTCCACAGCATCGACGGCCACGGCAACCCGTTCGATGCGCTATCGCCACGGGAGACCGAGGTGGCGATGCTGCTGGTTCGCGGCTTGCGCCAGGAGGAAATCGCTCGCCGGCTGTGCCTGAGCGCCAAGACCGTCAACACGCATAAGGCGCGGCTGTTCGAGAAGCTGCGCATACGCGATGCGATCACGCTCGCGCGCCTGGCCGGGCGCCACGGGCTGGTCGAGTCGGTCGACTCGATGTAGCGCGCGCGACCCGTTGCGGGCCATGGCGCGAACTCTGCTGAAAAAAAAGAGGGCCGCATTGCGCGGCCCTCTCTTCTCGTGCGCGGTGCGGACGCGGGTCAGGCGTGGCGCTCTTCCGGCTTTCCGGTTTCGCCTTCGACCGCCGCGGTCTCCGCGTCCGGCTGGACCTGCGAGGCGGCACCGGCTTCTTCGCCATCCGCCGCCGGGTCCGTCCCGGCCGGGGTGTCCGCGTGCGGGGCGTCGAAGAGGCCGCCTGTACGCGGCAGCGCATCCGGGGTAGGCGTCGCACGCTCGCCGGGCGATGCAGTGGCCGGCACGCGGTCCTCGTGCACCGCATCCGCATCCGCATCCGCACCCGAGGCAGCGGCTGCGGTGGCAGCACGCGGCGCGTCGGGCTTCGCGATGGACGCCGGTGCAGATTCCACCTCAGGCGCGTCCGACGGTGCCGCTGCCGGTGAAGTGGACAGCGCCTGGGCAGCAACGGCGGCCGGCTCGGACACGTCCGAACTGACCGGGGCGTGCGGCTGCGTGTCCGTCAACGGCTGCGTGGCAGCGGACGGGGTCGGGGCCTCCGGCGTCCGCGCGTCCTGCTTCATCGACGTGTCGACGTTGTCGCCGGCATCGGCATGACCACCGACTGCGGCCGCCGCGGCAGCGGCCGGTGCTACCGGTGCTGCGGTGTCGGCTGCGGCAGCCCGGGGTGCCTGCGGCGCCGGACGACGGGCAGGGGTCGGGGCGGGTGCCGCGTCGTCCTCGAAGTCGAACTCGGGCTGCGGTCGCTGGGCGTCACCCGTGGGGCGCTCTTCGATGGCGGCGTGGTCGTCTTCGTCGCCCGACAGCACGTCGTTGCCGGTACCGTCCTGGCCGTTCTCACCGCTGGCAGCATCGCCTCCACGACGACGACGACGGCCGCCACGGCGGCCGCGACGGCGGCGTCCGGTGCCTTCGCCAGCGGCACCGGTGTCATCGCCCGGCTGGGTCGTCGCGTCTGCGGCGGTCTGCGCCCTGGTGTCGTCAGCCGCCGCCGGCGCGCTGTCGTGCGGGGTGGTCACGGTCACCGCGGCGGCCGCGGCTGCGGGCACCGCAACTTCCGATTGCGTCGTGTCGCTGCGTGCCTCCTGGGCATGTGCCGCGGTGCGGCTCACGTCGACCGGCGTCTCCTCGGACTTGCCACGTCCGCCCTTGCGGCCCTGGCGCGGCTCCTGTCGACCGTCCGGCTTCGCCTCGCGCTTGGGCTCGCGCGGCTCCTGCTTCGGCTCGTTCTTCGGCTGCGCTTTCTGCTTCTGCTGGCGGTTGCCTCCGGCTTCGGCCTGCTTGTTGCCGCGGCCTTCGCTTCGACGGCCATCGCGGCCATCGCGCGCGCCGGACTTGCCGTTGCGGCCGTCCCGTCTTTGGCCGTTCCCGCGATCCCCACGCTCTTCGCTGCGTGCTTCGCGGGCCGGCTTCTCGCGGGTCTCGGTGGCTGCGGCGGGGCCGCGGAAGAAGCGCAGGATGCGCTCGACCACGCCGCCCGAATGCGTGGGCGCGACCACGACCGGTGCCGGCGCGGGCGCGACCGGCGCGGCCTGCACTTCGCGGGGCTCGCGCAGCGGGGCGGGGTGGGCCGGTTTGACGTTGGTCACCGCCGGCGCGGCCGGGATGTTGAGGTGCGCCTTGGTCAGCGCATGCGTCGGCAGCTTGCGCGGTGTGCCGCGGTGGTAGCTGGGCTTGGTGGTTTCCTCGCCCAGTTCGTTCTCGCGGATACGGGTGACCTCGAAGTGCGGCGTCTGCAGCTGGTCGTCGGCGACGATCACGATCGGCGCGTCATGACGCTGCTCGATCTCGCTCAGTGCGCGGCGCTTCTCGTTGAGCAGGTAGGTGGCGATCTCGATCGGGGCCTGCACCAGCACCTGGCCGGTGTTGTCCTTCATGGCGTGCTCTTCGGCCAGGCGCAGGATCGACAGCGACAGCGACTCGACGCTGCGCATGCGGCCGTGGCCCTCGCAGCGCGGGCAGACGATCTGGCTGGACTCGCCCAGGCTCGGTCGCAGGCGCTGGCGGCTCATTTCCAGCAGGCCGAAGCGCGAGATGCGGCCGACCTGCACGCGCGCGCGGTCCTGCTTGAGCGCCTGCTGCAGCCGGTTTTCCACGTCGCGCTGGTGGCGGTTGGAGGACATGTCGATGAAGTCGATCACCACCAGGCCGCCCAGGTCGCGCAGGCGCATCTGGCGCGCGACCTCCTCGGCCGCCTCCAGGTTGGTGTTGAACGCGGTCTCCTCGATGTCGCTGCCCTTGGTGGCGCGCGCGGAGTTCACGTCGATCGCGGTCAGTGCCTCGGTCTGGTCGATCACCAGCGCGCCACCCGACGGCAGGCGCACTTCGCGCTCGTACGCGCTCTCGATCTGCGACTCGATCTGGAAGCGGTTGAACAGCGGCGTGTCGTCCGTGTAGTGCTTGAGCTTGCGCATGTTGTGCGGCATGACCTGCTCGACGAACTCGCGCGCCTCGGCGTACATCTCGTCGGTGTCGACCAGGATCTCGCCGATGTCCGGGCGCATGTAGTCGCGCAGGGCGCGGATGATGAGGCGTGACTCCTGGTAAATCAGGAACGGCGAAGGCTTGCTCAGCGCGGCATCGGTGACGGCCTTCCAGACGCTGACCAGGTAATCCAGGTCCCACTGCAGCTCTTCGGCATCGCGGCCGACGCCGGCGGTGCGGATGATCACGCCCATGTCGTCGGGGATGGTCAGCGCGTCCATCGCCTTCTTCAGCTCGGCGCGGTCCTCGCCCTCGATCCGGCGCGAGACGCCGCCGGCGGTGGGCGAGTTCGGCATCAGCACCATGTAGCGGCCGGCCAGCGAGATGAACGTGGTCAGGGCGGCGCCCTTGTTGCCGCGCTCTTCCTTGTCGACCTGCACGACCACTTCCTGGCCCTCGCGCAGCAGTTCCTTCAGACCGGCCTTGTTGTGGTCGACCCCGGCCTGGAAGTAGTCGCGGGAGATTTCCTTCAACGGCAGGAAGCCGTGGCGGGCAGCACCGTACTCGACGAACGCGGCTTCGAGCGACGGCTCGAGACGGGTGATCTTGCCCTTGTAGATATTGGACTTCTTCTGTTCCTTCGACGGCTGTTCGATATCGATGTCGTACAGGTTCTGGCCGTCGACGATCGCGACGCGCAGCTCTTCGGCCTGCGTCGCATTGATCAACATACGCTTCATTGTTGCGTCCTCGCGCGCTCTACCGCGCGGAACGCCCTGGCGTTTCGCTCTCTGGGAACTCAAGTCCGGTCGGCTGGACCCCGCGGCCTGGGCCACGGGTTGCACCCCGGGGCGTTCCCACCCGTGGGGCGGTGCGGATTCAACTGCGTCCGCACGCGCCAACTGGACCTCAACTTCCAGCGCTACGACACCACGGCGGACCGCGGGAGCGCTTCTCTTGTTTTTGCTTGAAACCGGGTTCGGGGGCCGGCGACGCAGGCGTCGCTCGGGGCAATCCGCGGGCCACATCCGGCGCCAGAAGGCAGCCACCGGGGCGTCACGCGGGGGTGTTCATCGCAGGCGGGTTGGACCCGCCGGACGAGGGTCGGTTCCGCCGGACCGTCGCTGCTAACATGGCTGCCCCCGGGGCAGTGGTCAGGCACGGTACGGAAACGCAGGACGGGGCTTTCGGCCCCTTCCCGGAACGGGGGCGTGACATGCACGCGCCGTAGCCGGCAACTTCCTGCGAAATCAAAACCTTATCTCGCGTCGCGAGTGTATCAGATAACCCTTTGCGAATGACCGATTCAGCTACCCCGGGCCCCCGCGGCGGCGGCGCCCGCACCGTACGGGTGCCCGACGACCGCGATGGCCAGCGCCTGGACAACTTCCTGCTCGGGCAGCTGAAAGGCGCGCCACGCTCGCTTGTCTACAAGCTGGTGCGGTCAGGGCAGGTCCGGGTGAACGGGGGACGTGCCAAGGCCGAGCGCAAGCTGGCCGGCGGCGATGAAGTCCGAATCCCGCCGGTGCGTCTCAGTGAGCCGGGCGATGCGGCCGCGCCTCCTAAAGGCTTCCTGGACGCCCTGGAGGCGGCGATTGTCTTCGAGGACGCGCGGCTGCTCGCCCTCAACAAGCCGTCCGGCGTGGCCAGCCACGGCGGCAGCGGGATCAGCTTCGGTGCGATCGAGACCCTGCGGGCGCTGCGGCCCAACCAGTCGCTGGAACTGGTCCACCGCCTGGACCGTGATACGTCCGGTTTGCTGCTGGTGGCCAAGAAGCGTTCGGCTTTGACGGAACTGCAGGCGCTGATGCGGGAGGAGTCCGGCACCGGCGGCGCTATCCGCAAGCGCTATCTGGCCCTGGTCACAGGCCGCATGCCCGATGGCGTGATGAGCGTGGATGCCCCGCTGCACGTGGGTCTGCGGCAGGGGGGCGAGCGCCACGTGCAGGTCGTGGATCACGCCAGCCCGGCAGGCAAGGCTTCGTTGAGCCACTTCAGGCTGCTTGAACGGCGGGGCGGCCAGTCCTGGTGCGAGGTGCGGATCGAAACCGGGCGCACCCACCAGATCCGCGTGCACGCACAGTCCATCGGGCATGCGGTGGCCGGCGACGCGAAATATGGCGATCCGGAGGTCAACCGGCGCCTGCGCGAGCAGGTGGGGCTGAAGCGCCTGTTCCTGCATGCCTCCACGCTGGAATTCGCGCTGGACGACGGTCGTGCGCCCTACCTGCTCAACGCGCCGCTGGTCCCGGAACTGGTCGACGTGCTCGACCGCCTCCAGGGCTGAGTCAAAGCGTGCTGTCGCGCCGCTCTTCGTCCAGGGCGAAGCAGCGGTCCGGCCGCATGGTCGGCGGCTTGAACGTCACCGGGACCTGAATGTCCGTTGATACGGCCTGTCCGGCGCGCGTGGCCGCGCGGAACTGCCAGACCTTCACCCCTTCGACAGCCGCCGCGTCCAGCTCCGGCTGGCCGCTGCTTTGCTTCACGCGCACATTGGTCGGCCGGCCTTCGGGGCCGACCGTCACGGTCAGCACCGTCTGACCGCCGATGTCGTCGCAGGCCAGCGCCTCCGGGTAGGCGGGGGGCGGGGTGTCGACCGCCATCAGGTCCGTCGGCGCTTGGGCCGGCGGGCCTTCGGGCGCGGGCGCGCAGGCGGCGAGCGCCGTGCAGGCCAACGCGGTCAGGGTGAGTCGAAGCTTCATGCGGCGCTCCTCCATCGGAAGTGGACGGGTCAGTCGGCGAGGGCGGCTGCCTTGGCCGCACAGATGAAGTCGTTTTCGCTCAGGCCGCCGACATCATGGGTCGAATACCGCACCACGCAGCGGTCGTAATGCACGCCTAGGTCGGGGTGGTGGTCCTCGCGGTGGGCGACATAGGCCAGTGCATTCACGAAGGCCATCGTCCGGTGGTAGTCGTCGAAGGTGAAGGTACGGCTCAGTGCGTGACCGCCCTCGGTGACCTCCCAACCCGGCACCTCCGGCATCAGTTCGCGGACGCGTGCTTCGGTCAGGCGGTGTTCGCTGCCGCGCCGTGGCACGCAGTGGGCCTGGGCGAGGGGGACGAGATCGGACATGGGGCACCTCGGTTGCGGAACGATGAACCGCACGCATCCACGGCGGCGGCGCAAGGCAGCGGACGCCAGAGCATGCCGCCGACCCCGTTAGAATAGCGGGATGATCCAGATTTCCGAATCCGCACAAACCCACTTCCGCCGCCTGCTCGACCGCGAGGCCCTGCCGGGTCTGGGGGTGAAGCTGTCCGCCGTCCATGCCGGCACGCCGCGCGCGGACGTGCGCCTGGAGTTCGCCGAGCCTGCCGAACTGGCGGGCGACGAGTGGGCGATCGACTGCGAAGGCTTCACGCTGTGGTTGGAGTCGGCCAGCGTGAAGTGGCTCGACGGTGCCGAAATCGACTACGAAACCCGCGACACGGGCGGTCAGTTGCAAATCCGTGCGCCGCGCATCAAGGGCCACGAGCCGGAGGCGGGCGCATCACTGGTGGAGCGTGTGCGGTGGGTGGTCGACAACGAGATCAACCCGCAGCTCGCCCAGCACCGTGGCCACGTCGCCGTGCAGGAAGTGACCGCCGATGGCGTGGTGCTGCTGCGCTTCGGTGGCGGATGCCACGGGTGCGGGATGGCCGACGTCACGCTGAAGCAGGGCATCGAGAAGACCCTGCTGGAAAAAGTGCCCGGCGTGACGGCGGTGCGGGACGCGACCGATCACGACACGGGAACGGCGCCCTACATCAGCCGCGACAGCGCGGCCTGACCGGGGCGGATGTATTCCGCCAGCGAGCTGATCGAGGCGGTGCAGCGGCGGCTGCGCCTGGTGCAGCGTCGCGGCCACCCACCGGGTGAATTCCCGCCGGGATGGAAGGCCTGGCTGGCCGAAGCCGCGCTCCGGCCGGGACGTGTAACAGGCGCAACAGCGGATGCGATGGTCGGGGTGCTGGTGGCGCGGCCGCTGGCGCATCCGCCGCGGCGCGCGGCGGAGCTCACTCGCTGGCAGGCGTTTTCATCGGTGTGGCGCCAGCACTGGCAGGCGCCCGAGCCCGAGCAGCGCGGCTTGCGCTGGGTGGCGACGGCCGGCTCGGCCATCGTCCATATCGCGCTCGCGATCTTCATGCTGTGGCTGCTGTTCGCCCCGCCGCGCTTCGATGCGCCCCCGGCCGCCGGCGAACTGGTGGTGCAGGTCGAGTATGTGGGCGAGGGCACACCGGCCGAGGTGGGCGGGCCGTCGGGCGACGAGGCGCCTTCGGTCGCGACCGACGCGCCCGCGCCGTCCGAGCAGGCCCCGACGGATGCGCCGGCCAATGCGGAGAGCACGGACGCGCCTGCAGACCCCACCGAACCGGCGCCGCCGCGCGCGCCGCGCATGGCCGAAGTCGCGGCGCCGCCCGTGCCGCTGCTCGACGTGCCCGTGCCGGACGTGGCCCAGCGTGACGTTCCGACGCCATCACCGCCGGCTGACCAGCCGATTGCCGTCAGCGAGGTGGTGCCGGATACGCCGACCGTGGAGTTCGTGCTGCCGCCCACCCGGCGCACGTCGCAACCGAGCCTCCAGTCGCCGGAACTGGACGCGCGGGTGCCCGAGGTCGCGGTGCGCGAGGTGCCCGTGCCGCTGCAGGCGCGCATGCCGGCGCCGCGCGAATTGCCGGTAGGGGAACTGGCCTCGCCCGACCTGCCGATGCGCACGCCCGATGTCGGCCAACGCGACATTCCCGCGCCGATCCGGCCGCGCGCGTTGCCGCAGGTGGCGGTGCCTACGCCGTCGGCCCCTGGCATGCGCAGCGACACGCCCGAGGTCCGGGAGCGCAGTATCCCGATGCCCACCCGTCCCGCGCCGCCGGCCGACACCGTCGCCGATGCGGGCAACGGCCAGGCGACGACACCCGCCTCTTCGCCGTCGTCGACTTCGTCGACATCCGAGCGCGCCGCGACGGGCACGCCTTCGACCCTCGCAGGGCAGGGGCCACGACCCGACCCCGCACCCGGCGCTTGGCCTTCGCCGCGACGCGGCGACGACCTGGGCGCGGCCCGCGAAGCGCAGCCCGGTGGTCAGCGCGGGCGTCCGGGCCAGCCGCCCGGCCTCTACGACAGCGAAGGTCGCGTGCGGCTGGCCGAGCCAACGGGATCGGCCTCGCCCAACCGGCCGCCCGGTGCCATCACCGAAGAGATCGCCGACCTCGATCGCGCCGGCACCTGGCTGCGGCGGCCGCCGACCGATTATGAGCCGACCGTGTTCGACAAGTACTGGCGTCCCAGCGAAACGCTGCTGGAGGAGTGGGTGCGCAAGGGCTACAAGGAAGTGGCGATCCCGATCCCGGGCACCAACAAGCGGATCATCTGCGGCATCGCATTCCTCGCGCTGGGCGGCGGTTGCGGCATCTCCGACCCCAACCTCAACGAGCAGCCCGCCACCGCGCGCCCGCCGCCGGACATCCCGTTCAAGCCGCACCTTCAGGAAGGCGACGCGGCGCGCCCACCCGGCGGCTGACGCCACGCGCGGCCGGGCCGGTGTCACGCCGTGACCGCACCCGTCGCCGCTTGACGGCTGTCGTAAGCTAGCGCCCGCCGCTTGGCCCGGATGGCGAAATCGGTAGACGCAGCGGACTTAAAATCCGCCACCCGCAAGGGTATGCCGGTTCGAGTCCGGCTCCGGGCACCACCGGTGGTTCAGGTCCTCGCATCGGAATGGGGCGCCCGGCGAACCCCTGATGCCGGCGCAACGGCGCCTGCGCTGGCTGTCCGCCGCGAGTTCCGGGGTCGGCCTCCAGCCGCCGTCCATCCAGCGAAAGCTAGGAACGCACCGTGACTTCCAGGACGTGGCGCCGCAAGGCATGACCGGGTCGCGCGGCTCGGACCCTGCGCAATCGCCTGGAACGCCGCCCCTCAGGAGAGCGCTCGACACGCGGAATGCACGCCCCACGTCTCGTCGTCTTGACGCGACCCGGCGCACTGTCGACGTGACGGGTCCCGTTCTGCGGGCCCGGGAACCGGCGCCCCGCCTCCTCGCGGATCCATGGGCCGGCGTGTCCGACGTGATGCGTTGGACCGGCCAGGAGGGCGCGTTATGCGTCGAACCATTCAGCTGTCCGCGGTGCTTATGTCGGCGCTTGCCGTCGCGGTACCTGTGCGCGCCGAGCAGGCCGACACGGCCATGGGCGTGGGCTTGCGAATCGTCGAACGCGATCGGACGACCACGGGCGCCAATCCGGCGGACGACCGCAACCGGTCCGATGCGGAAAGCACTCTGGTGCTACCGCACGGTCAGGCAGTGGCCCACGGCCGGCGTGCCCTGATCGAACGCACCCATGACAGCGCCGGCCGGCCGGTCGACGTGGTGACGTACTGAATGTCGGCGCAAGGGAAATGCGCGGCCGCTACATGCAGCTTCGTTGAGGCTGCGTGAGTGGTGCGCCGCGCATCGGTCGATAAGGTGATGCGATGAACGCATCCCCCGCATGCACCGCCCGCCGCCGCGATTCCGACGCTTTGATCGGCCGCCAACCCTCACGTTCCCCACGCCACGCCCGTGTCCAACGGCTTGTCCTCGCATTGGCGGCAGCGTTCGCGTGTCCGTCGGTGCACGCCGATCCCGCGTTCGATGGCTGCCTGGACGAGCTGGGCACCAGGGCTCGCGGCGAAGGCATTTCGTCCAGCGTGTTCGATGCGCACGTGCGCACCGTGACACCCGATCCATCGCTGCTCGAACTGCTCGATGCGCAACCGGAATTCACCACGCCGATCTGGGACTACCTGGCCGGGCTGGTCGACGAGGAGCGCGTTGATGACGGCCGACGCATGCTGGCCGAACATGCCGATGTGCTTGCGCGCGTCGAAGCCGAGTACGGCGTCGATCCGGAAACCGTGGTTGCCGTCTGGGGCGTGGAGAGCGACTACGGCAATACGTTCGGCAAGCGGCCGCTGCTGACCTCGCTCACTACGCTGTCGTGCATGGGGCGGCGGCAGTCGTTCTTCCGCGGCGAACTCATCGACACCCTGCGCATCATCCAGTCCGGGGACGTCGCGGCCGACCGCCTGGTGGGTTCCTGGGCCGGCGCGTTCGGCCACACCCAGTTCATGCCGTCGACCTACCGGCGCATCGCCGTGGATTTCGATGGCGATGGCCGCCGCGACCTGGTCGGCAGCATCCCGGACGCGCTGGCCTCTACGGCCCATTACCTCAAGCGCTCAGGCTGGCGTACCGGGCAGCCCTGGGGGTTCGAGGTCCGGCTGCCACCAGGTTTCGATGGCCCGTCGGGGCGCACCCACCGGCGTCCGCTCTCGGAGTGGCAGCAACGCGGTATTGCCCGTGTCGACGGCGACTCGATGGGGCTGGCGGGCGACACCCCCACGGCACTGTTCCAGCCGGCCGGCGTGTCCGGCCCTTCGTTCCTCGTGTTCAAGAATTTCGACGCGATCTACAGCTACAACGCCGCGGAGAGCTACGCGCTGGCGATTGCCCATTTGTCGGATCGGCTGAGGGGCGGCGGCGCCTTCGCGACGGCGTGGCCCACCGCGGACGCCGGACTGTCGCGTGCCGAGCGTCGCGAAGTGCAAACGCTGCTGTTGGCGCGCGGCCACGATATCGGCGAGGTCGACGGCATGATCGGCAGCGCATCGCGCGCGGCGATCAAGCTGGAGCAGGCGAAGCTCGGCATCATGCCCATCGACGGGCGCGCCGGCCAACGCATGCTCCGGGCGTTGCGCGCCGCGGCACCGGAGACGGCTGGACCCTCGGAGTGACGTCGCACCAACCCCGGCCACCGCGCCGGTATGCTGATCTCACCCCCGGAACCGGATCCAACCGCGCATGATGCGATACGCCGCCTATGCCGCCAGCGTGGCGCTGGCGATCCTGGCCATCGGCTTGACGCTGTTCGATCCGCGTTGGATGTGGGCGGTTGTCGTCTTCGGCGGCTTGGCGGCGATCGGCACGTGGGACCTACTCCAGACGCGCAGCACGTTGCGACGTGTGTACCCGTTGCTGGCACATTTCCGCTACGGCCTGGAGTCGATCGGGCCGGAAATGCGGCAGTACTTCATCGAGTCCGACACCGCCGAAACCCCGTTTTCCAGGCAGCAACGGGCGCTCGTCTACCAGCGCGCCAAGTCGGTCAACGACACCCGTCCGTTCGGCACGCTGCACGACGTGTACGGCGTGGACTACGAGTGGATCAACCACTCCATGGCGCCGACACCGCACGACACCCACGATTTCCGCGTGACCATCGGCGAGCGCACCGCGCAGCCGTACTCGGCCAGCGTGTTCAACATTTCCGCGATGAGCTTCGGTTCGCTGTCGGCCAACGCCATCCGCGCATTGAACAAGGGCGCGAAACTGGGCGGCTTCTACCACGACACCGGCGAAGGTTCGATTTCGCCCTACCACCGCGAGCACGGTGGCGACCTGGTGTGGGAGATCGGCTCGGGCTACTTCGGCTGCCGCGCCGACGACGGCGGCTTCAGCGAGGAACGCTTCGCCGCCAACGCCACCGACCCGCAGGTGAAGATGATCGAGATCAAGCTGTCGCAGGGCGCCAAGCCCGGCCACGGCGGCGTGCTGCCCGCGCCCAAGGTCACGCCCGAGATCGCCGTGACGCGTGGCGTGCCCGAGTGGGTGGAGTGCGTCTCGCCGGCGCGGCATTCGGCGTTCGACACGCCACGTGGTCTGTTGCGGTTCGTGTCGCGCCTGCGCGAACTGTCGGGCGGCAAGCCGGTGGGCTTCAAGCTGGCGATCGGGCATCCATGGGAGTGGTTCGGCATCGCCAAGGCCATGCACGAGACCGGTGAACTCCCGGATTTCATCGTCGTCGACGGGGCCGAAGGTGGCACCGGCGCGTCGCCGGCGGAGTTCATCGACCACGTCGGCGTGCCGATGCACGAGGCGCTGATGCTGGTGCACAACACGCTGGTCGGGCTGGAGCTGCGTGACCGCATCAACCTGGGCGCGGCGGGGCGCATCACCAGCGCGTTCGACATCGCGCGGACCATGGCGATGGGCGCGGACTGGTGCAACGCCGGGCGCGGGTACATGTTCGCGCTGGGCTGCATCCAGTCGCTCAGCTGCCATACCGACACCTGTCCGACGGGCGTGGCGACCCAGGACCCCAAGCGCTGGCGCGCGCTGGACGTGCCCGACAAGGGCGCGCGCGTGCGCAACTACCACCACAACACGCTGCTGGCGCTGCGCGACCTGATCTGCGCTGCCGGACTGCAACACCCGCGGGAGATCGGGCCGGAGCACATCCTGCGCCGCGTCAACCCGACCGAGGTGCGCTCGCTGGCCGCGCTCTACCGGTTCTTGCAGCCGGGCGAGCTGCTCGGCGATTCGGTGCCCGACCACGCGGTGTTCCGCTCATTCTGGGCCAGCGCGCACAGCGCGTCGTTCGCCCCGCCCGAGCAGGTACGGCGGATGCGCGAGAGCAAGTCGATCTGAGCCCGTGCACGAGGCGCGGCCGGGTCAAACCAGCAGTTCGAGGACGCGTTCAGGAGGGCGCCCGACCACGGCGCGACCGTCATCGCGCAGCAGGACCGGTCGTTCGATCAGCTTGGGGTGCGCATGCATCGCCGCGATGATGGCGTCGTCGTCCAGCGACAGGTCGTCCAGGCCCAGTGCCGCGTACTCGCTTTCGCCCGTGCGCAGCAGGTCGCGTGGGGCGATGCCCAGCGCGGCAGTGGCGGTGCGAAGGTCGTCAGGCGACGGCGGCGTGTCCAGGTACTGCACGACGCGGGGCGCGATGCCGCGCGCGGTCAGCAGCTCAAGCGCGGCGCGCGACTTGGAGCAGCGCGGGTTGTGCCACAGGGTCAGGTCGGGGCGGTCGACGGGCATGGCGGGCTCCCTGAAACGACGAAGGCCGGCTTGCGCCGGCCTGGTCTGTAACGTGGTGGGCGGTGCAGGGATCGAACCTGCGACCCTTGCCGTGTGAAGGCAATGCTCTACCGCTGAGCTAACCGCCCGGTGATTCGGGGCGCGCAGTATAGCCATGGGTCCCGGGTTTTCCAATAGCGCTTGCGATGGCGCGGGTGCGTCAGTGCAAGGGCGGCGCGTCGGTACCCGCGGCGCGGGCCGCCGACGCCTCGAACACCTCCTTGACCGCCGCCACGAGGGCATCGTGGGTGGCGGGCTTGGCGACATGCCCGTCGTAGCCGGCGTCCAGGGCGTTCTGCCGGTCGGCGTCGGCCGCGAAGGCGGTCAGTGCAATGGCCGGCAGCGCACGGACAGCGGGGTCGGCATGGGACCGGACCTGCCGCATCAGCCAATAGCCGTCGCGCCCGGGCATGCCGATGTCGCTGACCAGCACGTCCGGGCGGACGCGCTCCAGTGCCGCGAGCGCCTCATCCGCGCTGGCCGCGCTGACCACTTCAGCGCCGTGGCTGGCAAAGACATGGCGCAGGTACTCGCGCGCGTCGTCGTTGTCCTCCACCGACAGCACGCGCACGTCAGTGAGCGGGACATCGGCGATGCCGAGCGGTTCTTCCGGCAGCACGCTGGACCGGGGCGAGGCGGTGGCATCGCCTGCCGCGTCGACGTGCCGGGGCAGCGTGATCGTGAAACAGGCGCCATGGCCCAGGCCGGCGCTCTGCGCGTGGATCTCGCCACCATGCAGTTCGACCAGCTGACGCACGATCGCCAGGCCCAGGCCGAGGCCACCATGCGGCCGCGTGACGCTGCTGTCGGCCTGGCGGAAGCGGTCGAACACGTAGGGCAGGAAATCCGGGGCGATGCCCGGGCCGGTGTCGGACACGCGCAGCTCCGCGTGATCGGCGTCGGCCACGGCTTCGATGCGGATGACCCCGCCGGCCGGGGTGAACTTCACCGCATTCGACAGCAGGTTCCACAGCACCTGCTGCAGGCGGTGCGGATCGGCGTGCAGGGTGAGTTGGCCGGGCACCGCATTGGAGACGATGATCCGCTTGGCGTCGGCGGCCACCTGCACGGCGGCGATCGCGTCGCGTACCACGGTGTCCAGCACCACGTCCTCGGGGTGGAGCCGGACCTTGCCGGAGATGATGCGGCTCATGTCCAGCAGGTCGTCGATGATGCGGGTCATGGCCGCGGCACTGCGTTCGATCACGCGCGCGGCATCGGTGACCTGCGGGTTGTCCGGCGCGATGCGTTGCAGCACCTGCGCCCAGCCCGTGATCGGCGTCATCGGCGTGCGCAACTCGTGCGAGACGGTGGCGAGGAACTCGTCCTTCAACCGGCTGGCGGTCAGCGCCTGCTGCCGGGATTCGCGCAGGTCGCGGTCCTGCCGCTGGATCTCGCCGAGCATCTCGTTGAACGTCTCGGTGAAGCGGGCCACCTCGTCGTTGCCCTTGACCTGGGCGCGCAGCGAGTAGTCGCGGGTCTGCGACACCTCGCGCGCGGTCTGGTCCAGCACCTCCAGGCGCCGCACCAGCAGCCGTGCGCCGTTGCGGGCCGCCAAGGCGCTCAACAGCAGTGCGACCACGCACGTCCCCGCGGCCCACAGCAGGTTGCGCAGCAGCAACTGGCGCAGGCCGGCGAGGTCGTACACGACCTGCAGCGTGCCCAGCTGGTCCTGGCGCTCGCCCACCGGCAGGCTGACCACGTACACCCCCAGCGCCCGGTGTTCACCGGTGCGCGTGTCCAGCGGCATGCGCTCGACGAAACCCTCCCGGGCGTAGCGGGTGAAGACGGCGCCGGCGTTGTCGAACAGCGTGGCCGAGGACACATCGGGCAAGGCGCTGAAGCCCTCCACGACCTCGCGCGCGGTGGCGACATCATCGAACGCCAGCGGCGCGGCCGCGTTGATGGCGGCCAGGCTCGCCTGCGTGCGCAGCGACTGGTACGTCGTGTCGCGGACCTGCACGTGGTTGGACGCGGCCAGCGCGGCCGACACCAGCAGGATCACCGACGCGCTGGTCAGCAGCACCAGCAGCGTGATGCGGTCGGCGAGGGAGGCGTCGCGTACGGGCGCGTGCGTCATGGGCGGCCCCCCGGCCGCCGGGCCAACTTCAACACCTTTGCGCTGACCGTCAGGCCACTGGCCTGGATCGCCGCGACGTTGGCGGTGAACTCCATCTTCCGTCCCGATCGCGCCAGCCCGAGCATGCCGCCGAGGCGGGTGAAGTCATGGCCTTCACCCACGGTGAGCACGCTGGCGCCATCGACCTGGGCGAGTGCCTGCTGCGGCTTGATCGGCGTGGAGCGGTGCACGAACACCACGTGGCTGCGGCGCAGCTCGGCGGCGGCGTTGCCCTGGCGCAGGCTCGACACCCGCTGCACGCGGATGCGGCGGCCCTGGATCTCGCCGGCGGCATTGACGACCTCGCGCACCGCGTCCACCACGTCGCTGTCGCCCAGCACCGTCAGCACATAGGGCGCATCGGACGCGGACGGCGGCGGCCACTGCGTGAAGCGCACGAAATTGACCAGGAACGCCGCCTCCAGCTGGACCTCGGCGTCCGGTGCCGGTTGCGCATTCGCGCCGCCGACCACCGCCAGGCCCAGCAGCAGCGACGCGGCACCCAGGCGCAGGCGGCGGGCAGTCGCGCCCTGCAGGCCGGTCATTCCAGGCCCACCGTGACCTGGGCGAACACGCCACGCGGCACCTGCGCGCCGGAGGCTTCGGAATGCCGCGACTCCAGCAGGTTCTGGCCCCACACCGCGATGGAGGTGGTCGGCCACGGGCGCCAGGTCAGGCCCAGGTCCAGCCGCGTGTAGTCGTCGACGCCCAGGAACGGCACCTCGTCGACGTAGTAGGCCGCGGCGTTGAACTCCACGGTGTCGGCCACATCCAGGTACGACCGCAGCTGCGCCTGCTGCCCGGGGGTGCCGGTCTCGTCGAACGCCAGCACCGGGCCCGTGATGTCGGTTTGCAGGCGGCTGTAGGACGCCTCCATGCGCCAGCGCTCGGTCCAGCGCGCCGAGATGCTGAGGTCGCCGCCCCAGGTCGCGCCGCGTGCCTGGTCGGAAAAGGTGCCGACGATGGTGGCCGGTACGCCCACCAGCTGGCGGAAGTCGTTGTAGAAGACGGTGGTGTCCAGGGCAACCCGCGGCGACAGCTGGATGCGGTGGCCCAGCTCGTAGGCGAGCAGCTCCTCGGCCGGCAGCGCATCGTTGCCGGCGAGCCCCAGCGGCACGATGACGCCATTGGCCTGGCCGGTGGTCAGCAGGCCGGCGTCGGCGTAGGAGAACAGCAGCAGGCCGTCCTCCTCGAAGCGCGACGGCACGCGCACCGGGCGCGAGACCGCCGCCCACACCGTCTGGTCGGCGGACGGCGTCCACCAGGCACGCACGCTGGGCTGGACTTCCACGCCGACGAACGCGTGGTCGGTCACCTTGCTGCCGACCATCAGGAACAACGTGTCCTCGACCAGCTCGGACGTGTTCTGGGCGAACACGTTGAGCGTCGACCACGACCGCGATCGCGGATCGAACAGCAGCGAGGCCCCGGGGGTGGTGTCGTCGCTCGTCCAGTTCCAGCTGGCGCCCCAGATCACCTGCTGCCGCGCGCCCCAGGGGCGCCAGTGGCGGTATTCGATGTTGGTGTTGACCCGTTCCACGCCGAAGCGCAGGTTGCGGCGCTCGGACTGGTCCGCGTAGGCCAGCAGCGACCAGCCGGCCTCGGCCGACGGGGCCGCGCCGATACGGGCCATCAGGTGCGCGCCGTTGACCGTGTCCTGTCCGCTGACGACCTCGAAGGTGTTGTGCTGGTCCGGTACGGGGACGCGCACCGTGAAGTCGGCCGTGGGGTGGCGGTACGCCGCCGCCTGGATCGACGCGTCCGTCGTGTCGTCGACCCGGCCGTCCCAGCGCACGCCCGCGCGCACCGTGGACCAGGCGTCGTTGATGCCGGCACCGGCGGCGTTCCGGAACTCGTCGTACGCGGCATAACTCGCCCACATCCGCACCGCGGCGTCGTCCCCGGTGCTGACCCCGTGGCGGAGCAGGGCACGCTGTTCGCCGTGGGTCCCCGCGCCGGCCTGCACCAGCGTGCCCAGGGTGGTGCGCGCGTCCCGGGTGATGACGTTGACGACGCCGTTCATGGCGTTGACGCCCCACAGCGTGGCACCGGGGCCGCGGATCACCTCGATGCGGTCCACGTCGGCCAGCGGGATGTCGACCGCGTCCCAGAAGGTGGCCGAGATCAGCGGGTCGTACACCAGGCGGCCGTCGATCAGCACCAGGTACCGGTTGGCCGTGAGCGAGGACCCGGTCAGGCCGCGCGACCCCACCGTCCAGCTGCTGGCATTGACCCGCGCCACGAACATCCCCGGCACCATGCGCAGGGCCTCGGGCAGGGTGCGGTGGCCGGAGCGGCGGATGTCGTCGCCGGTGAGCACCGTCATCGCCGCGGCCGTGGTGAACTGCGATGCGCTGGTGCCGGCCAGGCTGGTGACCTCGGTCTGCAGCAGCTCTTCCAGGCTCATGTTGGCCAGCCGCACCACGTCCTGGCTGGACACGCCGCCGGCCACGGCCGGCCCGGCAAGGGCGGACGCCATGGCGATGGACGCGGCAATGGGAGCGGCGAGTGGGCCGCGGTTGCGGCGGGTGCCCGGCATGCAGCACGCCTTGTGATGCGGAAGGGTCGACCAGTATGGGGCCCGGGCCCCGGGGGCGGCCAGATCGGGCCCGGGCGCGCATGCCGAGGGTGGCCGGCGCGCGCATGGCACCATGGTCGCCATGTCCGCTCCCGATCCGCTCGACCTTGCACGTCTCCGGCGCAGCTGCGCGCGGTGTTCGCTCCAGCAGCTGTGCGTTCCCGCGGGTGTCAGTGCGCAGGAACTGGAACGCCTGGAGCGGATCGTCCAGCGCAACCGGCGCATCGCGCGGGGCGAGCGCCTGTTCTGGCCCGGTGCACCGCTTACGGGCGTGTTCGTCGCCCGCGATGGCGCGTTCAAGACCACCGTCCTGGACGAGTCGGGCGAGGAGCAGGTGCTCGGCTTCCACCTGCCGGGCGAGGTGATCGGCCTGGATGCGATGGGCACGGGCGTGCACCGCTGCGAGGCGATCGCGCTGGGCGATGCGGAAGTGTGCGAGATCCCGTTCGACCAGCTCACGACGGTTGCTGCCCAGTTGCCGTCGTTGCAGCAGCAGCTGATGCGCGTGATCGGGCAGGGCGTGGACCGCGACCAGGACCATCTGGGCGTGCTGGTGCGCCGTCAGGCCAACGAGCGGGTGGCGCTGTTCCTGCACGGCCTGGGGGAGCGGCTTCGCACCGCAGGCCACTCGGCCACGCGCTTCCGCCTGCCGATGAGCCGCGAGGACATCGCGCGTTACCTCGGGCTGGCGCTGGAAACCGTCAGCCGCGGGTTCACACGGCTGCAGGACGACGGCGTGATCGACGTGACCGGGCGGCAGGTCGAGGTGTGCGATCCCGCGCGGCTGGCGCGGATGGCCCACGGTGCGGACGAGGCGCGCACGCCACGGCGCGGGCGCGGCGCCTGAGGTTCATCCCGGCGGCGCGCAGCCCAGCGCATGCAGCACCGGGCCGACCCGCGGCAGCGCCACCAGCCATGGGGCGGCCATCGTCAGCAGGCCCATCCCCATGATGCCCACGCCGCCCCATCGCTGCGCCGCCCCCGCGTGCGCGCCCTGCAGCAGGCGCGACCCGGTCCAGGCCAGCGGCACCATCAACGGCAGCGTGCCGAGCCCGAACGCCGCCATCGTCAGCGCGCCATTGCGCGCATCGGCCTGCAGCCACGCGGCGACCAGCAGGGTCCCGCTCAGGCCGCACGGCAGCCAGCCCCAGAGCGCCCCGAGACCGACCCGTTTCCAGGCCCGGTCTGCGGGAACCAGCCGTTGCTGCAACGGCCCCAGCCGCGCCCACACCGCGACCGCCGGGCGCACGCCGAGCGGTCTTACCGGCCGCCGCGCCCAGAGTGCCCAGCCCACCAGCACCATCCACACGCCGAGCAGCCCGCGCAGCACCGGCGCCAGGCCGTCGAGGCGGGCGATGTCGACAAGGCCGTGGCCCACGCCCCCCGCGATCGCGCCGGCCAGCGCGTAGCCGCCGACGCGGCCGAGGTTCGCCTGCAGCGCCGCCGCCAGCCCGCCACCACCCAGGCTCGACAGGCCGGTGGCCAGGCCGCCGCACATCGCGACGCAATGCAGGCCGCCGAGCAGGCCGGCCGCGGCGGCGGCCGTGAGTGTGAGCCAGTCAACCGGCATTGCCGTCCCCCTGCGGCCGGGGCGAGCGCAGCGGCTCGCCCGGGTCGTCGCACAGGACGTCCAGCGCCGGCGTGTCGAGGTCGTCGAACTGCCCGTGGCGCACGGCCCACGCGAATGCCCACACCGCCACGCCCAGCAGCAGCAGGCTGATCGGTACCAGCATCAGCAGGCTGCTCACGCCGCCACCTCCGGCCCGCGCCCCGGCCGCGTGAGCCGCAGGGCGTTGCCGACGACCAGCAGCGAGGAGGCCGCCATGCCCAGCGCCGCCAGCCACGGCGTCACCAGGCCAGCGGCGGCCAGCGGGATGGCCATCAGGTTGTACGCCGCCGCCCACGCCAGGTTCTGGCGCATGACCGCGCGGGTCCGGCGCGCCACCTGGATGGCCGGGGCGATGCGGCCGATCGTGTCGCCCTGCAGCACCAGGTCCGCCGCGCGCTGGGCCAGTGGCGCTCCGCGGCCCATGGCGATGGACACGTCCGCGCCGGCCAGCACCGGCGCATCGTTGAGTCCGTCGCCGACCATCAGGACCACGCGGCCCGCGTCCTGCAGGCCGCGCACGAGCGCCAGCTTGTCGTCCGGTCCCAGGCGGGCGGCGGACGCGGCGATCCCGAGGCGGCGCGCCAGCGCGGCGACCGCATCGGTCGCGTCGCCGCTGGCGAGGTGCACATCCAGCCCGAGCCGCCTGAAGGCGTCCACCGCGGCACGTGCATCGGGGCGGTCGGCATCGCGCACCTCGAACCGCGCCAGCCACCGCGCGCCGTCCCCCAGCCAGATCGCACCGTCGTCCGCGCCCCCGGTGGCGAAGGGTGCCTGGCCGATGCGCAGGCGCCGGCCGTCCACGGTGCCGGCCACGCCCTCGCCGGGCACGCGGCGCAGATCGCGCGCCTCCCAGCCCGGCCGTGGCGCGGGAAACGCGTCCGCCAGTGGATGGCCGCTGGCGTGCTCCAGTGAGGCGGCCAGTGCCAGCGCGTACGCGGGCGTCAACTCTGGCGACACGTCCGTGCGCACGATGGCCGGACGTCCGACCGTGAGCGTGCCGGTCTTGTCCAGCACCACGTCGGTGACCCGTGCCAGACGGTCCAGGGCGCGGTCGGTGAGCGTGAGCACGCCCAGCCGCGACAGGTGCCCCTGCGCCGTGGCCAGGGCAGCGGGCACCGCCAGCGCGAGGGCGCACGGGCAACTGATGACCAGCAGGGCGAGCGTTACCTCCAGCGCCAGCCCGGGTGCGTATGCGTGCCAGCCCAGGTAGACGGCCACGGCCACCAGCAGCAGCGCGGTGACAAAGCGGTGTGCGATGCGTTCCCCGACCTCGCCCAGCGCAGGGCGCAGGGCCTGTGCACGCTCCACCAGCCTCGCCAGCTCCGACAGGCGCGTCGCGCTGCCGGTGCCGGTGACGCGCATCCGCACCGGCTGGTGGCGTGCCGAGCTGCCGGCGTACACCGTGTCGCCGGTGTCGCGCGCAACGGGCGCGGGCTCACCCGTCAGCAGCGACTCCTCCACCAGTGCGGCCTCCAGCAGCACGCCGTCGGCGGGCACCACCGTGCCCACGGCCACGCGCAGGATGTCGCCGGTCCCGAGCGACGGCGTGGGCACACGTTCGCAGGTGCCGTCCGGGCGTTCGCGCAGGGCGAAGGCCGGGCGGGCGCGGGCGAGGGTGTCGACCTGCGCACGGGCAACGCGGCGCGCGCGCTGCTCCAGCATCCGCGCGCCCAGCAGCAGGAACACGAACATGACGGCCGCGTCGTACCAGACGTGCGGACCGCCGCGCAGGGTCTCCACCACGCTGGCGCCCCACGCCAGCAGGGTGGACCCCGCCACCAGCGTGTCCATGCCCAGGCGTTGCAGTCGCAGTTCGCGCCAGGCGCCGTGCAGGAACGGCCAGCCGGCGTAGAACACCACCGGGGTGGACACCAGCAGGGTGATCCAGCGGAAGAAGTCGCGCGTGGCCAGCGGCATGGATGCGTTGACATCCAGGTACAGCGCCTCGGCGAGCATCATCGCCTGCATCGCACCGAGCCCGGCTATGCCCAGCCGCAGCAGGTCGCGGTTGCGCATGCGGCGCTGCAGGGCTTCGCGCGCCGCGCCCGTGGCCAGCGACGGCGTGTAGCCCAGCGCCGCCAGGCGCCGCACCAGCGTCGACAGCCGCGTCGTCGCCGGGTCCCACGCCACGCGCACGCGACCGGTCACCGCGTTGGCGGTCACGGCCTGGACGCCGGGTTCGCGGTGCAGGGCGCGGTCGATCAGCCACGCGCACGCGGCGCAGCGCATGCCGTCGGTGAGCAGCGTCGTCTCGTCCTTGCCTTCCCGGGTCACCACGTGTTCGGCACGGATCTCGTCGCGGTCCCACAGGGCGAAGTGGCTGTCATCCACGTCCGGCGCCACCGGGCCAGCCGGTGCGTCACGCAGCCGGTAGTAGTCCTCCAGGCCGGCCTCGGCGATCCACGCGGCCGCGGCCGCGCACCCCTCACAGCAGAAGGGTGTCCCCGTGTCCTGCAGCGGTTCGCCGCAGTGGTGGCAGGCCGCCTCGCGTGCAAGCGCCGGCGGCGCGAAGGCCGCGGGCGATGTCGCCCCGGGCGCAAGGGCGTTCATTCCGGTCCTGACCCCCGCAACGCGGGCTGTACCAGGGCGGCCAACGTGCCCCGGTCGAGCCGGCCCTGCAGGCGCCAGCGGCCGCCGGCGTCCTGCAGCACCAGGTTCCACGATGCACCCGACACCGTATCCGGATCGAACGCGTCCGACCGCCAGCCGGTCGGCGTGCGGGCCAGGGGCAGGCGCACGTCGGCCGCGTGCGCCGCCGGGTGCACCAGCGTCAGCACCAGCGCATCGGCGGCACCGAAATCGCCTGCCGCGGGAATGACCTCGAGCCGCCCGGAGTCGGGGTCCAGGCGCACCACCGCGCGCAGCTGCAGCCGCGCGGCGTGGGCGTCGGGGCCGACATCGGCGTCCTGCACCTGCGCGGTGCGGCGCACATGTTCGGGCACCGCATCGCTGCCGCCGCTGCGCACCGCCACCACGATCAGCCCGGCACCTGCGACCACGGCGAGCAGCGGCAGCCCGATGACCAGCCAGATGACCGGGTTGCGCCAATGGGAAAGGAGGGTGCTCATTGCAGCGGTCCGAACCAGGTGGTCGCGACGTCGGCGCGCGCCCCGCCGTCCGGCGACTGCACCACGATCCGGAGGTCGTGCAGCCCGCGGGCACCGGCCGGGCCTTCGATGACCAGCGGCCGTTCGGCGACCTGCTGGGCCCGCACCGTCACCGGGTCGACCGGCTGCAGCACCAGGCCCGTTGCCGCGTCTTCGAGGCTCACGTGGTAGACCGCGTCCGCGTCGGTCTTGTTGACCAGCTTGAGCGTGTAGCCGTTCTCGATGCCACCGGCGGTTTCGCGGTACAGCGCGTTGCGGTCGCGAAGTACCTCGGCCAGCAACGGCTGCCGGTGCGTGACGCCCCAGCCCCATGCACCGACCAGCGCCGACAGCACCACGCCGTAGAACACGAGGCGCGGACGCAGCACCCGCGTCGGCTTGCCGTCGATGGCGTTCTGCGTGGTGTAGCGGATCAATCCCCGCGGGTAGCCCACCTTGTCCATGACGTCGTTGCAGGCGTCGATGCAGGCACCGCAGGCGATGCACTCGTATTGCAGGCCGTTGCGGATATCGATGCCGGTGGGGCACACCTGCACGCAGATCGTGCAGTCGATGCAGTCGCCCAGTTCGTCGGGTGCGAACCTCGGGAGCGGGGCGACCGGCCCGGCGTCACCGTCGAACGTGATGGTGCCGCGCGCCTGCGCGCGGTTGTCGGCGGCGGTGGGGTGGCGCGCCGCGCGGAACACCAGGTCATAGGCGGTGAGCGTGTCCAGCAGGCCACGCGCGCGCCGCAGCACGCTGGGCAATCCTCGCTTGCGTGGGCCGCGCGGCTCGCCGCGCATCGGGTCGTAGGCGATCAGCAGCGTGTTGCGGTCGAACATGGCGCTCTGGAAGCGCGCGTACGGGCACATGTACTTGCACACCTGCTCGCGCAGGAAGCCGGCGTTGCCCCACGTCGCCAGGGCATAGAACAGCACCCAGAACGTCTCCCAGCCGCCCCACTGGAAGGACACGGCGCGCGCGCCCAGCGCCGTGATGGGGGTGAAGAAGCCGACGAAGGAGAAGCCGGTCCACAGTGCGAACAGCAGCCACAGCGCGTGCTTGGCGCCCTTGCGCGCGAGCTTCCCGCCTGACCATGGCGCCGCGTCCAGCTTCATGCGCTTGTGGCGGTCGCCCTCCGTCCAGCGCTCCATCCACAGGAACACCTCGGTCCATACCGTCTGCGGGCACGCGTAGCCGCACCACAACCGGCCGGCCAGCGCGGTGAAGAAGAACAGCGCCAGCGCCGCGATGATCAGCAGCAGCGCCAGGAACAGGAAGTCCTGCGGCCAGAAGGTCAGCCCGAAGACGTGGAACTTGCGCGCCGGCAGGTCGAACAGCACCGCCTGCCGCCCGTCCCAGCGCAGCCACGGGAAGACGTAGAACATGCCCAGCAGGCACACCACCGCCAGCCGGCGCAGGCGGTCCAGCGGTCCGTGCACGCCGCGCGGGTAGACCTTGCGTTCGCTGACGTAGGCACCGGTGTCGCCACCCTCGACGACCGACAGGGAGATGCGGCGGTTCACGCGTCACGCCTCCGGGGGCAACGCCCGGTTGAACCGGCTGGCCGGGCGCAGCAACCACCAGGTGAACAGGCTGGAAGCGGCCGTGGCCGCCCAGAACATGAAAAAGCCGACCGTGTACCCGAGTTCGCGGGTCACCGCCCAGCCGGGCGCCGTCATGTCGCGCAGCTGCAGCGGGTCGACGAAGGCGAAGAACACCATTGTCGAGACCCCGGCGGCAAAAAAGCTCGGCCACAGGATCGCGCCCAGCCGTTGCGCGAGCGGGCGCGGCGGGATATCGATCCCGATACGGGTACCCGGCGCGCTCATTCCGCGGTGCCCCCCGCGCCCGCCGCCGGCGTGTTGGACAGTGACCACACGTACGCCGCGACCAGCCGCGCGCGTGTCTCGCCCAGCCGTCCACGGTGGGCCGGCATCACGCCGTGGCGCCCGTTGCCGATGGTGTCGCGCAGGCTCGCCATCGACCTGCCGTACAGCCAGTAGTCGTCGGTGAGGTCGGGCGCGCCGAGCGACGCATTGCCCGTGCCGTCGGCGCCGTGGCAGGCGACGCACACGCCGTCGAAATACTTCTTGCCGCGCACCGCGTCGAAGTCGCGCAGGGCCTCGGGGTTCGGGCTGGCCAGCGCCAGCACGTAGCGCGCGGTCTGGTCGATGGCCTGCTCGCCGCCCATCCCGCGCAGCACCGTGCCCCAGGGCGGCATCACGCCCTCGCGGCCGTCCAGTACGGTGGCCAGCACCTGGTCGGGGTCACCGCCCCAGTGCCAGATGTCGTCGGCCAGGTTGGGGTAGCCGATGGCGCCCTGGGCCGAGGAGCCGTGGCAGGTCGCGCAGGTGTTGGCGAAGATGCCGCGCCCCAGCGCACGCGCCGACGGGTCGGCGGCCAGCGCCGGCACCGGCACGTCGCGGTACATCGCGAAGGTCTCCTCCAGTCGCGCGTCCTGCCGCGCTTTCTCCAGGCCGTGCTCGGCCTGCGAGGTCCAGCCGCCGTACCCGGCGAACGCGCCCATCCCCGGGTACCACACCAGGTAGCCGATCCCGAACACGATCGTCAGGTAGAACAGGTTGATCCACCATCGCGGCAGCGGCTTGTTGTACTCGGTGAGGTCGCCGTCCCAGACATGGCTGGTCT
>CAMPJI010000018.1 GCA_946886865.1 uncultured Lysobacterales bacterium | reverse complement strand
GCGCGGCATGCACGCAGCAGTAGTCGAACTCGATGCCCTGCCCGATCCGGTTGGGACCGCCGCCCAGCACCATGATCTTGCGGCGGTCCGACGGCGCGGCCTCGCACTCGTCTTCGTACGTCGAGTACATGTACGCGGTGGTGGTGGCGAACTCGGCCGCACACGAATCCACGCGCTTGTAGACCGGCCGCACGCCGAAGGCGCGGCGCAGGGTGCGCACCGCCGTTTCATCCGTGCCGGTCAGCTGCGCCAGGCGCGCGTCGGAGAAGCCCATGCGCTTGAGCTCGCGTATCCGCGCGGCATCCAGCGACGCCAGCCCGCCATCGGCGACGGCCTTCTCGGCGGCAATGAGCTCTTCGATCTGGTCGAGGAACCACGGATCGACGAACGACATGGCGTGCACGTCCTCGACCGACATGCCGGCACGGAACGCGTCGCCGATGTGGAACATCCGCTCCGGGCCCGGCTCCTTGAGCTCGCGGCGGAGCGTCGCCAGGCCTTCCTCGCTGTCCAGGTCCAGCCCGGTGGGGTCGAGGCCGACCTTGCCCGTCTCCAGCCCGCGCAGTGCCTTCTGCAGCGACTCCTGGAAGGTGCGGCCCATGGCCATCACCTCGCCCACCGACTTCATCTGGGTGGTGAGGCGGGCGTCGGCCTGCGGGAACTTCTCGAACGCGAAGCGCGGGATCTTGGTGACCACGTAATCGATGGTCGGCTCGAACGACGCCGGGGTCGCGCCGCCGGTAATCTCGTTGCGCAACTCGTCCAGGGTGTAGCCCACCGCCAGCTTGGCGGCGATCTTGGCGATCGGGAACCCGGTCGCCTTGGACGCCAGCGCCGAGGACCGCGACACGCGCGGGTTCATCTCGATCACCACCACGCGGCCGTTGGACGCGTTGATGCCGAACTGCACGTTGGAGCCGCCGGTGTCCACGCCGATCTTGCGCAGCACCGCGATGGAGGCATCGCGCAGACGCTGGTATTCCTTGTCGGTCAGGGTCTGCGCCGGCGCCACCGTGATGCTGTCACCGGTGTGCACGCCCATGGCGTCGAAGTTCTCGATCGAGCAGACGATGATGCAGTTGTCCGCCTTGTCGCGAACCACCTCCATCTCGAACTCCTTCCAGCCCAGCACCGACTCCTCGACCAGGATCTCGCTGACAGGCGACAGCTCGAGGCCGCGCTTGGCGATCTCCTCGAACTCTTCCTTGTTGTAGGCGATGCCGCCGCCGCTGCCACCCAGGGTGAAGCTGGGACGGATGATCGTCGGGAAGCCGACCTTGGCCTGGATCTCGACCGCCTGTTCGAAGGTCTTGGCGACCTCGGCCTTCGGGCACTCCAGTCCGATGTCGGCCATCGCCACGCGGAACAACTCGCGGTCCTCGGCCATGCGGATGGCGTCGCGGCTGGCGCCGATCAGTTCGACGTTGTACTTCTCCAGCACGCCGTGGTCGGCCAGGTCGAGCGCGCAGTTGAGCGCGGTCTGGCCGCCCATCGTCGGCAGCAGCGCGTCGGGCTTTTCCTTGGCGATGATCTTCTCGACCGTCTGCCAGTTGATCGGCTCGATGTAGACGGCATCGGCCATCTCCGGGTCGGTCATGATCGTGGCCGGGTTGGAGTTGACCAGGACCACGCGGTAGCCCTCGTCGCGCAAGGCCTTGCAGGCCTGCGCGCCGGAGTAGTCGAACTCGCACGCCTGGCCGATCACGATCGGGCCGGCGCCGATGATCAGGACGGTCTTGATGTCGGTGCGCTTGGGCATCGCTATTCCTCTAAAAAATCAATATGGCGCAAACAGGACGTGCTCAAAAAAAAATAAGGATGCGCACGCGAGATATCTATCCGCGCAATCAAAGCCCTGCGCAATACAATCTATGGCAACACATGTGCCGGGCGTCAGCACTCGGACGCCCGGCACGTTAATGCATAATCTAAATGCAGAACCTAGTCGGATGCCGCCATGCTCTCGTCGAGAAAGCGTTCCATCTTCGTGTAAAGATCAACCTGATTGTCGAAGTCGTAGAAGCCGTGGCCCTCTTTCTCAGCAACGATGGTGACCTTTGCAGGATTTCCTGCATCCTCCAAGGCGTCACGAAGCGCCTCGTACTGGGACATTGGAACCCGTCGGTCCTTCTCACCCTGCACAAGCATCACCGGCACATCGATCCGGTCGGCGTTGAATGCAGGTGACTGCGCCTGCTGTTCGGCCAGCGTTTCCGGCATTACACGATTCAGATAATTGCGACCTGATTCGTGCTCAGGAATATCGCCATCCTTGAACATCAGCGGCAGGCTATAAACTCCTACATAACCAATCGCGCACTTATACATCTCAGGTTCGCGTACGACGGACTGGAGCGCAGCGTATCCGCCGTAAGACGCCCCATACGTGCACAACCGATCCTTGTCAGCAACGCCACGTGCTATCGCCCAACGAACAGCGTCCGTCATGTCGTTGACCATGGTGGTACCCCAGTTGCGGTACCCCTTTGACTCGAACGTGTTCCCGTACCCCCCCGATCCGCGAAAATTCACTTGCAGCACGGCGTAACCCCGATTTGCAAGGAACTGCACCTCCGGATTGAATCGCCAGGAATCACGGGGGCCGTGGGGTCCACCATGCGGGTGCAGAATCAAAGGAAGATTTTTTCCATTGCTAAAGCGCGGCAGCGTGAGATAGCCATGAACCTTCGTGCCGTCGCGCGAGGTGAAAGAAAAGGGCTCCATCGGTGACATCTCCGACGGCTTGATCCAATCCATTGCTGCAAGCAAGAACTTGGCGCTGCCGCTTTCGCGGTCATACAGATAGTAGGAACCCGGGTCAATATCACTATAAGCGGCGACCAGAATGTACCGGCCGTCGTCGCTTATCCCTCGAAAGCCAACGGCATGCTTGGGGAAGGCATTGATGAGGCCTGCGTAGACTTTGGACTCTTCGTGATCCTTGTTGGTGAAGTCGTACCGGCGCGTACCGTCTTCGTACGCTACCGCGAGCAGCTCGCGCTCGTCGCTACTGAACAGGAGCTCAGCCGCCTCGACATTGGGGTTCGCACTCATGGCGCGTTCCGCACCCGTTTCCGGATCGACGAGCATCAGCTGCCCTGGCTCTCCCGACTTGCTCACCTCCACCCACGCAAGCTTGTTATCCGAGTCCATTGCCAACGGCGTCCGCTTGGCCCCGCCCATTGGAGCGCTGTGCACTTGAGTCCACGAGTCTCCATCGCGTCGCAGCGTCACGGTATCGTTATTATTTTTCTGACCAAAGGCATAACGGACATTGCCGTCGTGATCCACCAGGAACGTGCCGGAGTCGATAGGCGCGGTTGCTACCGTCCGCACACTTCCATCACGGACATACATCTTGGAAAGAAAAGCCGATTCGATCGAGCGTGAAACCAGAATGCTGGAAGGATCATCGGGGAGCGTATCCACGATCTGGTAGGTACCACCATTCGGAATATCCGTACGCTGACTGCCGTCGACATTGCTGGCGTATACATCCACCCTACCCTGGCGCTGATCGAACCGACCGGTCTTCTCACTGACATACATGAAGAACCGCTTGTCATTGACCCAGCGGACCCTGTCGATATGAAGATTCGAGCCGTAATCCCACTTTCCAACCAGCTTCATGTCCTCGACACGAAACGCGGCCAGAACCGTGCGATCTCCTTGAGGTACCGATACCGCAATGTAGTCACCCTTCGGAGAAAGGGAGACGCTGGTGAACTCCGGATCCTTAAAAAAATCGCCAACAGGAATCTCGCGCGCTTGAGAAACCAACGACGACGAGAAGAGCCCGGCAATTAAAACAATGGTTCGAACCATCTTCATCCTGATACCCCCTTTTCTTCCTGATTTGCCCCTTTAGGAGCTTCGAATACCGCCCATTGCGGCGATGAACTTGTCAAACAGCGGCGCGACATCGTGCGGGCCGGGGCTGGCTTCCGGGTGGCCCTGGAAACTGAAGGCCGGCGCATCGGTCAGCTCGATGCCCTGGTTGGAGCCGTCGAACAGCGAGCGGTGGATGACGCGCACGTTGGCCGGCAGCGTCGCTTCGTCGATGGCGAAGCCATGGTTCTGGCTGGTGATCATCACCCGCTTGCTGTCCAGGTCCTGCACCGGGTGGTTTGCGCCGTGGTGGCCGAACTTCATCTTCTCGGTGCGCGCGCCGGCCGCCAGGCCAAGCAGCTGGTGGCCCAGGCAGATGCCGAAGGTCGGGACCTTGGTGGCGATGAACTCGCGGATCGCGGCGATGGCGTAGTCGCACGGTGCCGGGTCGCCCGGGCCGTTGGACAGGAACACGCCGTCGGGCTTCATCGCCAGCACCTCGGCGGCCGGCGTCTGCGCCGGCACCACCGTCACGCGGCAGCCGCGCTCGGCGATCATCCGCAGGATGTTGCGCTTCACCCCAAAGTCGTAGGCCACCACGTGAAGCCGCGCATCGGCGGTGTCGAAGGCATTGCGGTCCAGATCCAGCTGGCCCTCGGTCCACTCGTAGGGCGACTTCGTGCTGACCTCGCGCGCCAGGTCCATGCCCTTCAGGCCCGGGAACTTGCGCGCGGCCTCGATGGCTTCGTCGCGGTCGATGCGGCCAGCCATCAGCGCGCCGTTCTGCGCGCCGCGGTCGCGCAGCAGGCGCGTCAGCTTCCGGGTGTCGATGCCGGCGATGGCGACGACGCCGCGCTCGGCCAACCACGCCGGCAGCGGCTGCTGGCTGCGCCAGTTGCTGGGCCGGCGCGGCACGTCGCGCACGATCAGGCCGGCCGACCAGACCTGTGCGGCCTCGTCGTCCTGCGCGGTGCAACCGGTGTTGCCCACGTGCGGATAGGTCAACGTGACCAGCTGCCGGGCGTAGGACGGGTCGGTCACGATCTCCTGGTAGCCGGTGATCGCGGTATTGAAGACGACTTCGCCGACCGAAAGGCCGGGCGCGCCAACGGAAACGCCCTCGAAGCAGGTGCCGTCTTCGAGTGCGAGGAGTGCAGGTTCAGTCACGTGGGTCGCCTTGGATGCCGGGGGGCTGACTGACCCCGGCGCAGGCCTCGCAGAATGCGGGCTGCAGCAAGGCGCGGACGCGGTGCGGGACCGGTCCGGCGAGCGGGGTTCAGGCGAGCGGGAATTCTAGCGACCCGACGCCGCTCGCGCCAGCGCGGAATTCATGCAGCAGCGTGTCAGCTGTTCCGCTGGGGGTACGCGCACGCAAGGGGCACCGGCACGGCGGCGCCCCGCAGGTCAAAGGAAGAGGTCTGCGACCCGGTACCGGCCCGGCGGGCGGCCCGCGAGCCGCCCGGCGGCCAGCAGCGCACCCCGGGCGAAGACGTCGCGGTCGGTGGCGCGATGTACCAGTTCCAGCCGCTCACCCGGCCCGGTCAGCTGGACGGTGTGCTCGCCGACGATGTCGCCGGCTCGCAGGGAAACGTAGCGCGGGTGCAGGCCACCCTCCTCGGCCCGGGCGCCCAGGGCCAGCGCGGTGCCGGACGGCGCGTCCTTCTTGTGGACGTGGTGCGACTCGACGATGTCGCAGTCCCAGCCCTGCAGGGCCGCGGCCGCTCGCTGGACCAGGTCGCCCAGCACCGCAACCCCGAGACTGAAGTTGGCCGCCCACAGCACCGGGACGCGCTCGCCTGCCAGGTCGATGGCACGTTGCTGTCGCTCGTCGATCCCGGTGGTACCGCTGACCAGCCCGGCGCCGCGCTCCTGGCACATCGCCAGTACCGCCTCGAACCCCTCGGGCAGGCTGAAGTCGATGGCGACATCGAACGCCGGCACACCGTGGATCTCCGCCACCGCGAACTGGGGCACACCGTCGATGACGCGCTGGGTCGGCTTGCTGCGCGACACGGCGGCCACCACGCGCAGGTCGTCGCGGCCGGCAGCCAGACGTAGCAGGGCGCGGCCCATACGGCCGCTGGCGCCGTGGATGAGGATTCGGACGGGTTCGGTCATCGGCGCAGGCTAATCGCGCGGGACAGGCGCGACAAGGATCGTGGCGGATGTCGTCTGGTCGCGCACGCCCGGATGGCGGTCGGCGCGTGGCGCATCCTGGCAGCAGCGCCCGTACCGCGCTGGTGTCCAGCGCAAAAAAAGAACGCCGTACTGCAACAGCACGGCGTTCCATCGATGACCCGGTAGCGCGGTCGCTCCCGCGAGGGGGAAGCCTCAGGACGACTTCATCCGGTCCCAGACGCCCTTGACGCCATCCAGGAACGTCGAGGAGCGCGGTGAGTGCTTGCGGGCGCCGTCGCCGACGAACGTGCCCTCGAACTGCTCCAGCAGTTCGCGCTGCTGGGCCGTGAGTTTGACCGGCGTCTCCACCACCACCTCGCAATACAGGTCGCCCGGCCGCCGGCTGCGCACGGACTTGACGCCCTTGTCGCGCAGGCGGAACAGCTTGCCGGTCTGGGTCTCGGCGGGGATGCGCAACTCCACCTCGCCGTCCAGCGTCGGCACGCGGATCGTGTCGCCCAGGGCCGCCTGCGAAATGCGGATGGGCACCTCGCAGTGCAGGTCGTCGCCTTCGCGCTTGAAGATGTCGTGCTCGCGCACGCGCACGTCGACGTACAGATCGCCCGGCGGCGAGCCCGCGGGACCGGCCTCGCCTTCGCCCGACAGGCGGATCCGGTCGCCGTTGTCGACGCCCGGCGGAATCTTGACCTGCAGCGTCTTGGTGTCCTCGATGCGGCCCTGGCCGTGGCAGTCGCCACAGGGATTGGCGATGGTCTGTCCGCGACCGCCGCAGTGCGGGCACGCCTGCTGCATCGAGAAGATGCCGCGCTGGAAGCGCACCTGGCCGCGGCCCTGGCAGGTCGAGCAGGTCTCGAGCTTGCCGTCCGCCGAGCCGCTGCCGTCGCAGCTGTCGCAGGCATCCAGCGTCGGCACTTCGATGGTCTTTTCGATGCCGCCGACCGCCTCTTCCAGCGACAGCTCCATCACGTAGCCGATGTCGGCGCCGCGGCGCGGGCCGCGCCCGCCGCCCATGCCGCCACCGAAGATGTTGCCGAAGATGTCGCCGAAGATGTCGCCCATGTCGGCGTGGCCGAAGCCGCCGCCGTTGCCGCCCATCCCGTGTTCGAACGCGGCGTGGCCATGCTGGTCGTACATGCGCCGGCGCCTGGCATCCGAGAGCACCTCGTAGGCCTCCTTGCACTCCTTGAACGCGGCTTCCGCGGCCGCGTCGCCGGGGTTGCGGTCGGGGTGGTGCTTCATCGCGCAGCGGCGATAGGCCTTCTTCAGCTCTTCGTCGCCGGCGTTGCGGGCCACGCCCAGCACTTCGTAGTAGTCGCGTTTGCTCATCGGGGTACGTCAGTCATCCAGGCTGCGTCAGCGCCGGCACCTGGCCGGCCTCGGACATGAAAACGGGGAACCGGTCCTGGAAATGGCACCCGCAGGTGGCACGTCCGCTTCCGATTCCCCTTTTCCATGCCGGCGTTTACTTCTTGCCGTCGTCCTTCACCTCGGTGAACTCGGCGTCCACCACGTCATCGGCCGCCTGGCTGGCCTGGGCCTGGCCGGCGTCGCCCGCCGGCTGCCCTTGGCTGGCCGCCATGAGCGACTGGGCCGCCGTCTCCAGCGCACGGCTCTTGGCCTCGATCTGTGCCTTGTCGTCGCCCTTCATCGCGGTTTCGAGCTCGGCAATCGCGGCCTCGGCGGCACCGATCGCCTCACCCGGCAGCTTGTCGCCGTGCTCCTTGATCGTGCTGCGGGCCATGTGGATCAGGCCGTCGGCCTGGTTGCGGGCCTGCACCAGTTCGTGGAACTTCTGGTCTTCCTCGCGGTTGGCCTCGGCGTCGGCGACCATCTTCTGGATCTCTTCGTCCGACAGGCCCGAGCCGGCCTTGATCTCGACCTTCTGCTCCTTGCCGGTCTTCTTGTCCTTGGCGGTGACGTGGACGATGCCGTTGGCGTCGATGTCGAACGACACCTCCACCTGCGGCATGCCGCGCGGCGCCGCCTCGATACCGGTCAGGTCGAAACGGGCCAGCGACTTGTTGTAGCGGGCCTGCTCGCGCTCACCCTGCAGCACGTGCACGGTCACGGCGGACTGGTTGTCCTCGGCGGTGGAGAAGGTCTGCGAGGCCTTGGTCGGCACCGTGGTGTTCTTCTCGATGATCTTGGTGAACACGCCGCCCAGGGTCTCGATGCCCAGGCTCAGCGGGGTCACGTCGAGCAGCAGCACGTCCTTGACGTCGCCGGCCAGCACGCCGCCCTGGATCGCGGCGCCCAGCGCGACGGCCTCGTCCGGGTTGACGTCCTTGCGCGGCTCCTTGCCGAAGAACTCGCCGACCGCCTGCTGCACCTTCGGCATGCGGGTCTGGCCACCGACCAGGATCACCTCGCTGATGTCGCTGGCGCGCAGGCCGGCGTCATTGAGCGCGATGCGGCACGGCTCGATCGTCTTCTTGACCAGGTCCTCCACCAGCGACTCGAGCTTGGCGCGGGTCAGCTTGATGTTGAGGTGCTTCGGGCCCGTCGCGTCGGCGGTGACGTACGGCAGGTTGACGTCGGTCTGCTGGCTGGAGGACAGCTCGATCTTGGCGCGCTCGGCGGCGTCCTTCAGGCGCTGCAGGGCCAGCGGATCCTTGCGCAGGTCGATGCCCTGCTCGCGCTGGAACTCCTCCACCAGGTAGTCGATGACGCGCTTGTCGAAGTCCTCGCCACCCAGGAACGTGTCGCCGTTGGTGCTGAGCACCTCGACCTGCATTTCGTCGTCGACCGAGGCGATCTCGATGATCGACACGTCGAACGTGCCGCCGCCCAGGTCGTACACGGCCACCTTGCGGTCGCCACCCTTCTTGTCCATGCCGTAGGCCAGCGCGGCCGCGGTCGGCTCGTTGATGATGCGCTTGACCTCCAGCCCCGCGATCTTGCCCGCGTCCTTGGTGGCCTGGCGCTGGGAATCGTTGAAGTACGCCGGCACGGTGATGACCGCCTCGGTGACGGTCTCGCCCAGGTAGGCCTCGGCGGTCTTCTTCATCTTGCCCAGCACTTCGGCCGAGATCTGCTGCGGCGCCATCTTCTTGCCGTCGGCGGTCGCCACCCAGGCGTCACCGTTCTCGTGCGCGACGATGCTGTACGGCACCAGGTCGAGGTCCTTCTGCACTTCGGCGTCGGTGAACTTGCGGCCGATCAGGCGCTTCACCGCGAAGAAGGTGTTCTTGGGGTTGGTGACGGCCTGGCGCTTGGCCGATGCGCCGACCAGCACTTCGCCGTCCTTGGTGTAGGCGACGATGGACGGCGTGGTGCGGTCGCCTTCGGCGTTCTCGATGACGCGGGCCTTGCCGCCTTCCATGATCGCCACGCACGAATTGGTCGTGCCCAGGTCGATACCGATGATCTTGCCCATGGTGGTGCTCCCTCTCGAATCTCTGAAGTATTTGGGGCGGCCGCGCCGCCGATGACCGCTATCTGGGGGTCCCGCCCTGCCCTTCAAGGGCATGGCGGTGTGTACGGGGGCGTCAGTCCTGCTGGCTGACTACGACCAGCGCCGGCCGCAGCAGGCGGTCGTTCAGCAGCCAGCCCTTCTGGTAGACCTGCACGACGTGCCCGGGCGCGTGCTCCTCGCTGGGCACCATGCTCATGGCCTGGTGGTGCTCGGGATTGAACGGCTGGCCCACCGGGTCGACCGGCACCAGGCCGTTGTCGGCGGTCACCTTGAGCAGCTGCCGCAGGGTCAACTCCATGCCCTCGCGCAGGGCGCTGGCGTCGCTGCCGGCCGCACCGAGCCCGGCTTCAAGGCTGTCGATCACGGGCAACAGGTCCGACAGCAACCGCTCGTTGGCAAAGCGTCGCGCGGAATCGCGCTCGCGCTCCAGGCGCTTGCGCTGGTTGTCCAGGTCGGCGCGCTCGCGGAGCGCATCCCCGCGCAGCCTGACCAGTTCAGCCTCCAGTTCGGCGACCCGCACCTGCTCGGGGGTCTCGGCGTCAGCGGTCGGCGGGACATCGTCCTCGCGTCGGGTGTCGTTGGGATCGATCGACGGTTCTTGATGGGTCATGCCTGGCGGGTCCTGGGCCTGATGGACATGCGCGATGCGCGGGTGGCCCAGCAATGGGGGCATGCCACCGCGATTCAAGGCGCGTGCCCGGCCGCGCGGCCGGGCGGGTCACCGTGCCGGTTGGGGGGCGAACGCCTCGCCCAAGACGCTGGCCGCGGCCTGGACCACCGGAATCACGCGCTGGTAGGCCATGCGGGTGGGACCGATCACACCCAGCACGCCCAGCACCTGCCCGTCCGCCGCGTAGGGCGCGGTGACCAGCGATACGCCCTCCAGCGGGGCCAGGCCGGTCTCCTCGCCGATGAAGATCTGCACGCCCGGCGCGGACACCGTGCGCTCGAGCAGCTGCAGGATTTCGCGCTTGCGGGCGAAGGCGTCGAACAGTTCGCGCAGGCGATCCACGTCCGACAGCTCGTTCAGGCCCATCAACCGGGTCTGGCCGGCCAGCACCATGTCATCGCCGGCCGGCGCCAGCACCTGTTCGGCCAGTTCCACCGAGCGCGACAGCAATGCCTGCATCTCCGACTGGGCCGAGCGCAGTTCATGCAGCAGCGTGGTGCGGATCTCCGACACGGGACGGCCGGCGAAATGCGCGTTGAGGTAGTTGGCCACCCGCTCCAGCTCGCCGCCTTCGAACTGGCGACGGGTCTGGATGATGCGGTTCTGGACCTCGTTGTCGGCAAACACGACGATCGCCAGCACCCGCTCGCTGTCGACCGGTACGAAGTCGATCCGCCGGAACGCGAACTGCTCACGCCGCGGCACGCTCACGACCCCCACGAAACGGGTCATCGCCGACAGCAGCTCGGAAGCGCTGCCCAGCAGCGCCTGCGTGCCCGAACCCGGGGGCAGCTCGCTGCGCAGGCGCACCACCTCGCCCTCCGGCAGCGGCTTGAGCTGCAGCAGCGAGTCGACAAACAACCGGTACCCCTGCGCGGTCGGCACCCGCCCGGCGGAGGTGTGCGGCGCGGTCAGAAGCCCGGCCTCCTCCAGGTCGCACAGGATGTTTCGGATCGTCGCCGGGCTGACGTCCAGACCGGCATGCCGAGCCAGCGTCTGCGAGCCCACCGGCTCACCGTCGCGGATATAGCGTCCGATCAGCGTGCGCAGCAGCTGGCGCGCACGCGGGTCATGGCTGGGGTCGGCGGGGGTGCGGGGCATGGACCGGATATAAGGGGACGGACCGGACGACGCAAGCCGCGGGCTGCGATGCGGATCGCCCTGTGCGACGCACGCCCCTTAGAATCCGCCCCCATGCTGACCCACCTCGCGCTCAAGGACTTCGCCGTCGTCCAGTCCGCCGAACTGGCGTTCGGACCCGGCCTGACGGTGATTTCCGGTGAAACCGGCGCCGGCAAATCGCTGCTGGTCGACGCACTCGGCCTGCTGTCGGGCCTGCGCGCCGACAGTGGCGTCGTGCGCCACGGGGCGACCCGCGCCGAACTGGTGGCGGAGTTCTCGCTTTCCGACGCCGCGCCCGCCGCCGACTGGCTCCGCGAGAACGCGCTGGACGAGGACGGCGACGGCGGCCGCCACTGCCAGGTGCGCCGCGTCGTCCGTGCCGACGGCGGGTCGCGGACGTGGATCAACGGCCGCCCCGTCACTGTCGGCCAGCTGGCCGAATTGGCCTCGCACCTGGTCGAGATCCACGGCCAGCACGAGCACCAGGCCCTGCTCTCGCGCCCCAGCCAGCTGGCGTTGCTCGATGCCTACGCGCGCAACGATGGCGAGCGGCGCGCCGTGGCCGAGGCTGCCGGCCGGTGGTCGGACCTGCTGGCCGAGCGGGAGCGTCTCACCGCCCAGGGCGACGTGTCCGATCGCATCGGCTGGCTGGAACACCAGCATGCCGAGCTGGAGCGGGAAACCCTCGACGCCGACAGCCTCGCGCAGCTGAGCATCGACCACCGTCGCAGCGCGCATGCGGCTGGCCTGCTGGAGGCGTGCGAGCGCGTATTCGCGGTCATGGATGGCGACGAGGGCCCCTCCCTCACCCGCGCGCTGCAACAGGCCCGTGACACGCTGCAGCGCGTCGCCGAACACGAACCGCGGCTGACCGAGGTCGACGCGATGCTCGACAACGCGGCCATTCAACTGGACGAGGCGGCCGTGATGCTCGACCGCATCCGCGGCGACCTTGACCTCGATCCGCAGGCGCTGGAGACGCTGGAGCAGCGCATGGGCCGGCTGCACGAGCTGGCACGAAAGCACCGGGTAACGCCCGAGCAGCTGGCGGCCAAGCGCGATGAGATCGCCACCGAGCTGGATGCACTGCGCGGCGCGGACGAACGCCTGCAGGCGCTCGACGCCGACATCGCTGCGGCGACGCGCGCCTGGCAGGCGGCGGCCGGCGTGCTCGGCGCCACCCGCCGCGATGCCGCCCGGCAACTGTCGTCGGACACCTCGGCGTTGATCGCCGAACTGGGCATGGGTGGCGGTGCCTTCGACGTTGCGCTGGAGATACTGGAGACGGTCCGCCCGGACCCGCAAGGCGCCGAGCGGGTGGAGTTCATGGTTGCCGCCAACCCGGGACAGCCGCCGCGCCCCCTGCGCAAGGTCGCCTCGGGCGGCGAGCTCTCACGCATTTCGTTGGCGATCGAAGTCGCCGCGCTCGGGCTGGATGCCGTGCCGACGATGGTGTTCGACGAGGTCGACTCCGGCATCGGCGGCGCGGTGGCCGACATCGTCGGGCAGAAGCTGCGTGCGCTCGGCGAGCGACGCCAGGTGCTGTGCGTCACCCACCTGCCGCAGGTGGCCGCGCAGGGCCACGCCCATTACCGGGTCAGCAAGTCCGCCAGTGACGGCGTCACGCAGAGCGAAGTGCAGGCCCTGGGCGCGAAGCAGCGCCAGGAGGAGCTGGCGCGGATGCTGGGTGGCGTGGAGATGACCCGCGAAGCCCGGGCCGCCGCGCGCCGCCTGCTGAGCGACGCCGGTTGACGCAAGGGATCGGGGCGGTTCGACACGCCCCCGTCGAGCACCGGTCGGTCAGCGCTTCTTGCGCACGTAGAGCACCAGCGAGTGCTCTTCGATCTCGTAGCCGTGTTTGGCGGCGATCTTGCGTTGCAGCTCTTCGATCTCCGCGCTCTCGAACTCGATGATCTTGCCCGAGTCGATATCCACCATGTGGTCGTGGTGGTGGCCGCGGTCCAGTTCGTACACCGACTGGCCCGACTCGAAGTTGTGCTTGAGCACGAGCCCGGCCGACACGAACTGGGTCAGCACCCGGTAGACCGTCGCCAGGCCGATATCCTCGCCCTTCTCCAGCAACCGACGATAGATGTCCTCGGCCGTCATGTGGTGGGACTTCGTGCCCTCGAGCAACTCGAGGATGCGCAGGCGCGGGTGGGTCACCTTGAGGCCGACGTTGCGCAGGTCTTGGGATTCCATGGCGAAGGTCCTGGAAAAGTCGTCAGGGAGTGCGCACGGCACTCGCGTCCGGAAAAGGGCGGGCGTCGCGCCCGGTGACCGGGCGCCAGGGCCGTACAGCGCCCGAATGCCATCTGAATGCGGGATCGACAGCGGCTTGGCGCCGGCTGGCCAGTGTATCATCGGCCGGTCTTTGCCCTGCCGTGAAAAACCGAATGCGCAAGCTGCTGCTCGTCCTTCTCGTCGCCGCCTCCACCGCCGGCTGCGGCATCGTGTACCGCCAGCCGATCTACCAGGGCAACCTGCTGGAGAAGACCAATGTCGACCAGCTGCAGGTCGGCATGGGCAAGCCGCAGGTGATCGCGCTGCTGGGCAGCCCGTCGGTCACCGACCCGTTCCATCACGACCGCTGGGACTACACCGCCAGCCAGCGCACCGACCGCCTGGGCCGGACCGAGGTCAAGAACCTGACCCTGTGGTTCGAGAACGATGCACTGGCGCGTTGGGACGGCGACTACTTCCCCGAGCAGGACGAGGAAATCGCCCGCAACTCCGTCAAGCAGTTCGGCCGCAACCTCGCCCGCGAGAAGAAGTAATTCCGCGGGCCGGCAGGTCCGCTTCGCTCCGCACCTTCGGTTTCAGCGTCGTGCGCGGTCCTGCGCGCGGCGTCGCCGTGCGTCCTTGGGGTCGGCCTGCAGTGGCCTCAGCAGCTCCACACGGTCGCCATCGCGTACGACCGTAGCCGGATCGACCCGTTCGCCGTAAATGGCGATGGCCGTACAGGCCGGGTCGTCATTCATTGCGGCTGCCTTCAGCGCATCGCTGACCGTCGCGCCATCCGCCACCTCGACCTCGACACGCTCGAAGCGACCGGGCCACGCACGGATGACCTCGACCCTCACGCCAGGTCTTCGCGGTCGGCCACACGCACGAAGTCGTCAACCATGCGATCGGCGAGCGCCTGGAAACCGAGTGAAAACGCCGGCGACAGCAGCTTGACCGACGGCTCGAAATCCAGGCTCAGCGTGACCTTGCAGGCCGACTCGTCCAGCGCATGGAATTCCCAGCGCCCCCCGAGACGCCGGAAGGGCCCGTCGACCAGTTTCAGGTCGATGTGGTGTGGCGGGCTCAGGGTGTTCTCGGTGGTGAACCACGTCTTGAGGGCGCCCAGCCCCAGGTCCAGCCGCGCGACCATGCGCCCGTCTCCCTCTTCCAGGACCTTAGCCGCGTGGCACCAGTCGAAGCGCCGCGGATAGGCGGCCACGTCGTTGACCAGCGCGAACATGCGCGCGGCGGAGTGTTCGACCAGGGCGGAGCGTCGGATGGTGGGCATCGTGTCGGGCAGCAGGTGGCTCGCAAAAAGGGCGGGGACATCGCGACGCCGTCACGGCCGCCGGTTTCCCTATGCCCGGTACCCGGCATCTGGGACAATGCCGCGATGGCGAAGAACAGCAACAACAAGGGCGGCAAGGATAAAGGAAAGGCCGCATCGGGCGGGACGATCGCACTCAACAAGCGCGCCCGCCACGACTACCACCTGGAGCAACGCTTCGAGGCGGGCCTGGCGCTGCAGGGGTGGGAGATCAAGTCGATCCGCGCCGGGCGCGCCAATATCGGCGAGAGCTATGCGGTGATCCGCGACGGCGAGATGTTCCTGTTCGGCGCCCAGATCACCCCGATGATCTCCGCGTCCACCCACGTGGTGGCCGAGGAGCGCCGGACCCGGAAGCTGCTGCTCCACCGCAGCGAGATCGACACGCTGATCGGCAAGGTGCAGCGTGACGGGTACACCGTGATTCCTACCGCGCTGTACTGGAAGGGCAACCGCATCAAGGCCGAGCTGGCGCTGGCCAAGGGCAAGCAGAGCCACGACAAGCGCGACGCCAGCAAGCAGCGCGACTGGGCACGCGAGAAGCAGCGCGTGATGCGGCAGCACAACAAGAACGCCTGACACCGGCAGGCCCGCGCCTGCCCGGGCGGGCGCCCGGCTACACGATCCGCGAGTCCAGCGCCTGCGGGGCGCCCTCGCCCGGCAGCGTGAACCGGAACGTCGCGCCCTGCCCCTCGCGCCCCTCGGCCCGGATGGTGCCGCCGTGGCGCTCGACGATGCGCTTCACCGACGCCAGCCCGATGCCGTGGCCGGCAAACTGCTCCTGCGCGTGCAGCCGCTGGAAGGGCCGGAACAGCTTGTCCACGTACTCCTGCGAGAAGCCCGCGCCGTTGTCGCGCACGTGGAATTCCATCGTGCCATCGGGACGGGCCGTACCGCCCAGTTCGATGCGTGCCGCTTCGGTGCCACGCGTGAACTTCCACGCGTTGCCCAACAGGTTGACCAGCAGGTTGCGCACCAGCGCGGCGTCGGCATCGGCCTGGAGACCGGGCGCGATGTCCACCTGCGGGGCGTGGCCTGCATCGCCCGCGCGAAGTTCGTCCACCACCTCCACCGCCATGCGGCTGAGGTCGACGCGTTCGATCTTCAGTTCACCCCGCGTGACGCGCGCGATCTTCAGCAGCGCATCGATCAACTCACCCATGCGCGACGCCGCCTTGCGGACGCGCGCCAGGTAGTCCCGGCCGCTGTCGTCGAGCCGGTCGCCATAGCGTTCGCCCAGCACCCGGCTGAACCCGTCGATCGCACGCAGCGGCGCGCGCAGGTCGTGCGAAACGCTGTAGGCGAAGGATTCGAGCTCCTGGTTGGCCTGGCTCAGCTCCCGCGTGCGAAGGGCAACCCGGGCCTCCAGCGTCCGGTTGAGTGCGTGCACGCGCGCTTCGGCACGCAGGCGCTCCGTTACGTCCTCGACCTGCACCAGGCCGGTGACGTCCTGACCGACATTGCCCGGCACCGGCGCGTAGGTCAGCTGGGCATGCCGCGGCAGGCCACCGGCATGGTGGTGGAGGCGCCGCGTGGCCCGGTGCACGCCCTGCTCCGAGCCCGACCCGTGTCCGATGGGCAGCGCGTCTTCGTCCTCGAACAGGGCTTCCAGCTTCATGCCGATCAGCGATGGCGATTCGCGGCCGATGATCCGCCCCAGCGCCGGATTGGCTTCGACGATGCGCCCTTCGCTGTCGAGCAGCGCCTTGCCGATGGCCGAGTACTGCAACGCACTGCGGAAGCGCTGCTCGCTGCGCCGGTAGTCCTCCGTCATCCGCGTGGCGAGTGTCTGCGCGCGCGCCTGGGTACGCGCCAGCACCCAGGCGATGGAGTACATCAACAGGGACGTGAACAGCCCCAGCGCCAGCAGCGACTGCAGGCCGCTTGGACCCGACAGCCTCGGGACCGCCTGCGCGAGCGGCGGCGAGTCGAACTCCACCCGCCAGCGTCGGCCGAAATGTTCTATCTGCGTGGTATGCCGGAAAGCGGGCGACGCCTCGACTTCCGACAGCTGGGTCGTATAGAGCAGCTGGTCGCGGCCGTCGGTCACGTCGTAGACCCGGAAGCGTTCGTTCTCGTACAGGCCGCCCAGCGCCATGTCGACGAAGCCCTGCATGCGGAACGGCATGTAGACCCAGCCCTGCATGGATTCCAGCCGTGCGGCCCGTGTCGCGGGCCGGTCGCCAGCGCGGTAGATGGGTTCGTACAGAAGCAGCCCGGTCGCCCGGTCCATGCCGTCCTGGACCAGGTGCACCGGCCCGGTCAGGCGCGACTCGCCCGATTCCATCGCGGCCTGCATCGCGGCGTTGCGTGTGGGCTCGGAGTACATGTCGAAGCCCATCGCGGCCAGGTTCTCCGGCGACTTCGGCTCCAGCAGGAGGATCGGTGCGTAATAGGGACGATGCCCGCGCGGCTCGACCTCCAGCAGGCCGTAGCCCGATTCGCGCCACTGGGTCTGCAGCGCGGGCAGGTCCGAATGGCTGACGTAGGGGGCGAACCCCAGGCCGACCAGCGCCGGGAACCGCTCCTGACTGTCCAGGCCGACGGCATAGGCATGCCACTGCTGCGGTGTCGGCCGTGCCACGGTCGCGAACAGCGCGGAGCCGCCCTGCAGCACCAGCTCGAAATTGCTCATGCGCTCGCGGAGCAGGTAGGCGACCTCGTCGGTGCGGGCGACGAAGCGCGCCTGCGCCGTCGCCACCTCGCGTTCGTAGGCCGCCCGCCAGGTCACGAACACGATCAGCAACGAGCCGATCAGCACCGCCAGCGCCAGCAGATGCCCGCCCCGTGAAGGCGAGTCCGTCCTGACGTCGTCGGTATCGGGGGACATGGAGGGGGCGGGCATGGCCGGCAAGCATACAAGCCCGGCCACGCCGCATCGCCACATGAACGCGCCTGCCGCCGGGATGGCGCAGGCATTGAGTCGCAGGCGCCAACCCCTATACTGCGTGGGTCAGCGATGACGATCCCGGGGGTGCACTGGCTTCGACGGGGGTCGCGAAATCGCCTGGTGCATGCCGAGGGGGTAGCTTTCCTCGTAAATCCAGCTGCAAAACTCTAGTTGCCAACGACGACAACTACGCTCTCGCCGCTTAAGGCGTAAGCCCCGAAACAGCTTGTGTCCGTGCTCGCTGCGTAGGGTCATCATCACGGAATCGCCGGTGATGGCTGCCCGTCAGTCGCCGGTTAACCCAAAGCGGGCTGGTCCGCCGATGCGCTTTGCGCGCCGTGCTGTTGGTGGACGAGACTTAACGGCGAGCTAAGCATGTAGTACCGGGGATGGAGTGCCTTCGGACGGCGGTTCGATTCCGCCCACCTCCACCAATTCGGTCCCTTGGGGCCACGATGAAGGGCCGCACCTCCGGGGGCGGCCTTTTTCGTGGGCGGAACATCGCCGGGCCAAGTGTGGCGCGGCCCGGGAAAGCCCGGTCAGGCGTGGGAGACCGGCCGCACGCGGAATACCACGCTGATGCGCGCACCCTGCGGGCGGCGGGTCTTGGGGATGCCGTGCTCATGGGTCGTCTGGGAGGCATGGCTCATCGACAGCACGCTGCCCGGCGCCAGGTCCACGGACAGGGTGTCGCGCGCGCCGTCGCGGGCACGGATCAGCATCCGCCGGGGCGCGCCCAGGGATACCAGGGTGATCGGATGGCCCTCGGCCAGCGTATGCAGCTTGTCGCCGTGCATGGCGACGCTGTCATGGCCGTCGCGGTAGAGATTCAGGCCGACGCGCGAGTACGGCGCCGGCGCCCGGGCCTGCACGCACGCCAGCAGCCCGGCCAGCGGCAGGTCGGCCGGGAGGCGGTCGACGGCGTAGTTCGCCAGCAGCCGTGGCACGTCGACGATGCGGTCGTACATCGGCCGCTGCAGATGCGTCCATGCGGCGCCCTCGCGCAGGACATCGAACCAGTGCCGGGCGGTGTCGGGATCGATAGCGGCCGGCCAGTAGCGGATGCCGCCCTGGCCGTCATCCACCAGCTGGTGCATCGCTGGAGCGAAGAGGTCGTCGGTGAGGGCCGTCAGCGCGTGCATGCCGGCTCAGTGGAAGTCGCGGGAACCGGGCTGGATCGCGCCCAGCAGATGGCTGAAATCCTCCAGCCGGCGTGCGATCAGGTGGGAGACGCCGTCCGCCTGTTCCCAACGGCCCCGCACGGCCATCAACCGCGCGCCGAGCAGCGCCTTGCGGTCGCGCAATGCCACGTGCGACCACACCACCACATTGACCATGCCGTGCTCGTCCTCCAGCGTCACGAAAATCGTGCCCTTGGCGGTGGCCGGCCGTTGCCGCTGGGTGACGATGCCGGCCGCGAACGCACCACGTCCGTGGGGCAACCGGCGCAGTTGCTTCGAGTCGACCACGCGCTGCCGTTGCAGACGTTCGCGCAGCAGCGACAGTGGATGCTCACCCAGCGTCAGTCCGGTCATCCGGTAATCCGACGTCACGTCCTCGCCCACCGTCGGCGCGGGCAGGACGATCGCGTCCTCGTCCGGGCTGCCGGGCAGCAACGGGCGCTGCCGCTCGATGCCGGCCACCGCCCAGCGTGCGGCATGGCGATGCCCGGCCAGCGTCTGCAGCGCGCCCGCCTCGGCCAACGCGTGGCGGGCCTTCTCGTCCAGATTCGCGCGCAGGCACAGGTCGCGTACATCGGTGAACGGGCGCTGCGCGCGCGCCGCCACGATGGCGCGCGCCGCCGCTTCCGGCAGCCCGGCCACCTGCCGGAAGCCGAGCCGCAGCGCCGCCTGCCCACCATCGTCGACACCCCGTCGCACATGGCCGCCTTCCAGCGTGTTGTCCCAGTCGCTGACCGTGACGTCGACCGGCCGGACCTCGACGGACACCCGACCGCCCTGCCCGCGGCGTGCGTCCTGCACGATCTGGCTGGGCGAGTAGAACCCCATCGGCTGTGCATTGAGCAGCGCGCAGGCGAAGGCGGCCGGTTCGTGCCGCTTCAGCCAGCAGCTGATGTAGACCAGCTTGGCGAACGAAGCCGCATGACTCTGGGGGAAGCCGTAGGAGCCGAAGCCCTTGATCTGCTCGAAGATCTGGTCGATGAACTCCGACGAGTAGCCTTTCTTTTCCATCAGCTCGCGGATCCGCAGGCGATGCGGCTCCATGTCGCCGCCCCGCTTCCAGGCCGCCATCGAACGGCGCAGGCCATCGGCCTGCGAGGGCGAATAACCGGCGTGGATCACCAGTTCCATCACCTGCTCCTGGAACAGCGGGATACCCAGCGTCTTGCCGAGGATCTCCTTCACGCCCTCGGAGGGATACGTCACCCGGTCTTTCCCCTGCCGGCGGCGCAGGTAGGGATGGACCATGCCGCCCTGGATCGGGCCGGGGCGCACGATCGCCACCTCGACCACCAGGTCGTAGTACTCCCGGGGCTTCAAGCGCGGCAGCATGCTCATCTGCGCGCGCGACTCGATCTGGAACACGCCGACGGTGTCGGCGGCCTGGATCATCTCGAAGGTCCTTGCGTCGTCGTTCGGCAGCCGGGCGAGATCCAGCCTGAAGCCGCGGTGCTTCTCCACCAGCTCCACCGCTTTCCTGATGCAGGTCAGCATGCCCAGCGCCAGGCAGTCGACCTTGAGCAGCTGCATCGTCTCCAGGTCGTCCTTGTCCCACTGGATGATGGTGCGCTCGTCCATCGAGGCGTTCTCCACCGGCACCACCGTCGACAGCGGCGCATCGCCGATCACGAAGCCGCCCACGTGCTGCGACAGATGGCGCGGGTGGTCGCGCAGCTGGTCGGTCACCGCCAGCACGCGTCGGATCAGCGGGTTTTCGGGATCGAAACCCGCCTCGCGCAGGCGCTGCTCCATCGGCGCCTCGCCATTGCCCCAGCCGTAGCACTCGGCCAGCAGTGCGATCTGGTCGGGTGGCAGGCCGAAGGCCTTGGCCACGTCGCGTACCGCGCTCTTGCCGCGGTAACGGATGACGGTGGCGGCCAGCGCGGCCCGGTGGCGGCCGTACTTGCCGTAGACGTACTGCAACACCTCTTCGCGACGCTCGTGCTCGAAGTCGACGTCGATATCGGGTGGTTCGTCGCGCTCCTCGGACAGGAAGCGCGCCATCAGCAGGCGGCTTTCGGTCGGATTGACCACGGTGATGCCCAGCGCGAAGCACACGGCCGAATTCGCCGACGATCCGCGCCCCTGGCACAGGATGTTCCGCTCCTTGGCGAAACGGACGATGTCCTCCACCGTCAGGAAGAACGCCTCGTACTTCAGCGTCTCGATCAGCGCCAGCTCACCGTCGATCTGCGCGACCACCGAACCAGGCGCACCGTCCGGCCAGCGCTCGCGCATGCCCCGCTGCGTGAGTTCGCGCAGCCACGTGGTCGGCGTGTGTCCCGGCGGCACCAGCTCGGCCGGATACCGGTAGTGGATATCCCGCTTGAGGTCGAACCGGCAACGCCGCGCCAGATCCACCGTGGCGTCGATCAGGTCGCGCGGATAGATGTTGCCCAGCGCCCGCCGGGTGCGCAGGTGGCGCTCCCCGTTGCGGAACAGGTGCTCGCCGCATTCGGCCAGCGGCACGACATGGCGGATCGCCGTCATCGTGTCCTGCAGCGCCCGTCGGCGGCGCACGTCCATATGCACGTCGCCGGCCGCCACCGGCACCATGCCCAGTCGTGCGGCGCGTTCGAGCAGGTGCGCCAGTCGCGCCGCATCGTCCTGCTCGCGGTGCAGTTCGACCGCCAGGTGTGCGCGATCGCCGAACACCGAACGCAACCAGCGCCCCTGCGCGTCGTCGATCTCCCGCGCCGGCACCCACAGTGCAAACAGGCCGCAGACGGCAGGATCGACATCCGACAGGATGCGCTCCACGTCCTGCCGCGCGAGCCGATACCCCTTCTTGTCGACCGCGCGCCGGGCGGTGGTGATCAGCTCGCACAGGCGCGTGTAACCGGCGGCGGTCTCCACCAGCAGGACGCACTTCAGTCCGCACACCAGGGTGAATTCACTGCCGACGATGAGCTTCAACCCCGTCGCGCGTGAAGCCTCCCAGCCCCGCACGATGCCGGCGAGCGAGCATTCGTCGGTGATCGCGAGTGCTTCGTAACCCAGATTGCCCGCGCGCTCGAACAGCGCCTCGGCACTGGCCGCGCCCCGCAGGAAGGAGAAGTCCGACAGGCAATGCAGTTCCGCATAGGCCGGCCACGCATCCTCCTGGGGGCCATCGTCGTTGGCCGCGGCATGGCGGCGCAGCCGCTGCGCGACATCCCACGCGCGCGGCGGGCGGCCGCCGGGCGTGTCGCGGTCGACACCGTCCACGGCATCGTCCCAGCTCATGCGAACCACCCGTGCAGCATCCAGCCGCCCTGCTCACCCGGTGGCGCGAACGCCCAGGCCCGCTGGCCGCTCGAGGTTTCCAGCACGTAGTAGTCGCGGCGCACGTCGCCGCCGTCCCACCAGCCGCTTTCCAGCCGCTCCGGGCCGGACACGATGCGGGGGTGGACGTCGCGCAGGGGGATCGGCTGCGGCAACAACCACGTGGGTCGGGGTGGCCGCACCGGGGCCTGCGCGATGCGGCCACTCCTGCCCTCGCCATCGCCCTGCACGCGGCGCCAGGCACGTTCAGGACGCGGATCGCCGGCCGGCGCCACGCGGTGCACGGCGTCGTCGCCCAGGCGCGCGCGCAGGCGCTCGCGCAGCTGCGGCCAGGGCAGTTGCTGCTGCTGGCGGGCATCGAACAGGTCACGCGAGGCCGGCACGAACGGTGGCAACTCGCGCGCCAGCAGCCGCACCGCCACCACCGGCTTGTCCAGTTGCACGCGCTCCAGGCGGTTGCGGGTCAGTTCGAACAGCATCGCCGGCTCGCGCTCGGCCGCCAGCAGGCCGACCGGGACATCGGTGTGTCCAGCCTCGTGCTCCAGCCGCAGCACGAAGCGCTGCACCCCGCCGTCGCGCACCGACAGGTACGTGCACAGGTCGCCCACCAGGCGCCGCAACGGGAACAGCAGCGCGGTGTGGTTCTCGACCTCGTAGCCCAGTTCCACCCGGGCATCGAAGTGGTCCGGCGGCGCGTAGTACACCAGCGGGTCGTCGGCCTGGCCGTAGAGGCGGTCCAAGTGGTCCAGCACCGGCAGGCCGAAGCGGCGGCGCACGGGGTCGCGGGGCAGCGTGCGCACCTGGCGCAGGTGGCGGATGCCCATGCGCTTCAGGCGCTCGCCGGCCTCCCCGTCCAGGCGCGCGCGACGGACCGGCACCCGGTCCAGCGCCTCCGCCATCGCCATGGGATTGGGCACCGCCAGGCCGTCGCGCAGGCCGGCGAACACGTGCGCGGCACGCGGGGTGGGCGCCAGTGCGATGCGGTGGGAGAAACCGAGCGCGACGAGGTCTTCGCGCAGCCGCGCCTCGATCCGTGGCCACGGCCCCAGCAGGCGGAAGCTGGCACGCACCTCCAGCAGGATGCAACCGGGCCACTGCACGCTGACCAGCGAGCTGTAGCGGTAGGCCCACGCAGCCAGGAAGCGCTGGCAGCGGGCCTCGGCGGCGGGGTCGTATTCGACCAGGGCGACCTCCGGCAGCAACGCGTGTGCCGCCGTCAGCCGCATGCCCGGCCGCAACCCGGCTTCGGCGGCGCTGGTGTTGACCGCCTGCAGCGTACGCAGCTGCGCCGGGCCGGCGACCAGCGCCAGCGGGGCGTCGGGGTCAGGCAGGCGGCGGAGGACGGCGTCCAGCGCCAGCTGCGGCAGCAGTACACAGGCCCAGAGCATGCGCGCGCCTCAACGGGCCGCGGGCCGCAGGGCGGCATCCGGTTCCGGGATGAAGGCCTGCGCCGGCGCCGGACCGCCCCGGCACTTCAGCACCCGCCATGCGGCGTGGCCGGCGTCCTCGCGCACCGCTTCCAGCCGCAGCGCGGCCGGTGACGGGTTGGCGGCATGCCGGCGGTCGCGCAGCGCGAAGCCCAGGCAGTCGCCACTGTCGGCCGCCACCTGCAGGCGCCGCAGCGACGGCCCGTCGGCCTGGGCCGGCCAGCCCAGCACCGCCGAACAGGCGCCACTGCGCAGGCACTGCTCGAACGCCCACAGCGCATCGCGCGGCGCGGCGTCGACGATCTCAAGCAGGGCCAGGTCGACCCCGGCCGCCTGCCATGCCGGCGCATACGGGATGTACGGGGGCGCGATGACCGCCACCGTGCCACCGGCACGGGTCAGCCGGGACAGCGTCGGAGCCAGCAGCGACAACTCGCCGATGCCGTCGGCCGGCAGCAGCAGTTCGGTCAGCGCTCCACGCGGCCAGCCCTGCCGCGGCAGCAGCGCATCCAGTGCGTCGTGTCCGGTGGGTTCACCGGCCGCATCCGGGGCGGTGCCGCGCCCGGCGTGCCAGAGCGTGCGCTTGGCCAGCAGCGTGTCGAGGGCCACCACCGCGCCCATGTCAGCCCCGCCGTACCAGGCCGCAGTACACGCCCTCGATGGCGAAGTCCTGCCCGGGCTCCACCTCGATGGGTGCGTGCGCCGGGTTGCGCGGCATCAGCCGCAGCCGCAGGCGCCGGCGTTCGCGGCGCAGGCGCTTGATGGTGAGTTCGCCGTCGATGCGCGCCACCACGGTCTGGCCGTCGCGCGCGTCGGGCGTGCGGTGCACGCCCACCAGGTCGCCGTCGAGGATGCCGTCGTCGATCATCGAGTCGCCCTGCACCTTCAGCAGGTAGTCCGGCACCGGCGAAAACAGCCGGCGGTCCAGCCACAGCTGCTGGTCCAAGCCGATGTCGGCACCGATCGGCACGCCGGCCGCCACCCGGCCCAGCACCGGCAACGGCAGCAGGTCGGCGTGGCCCTCGGGCAGGCGCAGGCCGCGCTTGCGGCCCGGCACCTGCTCCAGCAGGCCCTGCCCGACCAGCGCCTGCACGTGCTTCTGCGCGGCATTGCGGGACGCAAAACCAAAGGCCTCGGCGACCTCCGCCAGGCTGGGCGCACGCCCGGCCGCGAGCTCGCGGCGCAGGAACGCCAGCACGGCGGCGCGCTGGGACGACAGGGCATCGGGGGACGGGAAATCGGAGTCGCTCATCAGGTGTACATTTGTACACCCTCGCGTCGCATGGGGCGAGATGCCGGGCCGCATTCAGCCGATTTTTTTTGCAACGGCCCCGTTCATCAGCCGGGGCCGCGCGGCGCTCGCTACTGCTCGACGAACCGCACCCGCCGGGTGATCGAACAGGTCAGCTCGTAGGCGATGGTGCCGGCGCCTTCGGCAATGCGCTCGACCGGCAACTCCGGGCCCCACAGGACGACCGGATCGCCCACGCGCGCATCCACGCCGCGCAGGTCGACCGCCATCAGGTCCATCGAGACCCGCCCGATCACCTGCGCCGGCTGGCCATTGACCCGCACCGGCGTGCCCGACGGCGCCGCCCGCGGATAGCCGTCGCCATAGCCGATCGCCGCCACGCCCACCGGCATGTCCTCCGGGCACATCCACGTCGCCGAATACCCGACGTGCTCGCCCCGGCGCACCGGGTTGATGGCGATCAGCCGGGTGGCCAACGTCATCGCCGGGCGCAGGCCGAAGTCCGCCCCCGTCGTGCCGGCGACCACCGACATGCCGTACAGCGCCCCACCCGGACGGATCCAATCCGCATGCGCCTGCGGCCAGCCCAGCACGCCGGCGGAGTTGGCCAGCGAGCGGGCGCCGGGCAAGCCGGCGGTGGCTTCGGCGAATATCCGCAGCTGCTCGCGGGTCTGCCGCCCGGCCCCGTTGTCGCCGTCGAACTCGTCGGAGCTGGCGAAGTGGTTCATCAGCACGATGTCGCCGGCGACGGCCTGCGCCGCCTGCAGCCGCGCATGCGCCTCGCGCACCGTGTCGGGCGCGAATCCCAGCCGGTGCATGCCCGAGTCGACCTTGAGCCAGCACCGCACCGGTGCGCCCATCGGCGCCTGTTCGAGCATCTCCAGCTGGCTGTGATGGTGAACGACGGACTCCACGCCCAGTTCGCGCACGCGGGCGATGTCGTCGGGCTCGTTGATGCCCGACAGCAGCACGATGGGTTGGGACAGGCCGGCGGCACGCAGGCGCTCGGCGTCCGACAGTGCGGCCACGCCGAAGGCATCGGCGGCGCCCAACGCCCGCGCCACGCGCTCCAGGCCATGGCCGTAGCCGTCGGCCTTGACCACCGCCATCACCCGGCTGCCGGACGCGCGGGCGCGCAACTGGCCCAGGTTGTGGCGCAGCGCGTCGGTGTGGATGGTGGCGGAGGTGGGTCGGGCCATCGGGAAACGTTAGCAGGGCAGCGGCGCACGCGCGCCGCGCGCATTACTCGAAGCTGCCCACCGCGTCGTGGCTGAGGTTGTCGAAACGGGTGTACTCGCCGAAGAACTTCAGCTTCACCGAACCCGTCGGGCCGTTTCGCTGCTTGCCGATGATGATCTCGGCCAGCCCCTTGTCCGGGGAGTTTTCCTTGTTGTAATAGTCGTCGCGGTAGATGAAGACGATCACGTCCGCGTCCTGCTCGATGGCGCCGGACTCGCGCAGGTCGGCCATCACCGGGCGCTTGTCGGCGCGTGTTTCCAGCGAACGGTTGAGCTGCGACAGCGCGATCACCGGCACGTTGAGTTCCTTGGCCAGGTGCTTCAGGCCGCGGGAGATCTCGGAGATCTCGGTGGCGCGGTTCTCGTTGTTGCCGGGCACCGACATCAGCTGCAGGTAGTCGATCACCACCAGGCCCAGGTCGTGCTCGCGCTTGAGGCGACGGGCCTTGGCGCGCAGCGCCTCGGGCGACAGGCCCGGGGTGTCGTCGATGAAGATCTTGGCTTCCTTCAGCATCCGGATTGCGCTGGTGACGCGGCTCCAGTCCTCGTCCTCGAGCTGGCCGCTGCGCAGGCGCTGGGCGTTGACGCGGCCATTGGATGAAATCAGTCGAAGGGCCAGCTGGCTGGCCGACATTTCCATCGAGAACACCGCCACCGCCTTCTTGGTGCGGATGGCCGCATGCTCGGCGATGTTGAGCGCGAACGTCGTCTTTCCCATCGCCGGACGCGCCGCCAGGATCAGCAGGTCGGTCGGCTGCAGGCCGGCGGTCATCTCGTCGAACTCGGTGTAGCCCGTCGGCAGGCCGGTCACGCTGCCACCGGCGGCGTAACGCGTCTGCAGCACGTCGAAGGCTTCCGACAGCGCCTTGTTCATGGCGGTGAAGTCGGTCTTGCCCTTGGCGCCGGCCTCGGCGATGGCGAACACCTGCTGCTCGGCGCTGGCGAGGATCTCGGTGCTCTCGCGCCCGTCGGGCTGGAAGCCGTCGTTGACGATGGTCGTGCCGACTTCGATCAGCTGCCGCAGCACGGCCTTGTCGCGGACGATTTCGGCGTAGGCGACGATGTTGGCCGCCGATGGCGTGGTGCTGGCCAGTTCGATCAAATACGCGCCGCCGGCGACCAGTTCGGACTGGCCCATGGACTCGAACCATTCGCCCAGCGTCACCGCATCGAACGGCTTGCCCTTCTCGGCCAGCTCGCGGATGGCGCGGAAGATCAGCTGGTGGTCGCGGCGGTAGAAGTCCTGGTCGTTGAGCTGGTCGGCGACGCGGTCGTACGCGTCGGGCGCCAGCATCAACCCGCCCAGCACGGCCTGCTCGGCTTCCACCGACTGCGGCGGCACGCGCAACTGGTCCACGCGCTGCTCGGCACGGGTTTCGAAGCGCTTGTCGCCGCGGTATTCGCCCCTAAGTCCCGGTCGTGCATTCATCAGTGTGCGCGGTTCCCATGCGCGGCCGGGTCCATGGCCTGGATCGAGTGTCGGACACGCATCCTAGGCAGTCCGCCTGTGGGCACGCGACGGAACAACCTGTGGATAACGCCGATTTCTAACGTGGATCGGTCTCATCGACCGAGATCACGGCAATGAAACGCGGCCGCGGCGCGGCCACCGCGCCAAACGAAACGGGCGCCGAGGCGCCCGTTCGTGTACCGCATGCGCCACCGGGCATCGCCCGGGGCACAAGGTGGATCAGGCCGCTTCCGGCGCCACGATCACCTTGACGGTGGTTTCCACGTCCGCGTGGAGGTGCAGCAGGACCTCGTACTCGCCGGTGTGGCGGAACGCGCCCTCGCCCAGGATCACCTCGGACTTCTCGACCTCGTAGCCGGCCTTGGTCAGCGCCTCGGCGATGTCGCGGTTGGTCACCGAGCCGTACAGCTTGCCTTCGGTCGCGGCATTGGCGTGGATGGTGACTTCGGCGCCTTCGAGCTTGGCCTTGCGGCTTTCGGCGTCATCCAGCGAGGCCTTGGCCTTGGCTTCGTACTCGGCGCGCTTGGCTTCGAACTCGGCCAGGTTGGCTTCGGTCGCCGGGACGGCCTTGCCGTGCGGGACCAGGAAGTTGCGGCCGTAACCCGGCTTCACGGTGACCTTGTCGCCGAGCTTGCCGAGGTTGAGGACGTTCTGCAGGAGGATCAGTTGCATGGTGGTGCTCCAGTGCTCGTATCGAGCTTGATTCGTTAGCGACGCGGGGCGCCGCAGCGGGGTTCGCTGTCCGAATGCACGTGCAGCGCAGGGCGGGCATGGCGCCCGCCCCGGCCGGACCGCTTAGACGTTGTGGTTGTCCGTGTACGGGATCAGGGCCAGGTAACGGGCGCGCTTGACGGCCGTGGCCAGCTGGCGCTGGTACTTGGACTTGGTGCCGGTCACGCGGCTCGGCACGATCTTGCCGGTCTCGGTGAGGTACTGGCGCAGGGTGTTGAGATCCTTGTAGTCGATCTCGGTCACGCCTTCGGCGGTGAACTTGCAGAACTTGCGGCGGCGGAAGAACTTGGACATGTCGGTAATCCTCAGGCGGCTTCGGCGTTGTCGCCGGACTTGTCGTCGGACTTGGCGTCGCTCTTGTCGCCTTCGCCGTCGTTGTCGGTGCTGCTGTCGTCGTCACGGCGACGGCGCTCACCGCGCTCGGGCTTGTCGCCCTTCTCGTCCTTGAACTTCATGATCAGCGACTGCTCGGTGTCGGCGTCGTCGCGCTTCATGACCAGGTGGCGCAGGATCGCGTCGTTGAAACGGAACCCGTCGACCAGCTCGTTGAGCACGGCCTGGGTGCACTCGATGTTGAGCAGCACGTAGTGGGCCTTGACGAGGTTCTGGATCGGGTACGCCAGCTGGCGGCGGCCCCAGTCTTCCAGGCGGTGGATCTTGCCTTCGCCGCCTTCGATCAAGCCCTTGTAGCGCTCGATCATGGCCGGCACCTGCTCGCTCTGGTCCGGGTGGACCAGGAACACGACTTCGTAATGACGCATGGTGGTTTCCTTGTGGATGAAGGCCGCACGTCGCCGTGCCGGCCCGTTCAGCCCCCCGTCGCCCGGATGGGTGCGGTGGGGCAAGGTTCCGGCGGCCAGGCCGCAGGAAGCCGCGCATTATGGCAGCTTCCAGGCGGTCCAGCCACTGGCCGGGCCGTATGCCGGGACGGCACGCCTCAGAAGGAGATCGGCACCCGCGCCGTCAGGGTCATGTCGGGGGTGTCACGGGTCACGCCGACCCCGAGCGCCACGTTCAGCGAAACCCGCTCGTTGAACCGGTACGAGCCGCCCAGCAGCAGGGTCCCCAGCACCACACGGGCCGACCCGGGCGCGTCCTCGCCGTTCTGCTGGGTCTTGTCGACGATGCTCTGGTCATAGCCGAGGCTGATGGCGGCTTTCTCGTTGAGCGCCAGGCCCATGCCCAGGTTGAAGCCGAGGATGTCGCCCGCCTTGACCTCGCCGATCGGCTCCTCGACACCGCCCAGCACGGTACGCGACACGTTGCTGCGCTTGAAGTTGTGCAGGTAACTGAAGCTGCCGAAGAACACCACCGGGTCGGACGGATACAACCATGTGACGCCCGGCTGGAGGGCGTGGAAACCGCTGCCGGAGGGCAGGTCCAACGGCAGGCCGGTGCCGGTCGCATTGGCCACGCAGCGCGTCACGCAGTCGGTGACCACCTCGAACGGGTCCTTGCCGGTGCGGCTCTTGTAGCGCAGCCAGCCCACCCAGAACGGCCGGTCCGGCCCGCCCTGGTTGAACTGGTAGCGGGCAGTGAACTCGACATCGCCGAGGCCGTGGCCTTCGGAATTGAAGACGTTGTCGACCGCCGTGCCGGTGAAGATCTCCCGGCTGATGGTGTCGGTGTAGGTGTAGACGTACGGGACCTTGGCTTCCAGCTCGAAGCGCTTGCCCAACCCGTAGCGGCCGGTCAGCGTGGCGATGGCGGTGGTGGTCTTGATCTGTCGCACGTCGATCAGCCCGATGAGGATCGCCGGGATGATGGTGAATCCCACCAGCGCGACGCGGTCATTGGCCGAGTAGCCGAACTGGAAGGCGGGCTCGAGCACGAACTTGCCCGGGGGCGTCAGCACGCCGGGCTGCTCGAAGATCTGGGCGACCTCGGGCGGCCGCGTGTCGGACTCCGGCGCCCGGCCCACGGGCTGCGGTGCCTGGGCCGGATCCGTGGCGGGTCCGGCCGGCGGCGCGTCACCCGGCGGCGGCGGGGCCTGCGCCACCGCCGATTCAGGCAGCACCGCCTGCGCCATGGTCACGTTGGCCAGCGGGACCTGCGTCAGGGCGTCGCTACGGGCAGCCTCCCGCCCCTTGGCGCGGGTGCTGTCCAGGCGCTGCTCGTCCAACGCGCCGCGCAGCCGGACCAGTTCGCCTTCCTGCTCGGCCAGCAACCGCTTCAGGCCTTCGAGCCGTTCGGTCTGCGCGGCGATCTCGCGCTGGAGGGCGTCCAGCCGCGCGGTGTCGGCCGGCGACTGTGCCTGGGCCGCGCCCGCCAGCAACAGGCCCGACGCCCACCACCAATACCGACCGGGTCGATGTCCGTGCGTGCCCATGGGTCGTCCTCTGGCCGGGGAAAAGGGGTACACGCGCTTAAACGCTCAGGGGCCGCCGATACCGGCCAGCACCGCCGCCTGCACCGTGTCGAAGGCGTTGACCTGCTGGAAAGTCCCAAGGGTGCCGACGTCCACCGACAGCGTGGTCAGCGCGCGGATCGCCTGGTGGTCGCGGGTGTTCTGGATCACCAGTGCGCCGCTGCCGGGGGCGACGATCACATTGCCCGGGCCCACCTGCACGCCCATGCCCTGCTGGAAGGCCTGCAGCTGCCGTGCCTGCTGCGGGGTCATCCGGGCGAGGTCGGCGATCTGCACACGGGTCGACGCCACCAGCGCGCCGTTCACCCAGACGGCCCGCTCGACGCCGAACGACAGCACCAGGCCGCCGGGCAGCTGGAAGCCGCCCCGCATCGTGCCGAGGCGCTCGGGTGCGATGGCGCGCCATTCCGGGCCCAGCGTGGAGGCGGGCGCCGGACCGGCGGCATGCGTGGCCGTCGGCGCGGCGGCGACCGCCGCGGCAAGCAGGATGTGCAGGGCCCGGGCGGTCGGCGCGTGCATGTCAGATGTCTCCAGGGCCGCGCTTGGGCAGCACGGTGTTGCGCAGTCCATCGCGCTGGATGCCCGTTTCCAGCGGCGCGGGCGGCGCGGTGCGCCAGTCGCGCGGCTGGTTGAATTGCGCCGCGTCGCGGCGGTTGTGGATGACGAACATCACGCCGTTGTCCCAGAGCTCGTGGAACCGCGGCACCGGCATCGCCCGGGTGCCACGCGCGGGATCACCCAGCAGGATGCGCCCGTTGCGCAGTCCCTTGACCACCACGAAATGCCGGTAGCCGCGGTCGTTGAGCAGGACGATGGCAGGCAACCCTTCCTCGGCCAGCTTCTCGATCGGCAATTCGAACCCGTCGGCCTCGAACCCGTGCGCCGACAGGTAGCGGCGCATGTCCAGCAGCGAAAACCCCTCCTCGCGGATCTTGGCCTGGTCGCCGTTGGCGTACATGCGCAGGAAGACATCCGCCTCGGTGACGGGATACCCGTACTGGTGCGTCAGCAGCGTGGCCGTGGCCGCCGAGCCGCAACTGAAGTCGTACTGCTGCGGGACGGTGGTGGAGAAGCGCGCCTGCTTCAGGCTGGTCACGCGCAACTGGTAGGCGCCGCCGTGGGGTGTGCGCAGGTCCAGCGTGTCCGCTGCGGCCGGCGCCGATCCCGCGGGCACCGCCAGCACGGCGACCAGCGCGCAGCCCGCATACCACCGCCACGTGCGGGCCTGCGGATACGTCACGGGGTGGGGTCCACGAACTGGACGTTGACCACCATGCCGTTCTGGATCAACACGTTGGCACCGGTGTTCTGGATGACGGTGGTAATGCCGCTGGACCCGGCGAACGCGCCGCCACCCAGCGTGTTGTCGCCGGTGACCACCCGGTCGGCACTGTTGCCGGTGACCTCGCCCAGCACCCGGCTGTCGTTGTCGACACCCTCGCCACCGCGAAGTGCATCCAGCCGGCTCTCCGCCACCGGCGCGGCGAACGGGGAGGACGGTGCGCCGACCGGCTCGTCCGCCCGGGCTGGCGACACGTGGAAGGCGAGGCAGCACCCGAGGGCGACCGCCATGCCATGCATACGGAACGAATCGACCATGACCGGATCTCCGGTACGCAGCCCCATGGGCCGCCCCTCGCATGCGCAACGCGCAGGACAACGCGCCGCAGGGCGGGGGCACCTGCGGCGCGTCGTACCGGACGGTTACGGACCGACCGTGAGGTTGGCCTGGACGGTCACGCCCTGCTGGATCAGCGATGCGAATCCGCTGTTCTGGGCCACGGTCATGATGCCGGCCGCGGACTGACCGACGTTGGTCATGTTGGACGACATGTTGAAAGCGCCCGCGTCGTTGCTGACCGAGCCGCCGCTGCCACCGGCGCCGCCGGCCGCACCGCTGCCCGATCCGCCCGTCGCGCTGCCGCCGGAGCCTGCGCCACCGCCGCCACCGGCACCGCCGTTGGAGGCGATCGATCCGCCGTTGCCGCCGGTAGCACTGCTGCTGCCGCCTGACGCCGTGGCCGACCCGGAGGTGGCCGAGCCGCCGCTGCCGCTGGCCGCGCCGCCGGTGGCCGATCCGGCCCCGCGCTCGCGGACGCGCCCACTGTCGCTGTCGCTGTCGCCGCCGTCGGCGCCGGTTCCGGCGGAACTGTCGCCGGTATAGGCATACGCGTCTCCGCCGTTGGCGCCGCGCGCGCGCGCATTGCCGCCGTCTCCGCCGCTTCCGCCGTCGCCTTCGCCACCGTCGGCGTGGCCGCCATAGCCCTTGCCGCCGGCGCCGCCGTGGCCGCCGTCGGCATCGCCCCAGTTGTTGGCGACGTTGCCGATGTCGCGGATGCGGATATCGGTCACGTAGCCGTCCAGGCGGGTTTCAGCGATCGCCTTGCTGCTGTTGAAGGAGTTGGAGAAGCTGGAGGTGGCGGTGCTGCTGTTGTTGGCCGCCGCCGAGCCGTAGTCCGAGGCCCGGGCGCGGCCGTGGTTGCTGTTGTCGCTGTTGTCGCTGTCGTCGTCGATGGCCGTCTGTACGCCGCGACGGGCGTTGTTGTCGTTGCTGGCCTGTGCCCACGCCTGTCCGGTGACTCCAAGACCCACGAGCACGGCTGACGCGATGAGAGCTCTACGAATGCGCATTGTTGTTCTCCTGATGCGTCGGTCCGGCACCCAGGGGATGGCACCGGCTGGGGACGCACGGAAAGGCACGCATACGCGATGCCATGTCCGTTCAGGTGCGCGCAAACCGTTACCGGGTGCAGCGCCCCTGCTCATCAGGGCCGCATCGAGGGGATGGGGACGCCATCGGGGGCCGCAGCCACGACGGAATACGTTTCAGCCCTGTAACGCGGCTCGATGCAATGGCAGCGCACGATCGGGCTTGAGAGTCACGGCCATCCTTCGCAGACAAGGCTCGACGCCCTCGCGCAGGCCCGGCAACCGTGTTCAGATTTTCGTTTCAACCCTGAAACGTCGGGGTATGGCGCCGGCGTGACAGGCGCCTGTTATCCAGCCTGATCAGATACATGGCCGATACTGCTCAAGCCGATTCTGCGTTGCCTGTACGAAACAAGCGCTTGCACGTCGCTGCGATCCGCACGCGCAGCTACGCGCCGCTCTCACCATCCCCCTCCCCGGCTGGAGCACCTCGCGCATCGGCGCGTCTGGAGCGCAGCGCATCGAGCTTCTGCTTGAGCTTGATCTCCATCCCCCGCTCCACCGGTCGGTAGTAGATCCGCTCGCCCATTGCGTCGGGAAAGCCGGTCTGGTCGAGGGCGACGCCGCCCTCGGCATCGTGGTCGTACTGGTAGCCCTTCGAGTACCCCAGCGATTTCATCAACGTGGTGGGTGCATTGCGAAGGTGCATCGGGACCTCTTGGGTGCCGTGTTCGCGGACATCGCGTTGCGCCTGTTTGAAAGCCGCGTAGGCCGCGTTGGATTTCGCCGTGCTGGCCAGGTAGAGCGTCAATTGGGCCAGCGCCAGTTCGCCTTCGGGGGATCCGAGGCGTTCATACGTATCCCAGGCTTCGAGCGCCATCTGCAGCGCCTTGGGGTCGGCCAGCCCGATGTCCTCCACCGCCATCCGTGTCAGACGGCGCGCGAGGTAGGCGCGGTCGCAACCGCCGTCGAGCATCCTCGCCAGCCAGTACAGCGCGGCGTCGGGGTTGGAGCTGCGCACCGATTTGTGCAGTGCCGAGATCTGGTCGTAGAACTGCTCGCCGCCCTTGTCGAAGCGCCGGGTGCGGTCGGCCAGAACCTGCGCAAGCGTCGCATCGGTGATGCGGCCGCCTTCGTCCACCGCCAGTTCCGCCGCGATCTCCAGCAGCGTCAGCGCGCGGCGCACGTCGCCGTCGGCGGCCTGCGCGATCTGCGCCAGCGTGGCGTCGGCCACCTGCAGCTGGAGCCCCGCCAGGCCGCGGTCGTCGTCGTCCAGCGCCTGCTTCAGCGCCACCACGATGTCGTCCGCCGACACGGCCTCCATGACGTGCACGCGGCACCGTGACAGCAGGGCCGAGTTCAGTTCGAAAGACGGGTTTTCGGTGGTCGCGCCGACAAAGATGATGGTGCCCCGCTCGATGTGCGGGAGAAACGCATCCTGCTGGGACTTGTTGAAACGGTGCACCTCGTCGACGAACAGGACGGTGCGACGGCCCTCGGCGAAGCGGTGCGCGGCCTCGGCCAGCACGCTCCGTACCTCCGGCAGGCCCGACAGAACGGCGGAAATCGCGCGGAACTCGGCCTCGGCATAGCGCGCGAGCAGCAGGGCGAGTGTGGTCTTGCCGCACCCCGGCGGGCCCCACAGCACCATCGAATGCACGCGCCCGCTTTCCACGGCCCGGCGCAGCGCGGAACCCGGCGCCAGCAGCCTCCGCTGGCCGACCATGTCATCCAGCGCCCGGGGGCGCATGCGCTCGGCGAGCGGACGCATCGCATCGCGATCCATGGTCAGCAGGTCGGGAGAGTCGGATGCCAGCGAAGGCGGAGAACGTCGGGGCACGGCACGGTCCGTCTGAGGGACGATTGAGGGGACGACGAGCAGCTACGACACGATACCAAGCGCCCGACCAACGGCTGGCGTCACCGGCCGCTAAAGCGGCAGGGGCACCGTTATGCACGTGCTCAAACGCCCGCGGCGCCGATAAAGGCGCCGCGAGCTTGATTTCCTAAGGTTCCAGCGAGGGTCAGCGGCTGGCGACGACGCGCGGATCAGCGGCCCACGGCGCCGGCGCTTCGCCCAGCTCGTAGCTCACTTTCACCCAACGGTTCTCGCGCTGGTCAAACAGACCGTGCACCTGCGTGGCAGCGTTGCCCTCGCGGCCAAAGTCGGCCGTTCCCGATGCGTCGACTCGCAGGTATCGACCACCCGCATTGACGGCCCTCACGTCTTCCAGGGCGAGCGCCACCGGCTGCTGCGAAAACTCTGCCGAAAGCGCAGCCTCGGTCCGCTCGGCCAATGTCTGCGCGATCGGAGTGTCCAGCTCGACGGGGTCGGCGGCCATGCCGTCGGCCAGCGTCAGGCGCGGATAACTCACCACAGCCTCGACGGTGTCGTACAAAGCCTCGAACCCGAAGGGGATCCACGCCTCGTCATCACCCAGACGCAGTTCACCCCGGCCCAGGAGCTGGCGATCACGCAGGCTTGCCTCTTCCACATCGACATCGTTGAGGCGGACTTCAACGTTGTCTTCGTCGAACTGGCTGGCCACTGCGCCGATAAGTGCCGCCGCGACCGCAGCGTCCAACACCTGCTCACCTTCCATCCGCGTGCCCGGCGCCGTCGCTCCGGCCTGGGCGACCACACCCTGCGGCGTCGCGGCATCGACCGGGTTGGCACGGCCAGCGATCAGGGCGATTGCCAGGCTGAGGGTGGCAACGGGGAGAAGTGCGAGGGGAGTGCGACGCATGGAGTGGCCTGCCTTCTTGCTTCGGGGCGCTCCGGGGGATCGGAGCGTGTGGCCACTTTGAAGCGGGAAACGTCGATGCGACGTGAGTCCAAGCCATTGAAAATGAACGGTCTACGACTCCAGAAAGCGAAACGGCAGGCTTTGAGGCCTGCCGTTTCGGTACCTGCATCGGCGGGCGACGCGCTGATCAGCCGCCGATGACGTCAACGCCCTGGGGCGGCGTGTACTTGAACGTGCTGGCAGGAAATGCCGGGTTTCGCTGCCACTGGCTGAACCCGATTTCGGTGCGCTGTCCCACGGCATCGACGACGATCATCTTCTCCAGTCCCGCGTCACCGAACGCAAGCCGCGCCGAACGGAAACTGGCGCCGCCCTCGTCGCGCGGCACCAGCGACAGCCAGCTCAGGCCACCCTTTTCACCCTCCTCCTTCACCACGAACTGCCGGTCCAGCTTGCTCGGATCGATCAACGCGGTCAGCGGGCTGTTCTGCTCCTCGGCGCCTTGGGGGCGCCGGGTGACCTGCTCGAGGTCCTCGTCGTAGATCCACACCGTCTTGCCATCGGCCACGATCAGTTGCGGGTACGGCTTGGCGTATTCCCAGCGGAACAGGCGCGGGGCCGACAGCGCGACCTCACCGCTGGAGGTCTCCTTCAGCCGGCCACCGGCGTCGTACACCTTCTGGGTGAACTGGCCGTCCAGACCCTTGAGGCCCCGGGTGAAGGTATCGAGGTCGTCGCGCGCGCCAGCCATGGCCGACGAGGCGAACAGCGCGGTGGCGGCCATGGCGCCCACCAAAGCGGAACAACGGGCGATACGGGTCATCTGGATGCTCCTATTTCGATGCGGCAAAGTCTGCCGGCGCCGCGATGAACACGCGCTCACGGGCACTTGGGCACCGGTCTGCGTCGGGTTTCCGATTCAGCTGCGACGCTGGCCCGTCAGCGTGGAGGCGGCGGCGCCAGCACCGAGCGGTCGCCGTTGTGCTCGGGCGGAGTCACCACCCCCGCTGCTTCCATCGCCTCGATCAGGCGCGCGGCCCGGTTGTAGCCGATCTTCAGGCGCCGCTGCACGCCGGAGATCGACGCACGCCGGGTTTCGGTCACGATGCGTACCGCCTCGTCGTACAGCGGGTCCGATTCATCGCCTCCGCCTGTGGCCTCCGGCAGGCCGGTCGCGCCCACGACCACACCGTCCCCAAGGGTCTGCACCTCCTCCAGCACACCCTCGATGTAGTCGGGGCCGCCGCCGGCCTGCTTGAGGTGCTCGACGACGCGATGCACCTCGTCGTCCGACACGAAGGCGCCGTGCACGCGCTCGGGCATCGCCGTGCCCGGGGGCAGGTACAGCATGTCGCCGTGGCCCAGCAGGGTTTCGGCACCGGACTGGTCGAGGATGGTGCGCGAGTCGATCTTGCTCGACACCTGGAACGCAATGCGGGTCGGGATATTGGCCTTGATCAGGCCGGTGATCACGTCCACCGAAGGGCGCTGGGTCGCCAGGATGAGGTGGATGCCGGCGGCGCGGGCCTTCTGCGCCAGACGCGCGATGAGTTCTTCGACCTTCTTGCCGACGATCATCATCATGTCGGCGAATTCGTCGATGAACACCACGATGTACGGGAGCGGCTCCAGTTGCGGCGCCGCCTCCTCGATATCGGGGTTGGGCTTGAACAGCGGGTCCAGCATCGGCTGGCCGGCATCGGTGGCGTCGCGCACCTTCTTGTTGAAGCCCGCCAGGTTGCGCACGCCCACCGCCGACATCAGCTTGTAGCGGCGCTCCATTTCGGCGACACACCAGCGCAGGCCATTGCCCGCCTCCTTCATGTCGGTGACCACCGGCGCCAGCAGGTGCGGGATGCCCTCGTAGACGCTGAGCTCCAGCATCTTCGGATCGATCATCAGCATCCGCACGTCCTTGGCGGACGCCTTGTACAGCAGGCTGAGCACCATCGCGTTGACCGCGACGGACTTGCCCGAGCCGGTGGTACCGGCCACCAGCAGGTGCGGCATGCGCGCCAGGTCGGCCACGGTCGGCCGGCCGGCGATGTCCTTGCCCAGTGCCAGCGTGAGCGGGCTGCCCGACTTGTCGTACTCGCGCGAGCGCAGAAGCTCCGACAGGTAGATCATCTCGCGCTGAGTGTTCGGGGTTTCCAGGCCGATCACCGATTTGCCCGGGATGACGTCGACCACGCGCACCGACTTCACCGACAACCCGCGGGCGA
>CAMPJI010000017.1 GCA_946886865.1 uncultured Lysobacterales bacterium | reverse complement strand
TGCTGCTCTTGGCGCTCATCTTGTTGAGGTCCTTGGCGATGCCCGACAGCGCCTGCGCCGCCATCACCCACGGCACCACCAGCCACGCGGCCGGAACCGCCAGCATCGACAGTGCCACCACCTGCAGCGCCAGCCCGATGTTCATCGTCCGGTTGAGGCCGATGCGCGCACCCAGCCAGCCGCCCACCAGGTTGGTGACGACACCGAAGAGTTCGTAGAACAGGAACAGCAGCGCGATCTGCAGGGCGCCATAGCCGAGCTGGTGGAAGTGCAGCACCACCAGCATCCGCAGCGCCCCGTCGGTCAGGGTGAACGCCCAGTAGTTGCCAGTGACGATCGCGTACTGCCGCCAGGCGGCGCGGGCATCCGCTGTCGGATTCGCGTTCATGGCCGCGGCGCGGACCCGACCTTCAGGGCGAGCTCGACCGTGCGGTTCACATAGCCCCACTCGTTGTCGTACCAGGCGTAGACCTTGACCTGCGTGCCATTGACGACCCGGGTGCAACCGGCGTCGAGCACGGCCGAACGCGGGTCCGTGCGGTAGTCGACCGACACCAGCGGCCGCTCTTCGTAACCCAGTATGTCCGCGAGCGGGCCCTCGGCCGCGGCCTTGAACAGCGCGTTGACCTCCTCGACCGTCGTCGCACGCTCCACTTCGAACACCGCGTCCGTCAGCGACGCGTTCGCCAGCGGTACGCGCACCGCGATGCCGTCCAGCCGGCCGCGCAACTCCGGGAAGATCTCGGCAATGGCCGTGGCCGAGCCGGTCGAGGTCGGGATCAGGCTCTCGCCGCACGACCGCGCCCGCCGCAGGTCCTTGTGCGCGGCGTCGATGATGGTCTGGGTGTTGGTCAGCGAGTGGATGGTGGTCAGGCTGCCGTGGCGGATGCCGATGCCTTCGTGCAACACCTTCACCAATGGCGCCAGGCAGTTGGTGGTGCACGAGGCCGCGGTGACGATGCGGTGCACCGCCGGGTCGAAGCGGTCGTCGTTGACGCCGACCACGGCATCCAGCACGCCGGCCTGCTTGACCGGCGCCGTCACCACGACGCGGCCGACGCCCTGCTCGAGGTACGGCTGCAGCAGCTCCTTCGTGCGGTAGCGGCCGGACGCTTCGATCACCACGTCGCAACCGGACCAGTCGGTATCGGCGATCGCCGTGTGGCGGGTCAGCGCGATGCGGTGCGCTCCGATCACCAGCGCGTCGCCGTCGGCGCCCGCTTCAAGGCCCCACCGGCCGTGCACGGAATCGAAGTTGAGCAGGTGCGCGAAGGTCGCCGCGTCGCCGGCCGGGTCGTTGACCTGGACGAACGACAGCGCCGACAGGTCGTCGCGCTGCAATGCCGCGCGCAGCGCGAGGCGGCCCATGCGGCCGAATCCGTTGATGCCGATCTTCAGTGCCATGCGGTACTCGGGGGAAGGAAGAAGAGAAGAGGTCAGGCGCGCTTGCGCGCGGGCGCGCAGGCGGGCGCGCATTGGCCCGGATCGCCGCCGCAGCAGTTGTCGGTGAGGTACCCGACCAGCCCCTGCATCGCGTCGAAGTCGGCCCGGTAGGTGATGCTGCGGCCCTGCTGCTCGGCCTGGACCAGCCCCGCTTGCAGCAACGTCTTGAGGTGGAAGGACAGCGTGGTCGGCGCGATGCCGACGGTCTCGGCCAGCTCGCCGGGCGTGGCGCCGGCCGGGCCGCGCTGCACCAGTTCGCGGAACAGCGCCAGGCGGCTTTTCTGGGCGAGGCCGGCGAGTGCGTCGAGTGCGTGATGGGTGTCCATAGTTCGATAATACTGGAAGTATTTCTTCAATTTGAAGTCGGTCGAGCCGGCCGACGGGATCGGGCCCGGGAGCTCGGCCGCTACACTTACCCGCCGCCGATCAACGGCTGCCGCCCGCCCGGCACCGCCGCGACGCACCCGAACCGACAGCCAGTCCATGCCCGACAAGAGCGCCGAGAAGACGCCCGAACACACCCCGCTGATGAAGCAGTTCTTCGCCGCCAAGGCGGAGCACCCGGACGTGCTGCTGTTCTTCCGGATGGGCGACTTCTACGAGCTGTTCTATGACGACGCGCGCAAGGCCGCGCGGTTGCTGGACATCACCCTGACCCAGCGCGGCAGCTCCGGCGGTGCGCCGATCCCGATGGCCGGCGTGCCGCACCACGCGTCCGAGGGGTATCTCGCCCGGCTGGTGGCGCTGGGCGAGTCGGTGGCGATCTGCGAGCAGATCGGCGACCCGGCTGCCAGCAAGGGGCTGGTCGAACGCAAGGTGGTCCGCATCGTCACCCCGGGCACGGTGACGGACGAGGCGTTGCTCAACGAGCGCCGCGACACGCTGCTGCTGGCGGTGGCGCGTGGAAAAGCCGGGTACGGCCTGGCGTGGGCAGACCTGGCCGGTGGGCGTTTCCTCGTCAACGAAGTCGCCAGCGAGGACGCGCTGGAGGCCGAACTCGCGCGACTGGAGCCGGCCGAGACGCTGGTGCCCGACGAGGACGGCTGGCCGGCCTTCGTCACCGGCCGCACCGGGATGCGCCGCCGTGCGCCGTGGCTGTTCGATGCCGACAGCGGACGTCGCCAGTTGTTGAAGTTCTTCAACCTGCACGACCTCACGGGCTTCGGCATCGACGACCGCCCGCAGGCCATTGCCGCCGCCGCGGCGCTGCTGGGCTATGTCGAGGAAACGCAGAAGCAGCGGCTGCCCCACCTCACGTCCATTGCCGTGGAGTCGGGCGACGGCGCCATCGCCATGAATGCCGCGACGCGCCGGCACCTTGAACTGGACAGCCGCATCGACGGCGACACGCGACATACATTGCTGGGCGTGCTCGATGCCAGCATCACGCCGATGGGCGGGCGCCTGCTGCGCCGCTGGCTGCATCGTCCACTGCGCGACCGCCCCACCCTGCGCGAACGCCACCAGGCCGTCGCCATCCTGATCGACTCGGGAACCGACGCCGACCTGCGCGAGCACTTCCGCGCCGTTGGCGACCTGGAGCGCATCCTGTCGCGCATTGCCCTGCGCAGCGCGCGCCCGCGCGACCTGTCGACCCTGCGCGACGGCCTGGACCTGCTACCGGCGGTCCGCGCCGTACTCGAACGCCTCGACGCGCCGCGCCTGCGGGCACTGTCGGACGAACTGGGCGAACACGACGCTCAGGCCGCGCTGCTGGCGTCGGCACTGGTCGAACAACCGCCGGTGCTCGCGCGCGACGGCGGGATCTTCGCCGACGGCTTCGATGCCGAACTCGACGAGCTGCGCACGCTCTCGACCACCGCCGACCAGTTCCTGGTCGACCTGGAAACACGCGAGCGTGAGGCCAGTGGCATCCCCACGCTCAAGGTCGGCTACAACCGCGTGCACGGCTATTACCTGGAAATCAGCAAGGCGCAGGCGGGCAAGGCGCCCACGCACTACACGCGCCGCCAGACGCTGGCCAATGCCGAGCGCTACATCACCGAGGAACTGAAGACGTTCGAGGACAAGGTGCTGTCGGCGCGCGAGCGCAGCCTGGCGCGCGAGCGGCTGCTGTACGAACAGCTGCTGGACGAGCTCAACGCCCGGCTGGAGCCGCTCAAGCGCTGCGCGGCGGCCTTGGCCGAGCTCGACGTGCTGGCCGCCTTCGCCGACCGCGCGCAGGCGCTGGACTGGTCACGCCCGGAACTGACCGACGATGCAGGCCTGTGCATCGAACGCGGCCGCCATCCGGTGGTGGAGGCGGTGCGCGACGAGCCCTTCGAGCCCAACGACCTGCGCCTGGGCGACACCGAGGAACTCGGCCATCGCCGCATGCTGGTGATCACCGGCCCGAACATGGGCGGCAAGAGCACCTACATGCGGCAGAACGCGCTGATCGTGCTGCTGGCGCACATCGGCAGCTTCGTGCCGGCCGCGCGCGCGGTGATCGGCCCGATCGACCGCATCCTGACCCGCATCGGCGCCGGCGATGACCTCGCGCGCGGGCAGTCGACATTCATGGTGGAGATGAGCGAGACCAGCTACATCCTCCACCACGCCACCGACGCGTCGCTGGTGCTGATGGACGAGATCGGCCGCGGCACGTCCACCTACGACGGCCTGGCCCTGGCCGACGCCTGCGCGCGGCACCTGGCCGGCTCCAATCGCAGCTACACCTTGTTCGCCACGCACTACTTCGAGCTCACCGCGCTGGCGCAGCCGTCCAGCGGCATCGCCAACGTGCATCTGGACGCGGTCGAGCACCGCGACCAGGCCGGCAACGAACGCCTCGTCTTCATGCACGCGGTCAAGGACGGACCGGCCGACCGCAGCTTCGGCCTGCAGGTCGCCGCGCTCGCCGGCCTGCCGCGCAGCGTGGTGTCGCAGGCGCGCGGGCGTTTGGCGGAACTGGAGCAGCAGGGACGCGACACGCCCTCGCCGTCGTTCGCCGCGGCCGCGCTGGATGCGCCGCAGCAGATCGGCCTGTTCGCCCCGTCGTCCGCCGCGCTGGATGCGTTGGCCGCGATCGACCCGGACGAACTGACGCCCAAGCAGGCGCTGGAAGCGCTGTACCGGTTGAAGGCGCTGGGCTGAGGGACGCCCGTGGCGCCTGCTGATGCCCGCCGATCCTGTTAGCCAGCTGCTGCTTCGCCAATGGTGCGGACGCGGTGGGCCGTGAAGCGCACCGGGCAGCCCCGCAGTCCGCTCACGAGCGCCATGCGATGCCGCTGCAGCGATAGCCTGCATCAATAGTCAGGACCTATCGAACCGTTCGGTAAATACGATTTTTATTGATGCCTCGGCGGGCGTACGGTAATCCGGTGCCAAGGCGGCACGGGCGGCATGCAATGGATCCGGACGATTCCCCCAACCCGAGACGTGACGCACCGCGGCTCCCGCGGCCCGCGGCCGATCGGCTTCGCGCCGCGGCGCCGATGTTCGCGCTGTCCGCACCGTCGGCGCCGAGGCCCCGGGCGCTCGCGCACATGGCGCGCCATCCCGTCGTCCGCGCCCCGCGGCCCGCGGCCCACCCAGCCCAGCCCCAATTCCCATCGGTGCCCACCGGCGACGCACTGTCTCCGTGGGGTGCCTCCATCGACCTGAGGACAGGACCATGAACGCAGAAACGCAATGCCCCGTTGCCGGCCACAAGCGTCCCCGCCCCCGCACGACGGCCGACTGGTGGCCCGAGCAGCTCGACGTGGCGGTCCTGCACCAGAAGTCGGACCTCGCCGACCCGATGATGGAGGACTACGACTACGCGGCCGAGTTCAAGACACTCGACCTCGACGCCGTCATCAAGGACCTGCACGCGCTGATGACCGACTCGCAGTCGTGGTGGCCCGCCGACTACGGCCACTACGGCCCGTTCTTCATCCGCATGGCGTGGCACGCCGCCGGCACCTACCGCACGGCCGACGGCCGCGGCGGCGCCAACAGCGGGCAGCAGCGCTTCGCCCCGCTCGACAGCTGGCCCGACAACGGCAACCTCGACAAGGCGCGCCGCCTGCTGTGGCCGATCAAGCAGAAGTACGGCCGCAAGCTGTCGTGGGCGGACCTCTTCATCCTGGCCGGCAACGTCTCGCTCGAATCGATGGGCCTGAAGACGTTCGGCTTCGGCGGCGGACGCGAGGACGTCTGGGAACCCATGCCGATCGATTGGGGCCCGGAGTCCACGTGGCTCGGGGACGAGCGCTACAGCGGCGAGCGCGAACTCGCCAACCCGCTGGCCGCGGTGCAGATGGGCCTGATCTACGTCAACCCGGAAGGGCCCAACGGCAACCCCGACCCGATCGGCTCCGGCCGCGACATCCGCGAGACGTTCGCGCGCATGGCGATGAACGACGAGGAGACCGTTGCGCTCACCGCCGGCGGCCACACCTTCGGCAAGTGCCACGGCGCCGGACCGGTGGACACGGTCGGGCGCGAACCCGAGGCCGCCAACATCGAGGAACTGGGCCTGGGCTGGACCAACACGCTCGACAGCGGCTGCGGCCCGCACACCATCACCAGCGGCCTGGAAGGCGCGTGGACGCCCACGCCGACCAAGTGGGACATGGCCTACTTCGAGACTCTTTTCGGCTTCGAGTGGGAACTGACCCGGAGCCCGGCCGGCGCGCAGCAGTGGAAGCCCAAGGGCGACGCCGGCCGCAACGTGCCCGATGCGCACATCCCGGGCAAGCTGCACCAGCCGATGATGACCACCGCCGACATGGCGATGCGCATGGACCCGGTGTACGAAAAGATCTCGCGCGACTACCTGGCCAACCCGGACAAGTTCGCCGACGCCTTCGCGCGCGCCTGGTTCAAGCTGACCCACCGCGACATGGGCCCGAAGTCGCGTTACCTCGGCCCGCTGGTGCCCGAGGAGGACCTGATCTGGCAGGACCCGGTGCCGCCGGTCGACCACCCGCTGGTGGACGAAGCGGACATCAAATCTCTGAAGAAGGCGCTGCTGGATTCGGGCCTGTCCGTGCAGGACCTGGTCAAGACGGCCTGGGCGTCGGCCTCGACGTTCCGCGGGACCGACCTGCGCGGCGGCGCCAATGGCGCACGCATCCGGTTGGAGCCGCAGAAGGACTGGGAGGTCAACGAGCCCGCAGAACTGCAACGCGTTCTCGGCGTGCTGGAGAAGGTGCGTTCGGAGTTCAACGGCACGGCGAGCGGCGGCAAGAAGATCTCGCTGGCCGACCTGATCGTGCTGGGCGGCAGCGCCGGCATCGAGGAGGCGGCACGGAAGGGCGGGCACGACATCACCGTGCCGTTCACCCCGGGCCGCACCGACGCCACCGCCGAGCAGACCGACGCCAACTCCTTCGAGGTGCTGGAGCCGGCGATCGATGCCTTCCGCAACTACGTGCGCAAGGGCGACGAGGAGCAGACGGCCACCGCCCTGATCGACCGCGCCGCCCTGCTGCAGCTCACCGCGCCGCAGATGACCGTGCTGGTCGGCGGCCTGCGCGCGATCGGTGCGAACTACAAGGGCGCGCAGCACGGCGTGTTCACCACGCGACCGGGCGCGTTGACCACCGACTTCTTCACCCATCTGCTCGACATGCGCACCAAGTGGCGCAAGTCCGAGGCCAATGAGCACGTGTTCGAGGGACTGGACCGGGCCTCCGGCGAGCAGAAGTGGACGGCGACGGTGGCCGACCTCGTGTTCGGCTCCAACTCGCAACTGCGTGCGCTGACCGAGGTCTATGCCTCCAGCGATGGCGAGAAGGATTTCGTCAACGACTTCGTCAAGGCATGGGTCAAGGTCATGGAGGCGGACCGCTTCGACCTGCATCGCTGATCCCCGCCGGGCGCCCCGACGAGACCCCGCCCACGCGGGGTCTCTTTTTTTGAGCTGTCCCACGGCTCGCGTAGTGCCTCTCGAGCAGGCGCCCGGTCTACCGGCGACGCCGCACGTGCGGCATGCTGCGGGCCCGCCGACTGCAGCGCATGCCATGCCCATCGACCACCAGCGCCGCACCCTGGTCATGTCCGCCGCTGCCGGCGCGGCGCTCGCCGTGCTGCCCATGGGCGCAACCGCTGCAGCGAACGCACGCACGTTCGGACCGGAGACCACTGCCGAGCAGGCGACGGCCGGGCTCGACCTCGCGGGCAAGACCATCGTCATCACCGGCTGCACGTCGGGCATCGGACAGGAAGCGATGCGGGTCCTCGCGCAGCGCGGCGCGCACGTGGTGGGGACCGGCCGCACCTTGGCCAAGGCGCAGGCGGCGTGCGCAGCCGTCGCCGGCCGGGCGACCCCGGTGGCGTTGGAGCTGGCCGACTTCGATTCGATCGTCGCCTGCAGCGATGCCATCCGCGCCATGGGCGCGCCCATCGACGCGCTGGTCTGCAACGCCGGCATCGTGCTGGACGACCTGCAGCAGGTACGCGGGCTGGAGAAGCAGTTCGTGGTCAACCATCTCGGCCACCACCTGCTGGTGCGGCGACTGCTCGACCGCGTCATCGAGGCGCCGCAGGGACGCGTGGTCGTGCTGGGCAGCGGCAGCGAGGCCGACGCGCCGCCCGGCGGCATCCAGTTCGACGACCTGTCCGGCCGCACCTGGGAGCGGGGCCGTTACGCGCACTCGAAACTGGCGAACGGCCTGTTCTCGCTGGCCTTGGCGCACGGCCTCGCTGCGGCCGGCACCCGCGCCACCTCCAATTGCGTGTCGCCGGGGCACGTGCGCACCCACATCCTGCGCAACGTGGATTACGGCTACCGGGCGGACGCGCGCAGCGTCCAACAGGGCGCCGCGACGCCGTGCTGGCTGGCGGCATCGCCGGATGCCTCCAAGTTCAACGGGGGATTCTTCCGCGACTTCGCGCCCGCCGGACAGAGCCGCCACCAGCGCGACCGCGCAATGGCCGCGCGGCTGTGGCGCGTGTCGGAGGACCTGGTGCGCGATTACCTGCCGACGTCCCGCACCGGGGACGGCTGAGGACGCGACGGCACGCGACTACAACGCGTCGATGTCGCCCAGTGCCCGGATCAGCCGTCGGGCACGCTTGTCGGGCTTGCCCTCGGGCGCGCGGTAGCCGGTGCGTTGCGCGGCCTGCAGGGCGCGCGCTTCGGCCCGCGCCAATCGCGACGCTTCGTCCTCCGCGTAGAGCGCCTGCGCCACGGGTGCGGGGCCACGCGTGTCGGACAGGTCGAGCACTTCGATCTGGAACACCTCGCCCGCCCGCTCGACCTGCATGCGGTCGCCGATGCGGACCGCACGGGACGCCTTGGCGCGCTGGCCACCGACCTCGACCTTGCCGGTCTCGATGGCCGCCCGGGCCAGCCCACGGGTCTTGAAGAAACGTGCGGCCCAGAGCCACAGGTCGAGGCGCACGGTGGCTGCGGAAGTCGGCTCGGTCATGCGGGCTAGATGGGGACGGTGGCGGCGTCTCCAATGCCTGCGCGAAGGATGCGGCCGGCACGGCGCGGCCATGCCTGAGTTGTGTACCCGATCGACATGCCGATGCGTAGGCGGTATCCGGCCGCGTGATTGCAGGCGTCGCTTCCGGGGAGGTGGATCCCGGCTTTCGCCGGGATAACGGCGTGTTGGATTGCCGGCCGTGATCGAGCCGGGCACAAAGGTGCTGAACGATGCCGACTTCAGCAGGACGTCGGTGCTGCCGCCAGTCGTGGTCGCGCGAACCAGGCCCCACAACGCGAAACGGCCGCCTTTCGGCGACCGTTCCGGTGTGGCGCAAACCGCAGGTCCGACTTACTCGGTCGCGGCGGCAGCGGCCTTGGCCTTGGCATAGGCGGCCAGGTCTTCCTTGATGCGCGCCTTCTTGCCTTCCAGGCCACGCAGGTAGTACAGCTTGCCGGCGCGGACCTTGCCGCGGCGCTTCACGTCGACCGAGTCGATGGTGGCGCTGTGGCTCTGGAACACGCGCTCCACGCCGAAGCCGTGGGAAATCTTGCGCACGGTGAACGAGGAGTTCAGGCCCGCGTTCTTCATCGCGATGACCACGCCCTCGTAGGCCTGGACGCGCTCGCGGTTGCCTTCCTTCACCTTGACGTTGACGACGACGGTGTCGCCCGGGCTGAAGGCGGGCAGCTCGCGCTGGACCTGCTGGGACTCGAATTCCTGGAGAAGCGTGTTGAGCGAAGGCTTGTTCATGACTTTGACCTGGTGGGTGGCCACGGCGTGGCCTGCCTGTTGGAATCGTTGTAGCGCGAGTGCACGTGGACCCGCGTCTGGCTTTTTTGTGGGTGTTGCCGGGACTGCAGACAGACCACCAGCAGGCGGTCAAGCCGCGCATTATAGCGGCCCTTTTCCTTTCGTGGCTAGGGGTTACGCCCGGGGACCGGGGCCCTCAGCCGTCGCTGTCGTCGCCCACCGTGCCCAGCGAGGCCCGGTAGGCCGCGAGCAGCGCCCGGTCGGCCTTGGACAGCGCCGCCTCGTCCAGCAGGTCCGGCCGGCGCTGCCAGGTCCGGCCCAGCGCCTGCTGCCGGCGCCAGCGCGCGATCTCGGCGTGATTGCCTGACATCAGCACCGCCGGGACTTCGCCCAGCTCATGGGAGACAGGCCGGGTGTAGTGCGGGCAGTCCAGCAGGACCCGGGCCGGATCGCCCGCGGGGTCGACCGGTTCGAAGCTGTCCTGCTCGGCGGAGTCGGCGTCGTTCAACGCCCCTTCCTGCAGGCGCGCCACGGCGTCGACGATAACGGCCGCGGCGAGCTCGCCGCCCGACAGGACGTAGTCGCCGATGGAGATTTCCTCGTCGACTTCCGCCGCCAGCAGGCGCTCGTCGACGCCCTCGTAGCGCCCGCACAGCAGCACCAGCCGCTCTTGGCCGGCCAGTTCGCGCACCTTGGCCTGGGTCAGCGGCGCGCCCTGCGGGCTGAGGTAGACCACGCGCGCCGGCCGCGGGTCGGCCGCCCGCGCGGCCTTCAGGCTGGCGCGGAGCGGGTCGATCAGCATCACCATGCCGGGGCCGCCGCCGAAGGGCCGGTCGTCGACGCGGCGGTAGTTGCCTTCGGCGTAGTCGCGCGGGTTCCAGCCGTGCAGCGACAACAATCCGCGCTCCCCTGCGCGGCCGACCACGCCGAACGCCGCGCACTGCGCGACGAACTCGGGGAACAGGCTGATAACGTCGATGCGCATGCGGTCCTTAGAACTCCGGATCCCAGTCGACCGTCACCACGCCCTTCTCGAAATCGATGTCGGTGACGTACTGCGGGCGCACGAAGGGGATCATCCGCTCGCGGCCGCCATCGCGGGCGACCAGCACGTCATTGGCACCGGTGGCGAACAGGTGGGAGACGGAGCCGAACGACACGCCTTCCAGGTTCACGACCTTCAGGCCTTCCAGGTCGACCCAGTAGAACTCGCCCGGCGCCGGCGGCGGAAAGGCCGAGCGCGGCACGAAGATCTCCAGCCCGCGCATGGCCTCGGCGGCATCGCGGTCGGCGACCTCCGGGAACCACGCCGTGACCCGCTTGCCGTCGTCGCGGCCGCGCACGCCCTGCACCTGCCGCTCGACGCCGCGTGCGTCGCGCAGGATCCAGGGCTGGTAGCGGAAGATCGCCTGGCGCGGCTCGGTCCAGGATTCGAGTTTCACTTCGCCACGCAAGCCGAAGGCGCCGGTCACCCTGCCTACGAGGATGCGGCGCCCTTCGGTGTCCATCGGGTGCGATGCCGGCCGCGCGCGGGGCGCGGCCGAAGGATCAGGCTGCAGTGGCCGTGTCGGCCGACTTCAGCGCTTCCTTGTAGAGCACGGCGACCTTGTCGGTCAGCTGCGCGCCGTTGCCCAGCCAGTGCTGCACGCGGCCGGTGTCGAGCTCGACACGCTTCTCGCCGCCGGTGGCGACCGGGTTGTAGTAACCGACGCGCTCGATGTTGCGGCCGTCGCGGGCGCTGCGGCTGTCGGTGACGATGATGTGGTAGAACGGACGCTTCTTGGCGCCGCCGCGGGTCAGTCGGATCTTGACCATGGTCGGGTGCTTCCTGTGTTGCCCAGCCGTCGGGATGACGGGGTAAGCCGGCAAGTATAGGGGATTTTCCGGCGGTGTTGTAGGCGCGGCTTCAGCCGCGATCCGCCTCCCCGTCTTCAGTCCAGTCAGGCGCCGCTGGCGTCAATCCGGGCGGATTCGCGGTCGCGACTTGGGTCGCTCCTACAAAAAGCATCGCGGCTGAAGCCGCTCCTACGGGGGGCTTTCGAGAACCAGACAGGCTCTTAGAACGGCATGCCGCCGCGGCCGCCCATCATTCCGCGCATGCCGCGCATCATGCCCTTCATGCCGCCGCGGCCCAGCTTGCCCATCATCTTTTCCATCTGCTGGAACTGCTTCATCAGCTTGTTGACGTCGGCCGGGGTCACGCCCGCACCGGCGGCGATGCGCTTGCGGCGCGAGCCGTTCAGCAAGGCCGGGTTGCGGCGCTCCTTTCGGGTCATGGAATTGATGATGGCGACCAGGCGCGGCACTTCCTTGCCGGTGACCTGCGCCTTCACCGAGTCGGGGATCTGGCCGATGCCGGGCAGCTTGTCCATCAGCCCGCCCAGGCCGCCCATGTTCTGCATCTGCTCGAGCTGGTCCTTCATGTCGTTGAGGTCGAACTTCTTGCCCTGGGCGACCTTCTCGGCCAGCTTGGCGGCCTTGTCCTTGTCGACCTGTTGCTCGACCTGCTCCACCAGGCTGAGCACGTCGCCCATGTCCAGGATGCGGCTGGCCACGCGGTCGGGGTGGAACACGTCCAGCCCGTCGGGCTTCTCGCCGACGCCGATGAACTTGATCGGCTTGCCGGTGATGTAGCGCACGCTCAGCGCCGCGCCGCCGCGGGCGTCACCGTCGGTCTTGGTCAGCACCACGCCGGTGAGCGGCAGCGCCTCGCCGAAGGCCTTGGCGGTGACCGCGGCGTCCTGGCCGGTCATGGAATCCACGACGAACAACGTTTCGGCCGGATTGACCGCGCCGTGCAGCGCCTTGATCTCGGCCATCATCGCCTCGTCGATGGCGAGGCGGCCGGCGGTGTCGACGATCAGCACGTCGGCGAACGACTTCTTGGCGTCGTCGATCGCGGCGCGGACGATCGCTTCGGGCTTCTGGTCGGCGCTGGACGGGAAGAACAGCACGTCCACCTGCTGCGCCAGCGTCTTGAGCTGTTCGATCGCGGCCGGACGGTAGACGTCGGCCGACACCACCATCACCTTTTTCTTGCGCTTTTCCTTGAGGTGCTTGGCGAGCTTGCCGACGGTGGTGGTCTTGCCCGCGCCCTGCAGGCCGGCCATCAGGATGACCGCCGGTGCCGGCACGTTGAGGTTGAGGTCGCTGGCCTGCGCGCCCATGACGGCGGTCAGCTCGTCGCGCACGACCTTGATCAGCGCCTGGCCCGGCGTCAGCGACTTGAGCACTTCCTGGCCGACCGCGCGCACCTTGATGCGCTCGATCAGCGCCTGCACCACCGGCAGCGCGACGTCCGCCTCCAGCAGCGCGATGCGGACCTCGCGCGTGGCCTCGCGGATGTTCTCCTCGGTCAGCCGGCCGCGGCCCTTCAGGCGCTCGATGGTGCCGGACAAGCGCTGGGTGAGGGATTCGAACATCGTCGGACTACCTTGCGAACGGCGGGAAACGGGGGCGCGAAGTATAGCCCGGCGGCCTTTGCCTCCCGGCCTGTGCGACACTGCGGCGATGACAATCGTTCTCATCGCCGCCGCGCTGTACCTCGCGTCCTCGGGACTTCTGGCCGCGGGGGTCTCCAAGGGGGGCGGCGCCATCGGGCGGCATTGGCTGTGGCCGGCGGCGGGCGCGATCGTCCTGCACGCGATGGACCATGCCCTCGCGTGGCGTGCCCCGGGTGGCGCGGATCTCCACTTCTTCGCCGCGCTGTCGCTGGTCGGGCTGGGCATGGCCGCATTGACCGCGCTGTACGGCGCGAGCGGGCGGATGGCGGCGCTGGGGGTGGTGGTGTTCCCGCTCGCGGCGGCGTCCCTGCTCGGCTACGTCCTGCATGGCACCGAGGCGAGCGCACCGCTGGACTGGCGCCTGCAATTGCACGCGTGGCTGGCCCTGCTGGCGTATGCCGCGCTCGCGGTGGCCGCGTTGCTGGCGCTGATGCTGTGGGCGCAGGAGCGCGCGTTGCGCCGGCGCGAGTTCCACGGCTGGCTGCGCGCCCTGCCCCCGCTGGTCGAACTGGAAACGCTGCTGTTCCGCACCGTCGCCGTCGGCTTCGTCCTGCTGACGGCCACGCTGCTGACGGGCGTGCTGTTCGTGCAGGACCTGCTGGCGCAGCGGCTGGTCCACAAGACGGTGCTCAGCGTGCTGTCCTGGCTGATCTTCGGCGGCCTGCTGCTGGGCCGCTGGCGCCGCGGCTGGCGCGGCACGACCGCGGTGCGCTGGACGCTGGTGGCGATGGCCCTGCTGGTGTTGAGCTACTTCGGCAGCAAGTTCGTGCTGGAGCTGGTGCTCGGCCGCGCCTGACCCTGCGCTACCAGGTGGCGGCGCCCGCCAGAGCACCGAGCACCGTTCCACCGACGACCTCCGGCCACGCATGCCGACGCAGGTGCAGCCGCGACCAGCCCAGCAGCGGCAACAACGCGAGGCTGGCGGCGCCCAGCCACGGCGACAGCGGCCAGGCTGCGGCACCGGCAAACGCCAGACTGGCCATGTGCAGCGACAGCTTGATCCAGCGGTTCAACAGCCCGGCCAGCGCCAGCATCGCCCCGGCCGCGGCCACGCCGCGTGCCAGCGGCGAGGCCATGCCAAACCAGGCCCACAGTCCCGCCACCACCACGAGCACCAGTGCATACAGCAGCGGCCGCTCGTGCGGGCGCGAGGCATCCACCGTGCCCCAACGGCCGCTCCTCACCCGCCGCCACACGAACACCCAGATCACGCCGACGGCGATCGCGAGCCCCGCCACTACGCGCGGGAGTGCATCGCGATCCAGCACCCACGCCGCCAGCAGCGTCAATAACGAGAACACCGCGAACGGATGCAGCACGATCGACACCGTCCGCGCCAATCCATGCGCGGCCACGGGACTCACTCGGCTTCCGACAGCGCGTCCGACAGGCGCTCCACGCCGACCACCCGCATGTCGCCGACGCGGCCCGCTCGCGGTGCATTGCCCTTGGCCACGATCGCGCGCTTGAAACCGTGCGTCGCCGCCTCCTTCAACCGGTCCTCGCCGTTTGGAACGGGACGGATCTCGCCCGACAGGCCGACCTCGCCGAACGCGATGGTGCCCTCGCCCAGCGGCCGATCGCGCAAGGAAGACAGCACCGCCAGCAGCACCGGCAGATCGACGGCCGTCTCCTGCACGCGGATGCCGCCCACGACGTTGACGAACACGTCCTGGTCGCCCACGCCGACGCCGCCATGCCGGTGCAGCACCGCCAGCAGCATCGCCATGCGGTTGCCTTCCATGCCCACCGCCACGCGGCGCGGGTTGGACAGCGGGGACGCATCGACCAGCGCCTGCACCTCCACCAGCAACGGGCGCGTGCCTTCGCGCGTGACCATGACGCAGCTGCCCGGCTGGCGCGTGCTGCCACCGGACAGGAAGATCGCCGACGGGTTGGGCACTTCCTTCAGGCCCTTGTCGCCCATCGCGAACACGCCCAGTTCGTTGACGGCGCCGAAGCGGTTCTTGAAGGCGCGCAGCACGCGGAACCGGCTGCCGCTCTCACCCTCGAAATACAGCACCGCATCGACCATGTGCTCGAGCACGCGCGGGCCGGCGATGCCGCCCTCCTTGGTCACGTGTCCCACCAGGAACACCGAGGTGCCGGTTTCCTTGGCGTAGCGGACCAGGCGCGCGGCGCTCTCGCGGACCTGGCTGACCGAGCCCGGCGCGGCGCTCAGCTCCTCCGTCCACAGCGTCTGCACCGAGTCGGCGACGATCAGCCCGGGCTTCATCTTCGCGGCGTGTTCGAGCACGCGCTCGATGCCGGTTTCGGCCAACGCGTGCACGCCGTCCAGTGGCAGGCCCAGGCGCGCGCCGCGCCCGGCGACCTGCGACAGGGATTCCTCGCCGGTCACGTACAGACCCGGCAGCCGCCCGGCCATGTGCGACACCGCCTGCAGCAGCAGCGTGGATTTGCCGATGCCCGGGTCACCGCCCACCAGCACGACGGCGCCATGCACGAGGCCGCCACCAAGTACGCGGTCGAACTCGCCGATGCCGGTGCTGATGCGCGATTCCTCGGAGTGGCTGACGTCCTTCAGCGGCGTCACCGCAGGCGCGTCCGCCTTGCCCGCCCAGCTGGCGCGCCGCGACGCGGCGACGCCCTTGGCGGCGGAGGCCGGCTCCACGACGAATTCGCTCAACGAGTTCCACGCATTGCATTCGGCGCACTGGCCCTGCCACTTGTTGTGGTCGGCACCGCACTCGGAGCAGACGTAGGCGGTGCGCGCCTTGCTGGCAGGCTTGGTGGCGGTCTTGGGCATGGGGCGTCGGGCTGCGTCGGGAACGCGCACTCTAGCCCGTGCCATTCGCGCCGGGCGAGACGCACGGCGCCGGGGCAGCGCAGACGGCCCGCCGGTGGGGCGCAATTCAAGAGGGCTGGATCGGAAACCAAGAAGGCCCGCCGAGGCGGGCCTTCCGGAACGTACGCGCGGTGCGCGGTACGCGGGATTGGTGCCGGAAATAGGAATCGAACCTACGACCTACGCATTACGAATGCGCCGCTCTACCAACTGAGCTATTCCGGCGGGGACTTCGGGTGGCCCGGGGGCCGGCGGCGAGGCGCCGCAAGGGAGCGGATTGTAGGGCGCGGCGCGCGGCAGGGTCAATCGAGCCCGCCGCCAACCTGCGCTCAATCGACCAGCTGGAGCCGCAACTCCTTGGGCAACGCGAACACCATGTTCTCGGGCTCGCCGGCCAGCTCGGCCAGCTCCCCGGCACCCAGCGCGCGCAGGCGATCGATCACGCCCTGCACCAGCACCTCGGGCGCGGACGCACCGGCGGTGATGCCGATGCGGCGCCGACCGGCGACCCACGCCGGGTCGATCTCGTCAGCGCCGTCGATCAGGTGCGCTTCCACGCCCTGGCGCTCGGCCAGTTCGCGCAGGCGGTTGGAGTTGGAGCTGTTGACCGAGCCCACCACCAGCACGAGGTCGCACTGGGCGGACAGGTCGCGCACCGCGTCCTGCCGGTTCTGGGTGGCGTAGCAGATGTCGTCGTTCTTCGGACCCTGGATCGCCGGGAAGCGCTCGCGCAGCGCGGCGATGATGCCGCGGGTGTCGTCCACCGACAGCGTCGTCTGCGTGGTGTAGGCGCAGTTCTCCGGCTGGGCCAACTGCAGCGTGGCGACGTCGGCCAGGTCCTCCACCAGATAAATGGCGCCACCGCCGCTGTGCGCGCTCCACTGCCCCATCGTGCCTTCGACTTCCGGATGCCCCTCGTGTCCGATCAGCACCATGTCGCGCCCGGCGCGGCACTGGCGCGCGACCTCCAGGTGCACCTTGGTCACGAGCGGGCAGGTGGCGTCGAACACCTTCAGGCCACGGCGGTCGGCTTCCTCGCGCACGGCCTTCGACACGCCATGGGCGCTGAAGATCACCGTGGCGCCGTCGGGCACCTCGTGCAGTTCCTCGACGAACACGGCGCCGCGCTGCTTGAGGTCGTCGACCACGAAGCGGTTGTGGACGACCTCGTGGCGCACGTAGATCGGCGCGCCCAGTGACTCCAGCGCGCGGTTGACGATCTCGATCGCGCGGTCGACGCCGGCACAGAAGCCGCGGGGATTGGCGAGCAGGATGTCCATCGCGCCGATTTTACGCCTTGCCCCGTTCCGCGGCGGGCTTGCCGCTGAACAGCCCGAACAGGGCGATGCCGATGGCCCCTCCGACGATCGCCATGTCGGCGATGTTGAAGGCCGGCCAGTAATAGTCCTGCCAGTGCCACTGGATGAAGTCGACCACGTGGCCGTGCACCATCCGGTCGATGACATTGCCGATCGCCCCACCGATGACCAGCGCGTAGGGCAGCGCCGTCTTCCAGTCGCCACGCGGGGTGCGCGACAGCCAGAACGCGAGCAAGCCGGAAATGCCGACCGCCAGCACCAGGAAGAAGTACTTCTGCCAGCCGCCGGCATCGGCCAGGAAGCTGAAGGCCGCGCCCGTGTTGTAGGTGCGGTACCAGTTCCAGACGCCCTCGATCACCGGGATGGCCGTGTACTCGGGCAGCGAGGTCAGCACCCAGTACTTGGTCAGCTGGTCCAGCACCAGTATCAGGGCGGAGAACGCGAGCCAGGGAAGTGCATTTGGGGTGGGCTTTTGCATGGGGGTCCGTGGTGGTGCGGTGGTGGCCGGCCGCTCCGGGCCGACGTCGATTTCGTGATGCCGCATTCAAGCGTGTCAGGCACGGGCGGGCTTGCCGACACTCCAGGCCGTCATCCCGGCCAACACCGGGGTCCATCTTGACCATACGGCTGACGATCAGGATGGGTTGCTGCGTTCGCAGGAACGGCCATCAAATCCCTGCCTAGCGCGTCAGAACCAGAGCCGGTCCTCCCCCTGCCCGTCGACATTGTCCACGCAGCGACCGCACAGGGTCGGGTGCGCCGCATGCTCGCCGACATCGCCGCGGTAGTGCCAGCACCGGGCGCACTTGGGTTTGTCGCTGGCCGTCGCCGACACCGCGATGTCCTTCGCCGCATCGTCCGCTACCACCGACACGTCGCCGGTGATGAACAGGAACCGCAACTCGTCCACGAACGGCGCCAACCAGTTCTGCTCCGATACCCCGCAGGCCAGGGCGATCTCCGCTTCCAGTGCCGCGCCGATGGTACCGGCGGCGCGCATCGGCTCCAGCGTGCGGCTGACCGACTCGCGCAGTGCCAGCAGGCGCTTGAAGTCGGCGGCCGTCAGCGGCGCCTCGGGCGGCAGCGGAGCCAGGCCGTCGTACCAGGTCGTGAACAGGACATGCCCGGCGCGCTCCCCCGTGGCCGGGGCCGACAGGTGGCCCCACATCTCCTCGGCGGTGAAGCTCAGGATCGGCGCGATCCAGCGCACGAACGCCTCGGCCACGCGGTACATCGCGCTCTGCGCCGAGCGGCGGCCGCGCGAGTCCTCCTGCATCGTGTACAGGCGGTCCTTGGTGACGTCCAGGTACAGCGAGCCCAGGTCGACGCTGCAGAAGTTCGACAGGATCTGCACCACCTCGGCGAAGTCATAACGCTCGTACGCCTCGGTGATGCGGCCCTGCAGTTCGTGGGCGCGGTGCACGATCCATGCGTCCAGCGCGACCATGTCGTCCAGCTCGCGCAAGTGGGTGGCCGGCTCGAAGCCGTGCAGGTTGCCCAGCAGGAAGCGCGCGGTGTTGCGGATGCGGCGGTAGGCGTCGGCGCTGCGCTTGAGGATGTCGTCGGACACCGACATCTCGTTGCGGTAATCGGCCGAGGCGATCCACAGCCGCAGCACGTCCGCGCCCATCGCATCGATGACCTTCTGCGGCTCCACCACGTTGCCCAGCGACTTGGACATCTTCTTGCCCTGCGCGTCCACGGTGAAGCCGTGCGTCAGCACCTGCCGGTACGGGGCCACGCCGTCCATCGCCACGCCCGTCAGCAGCGAGCTCTGGAACCAGCCGCGGTGCTGGTCCGAGCCTTCCAGGTACAGGTCGGCCGGCTTGCGCAAGCCGTCTTCGCCCCGCTGCGCCAGCACGCAGTCGTGGGTGACGCCGGAATCGAACCAGACGTCGAGGATGTCGGTGACCTTCTCGTAGCGCTCGGCGTCGTCGCCCAGCAGCTCGGCCGGGTCGAGCGCGTACCAGGCATCGACACCGGCCTGTTCGACCCGCTCGGCGGCCTGGCGCATCAACTCGGCGGCGCGCGGATGCGGCTCTTTCGTCTCGCGATCGATGAACAGCGCGATCGGCACGCCCCAGTAGCGCTGGCGCGAGATCGTCCAGTCAGGCCGGCCCTCGACCATGCCCGCGATGCGCGCCTCGCCCCACTCCGGCACCCACTTCACCTGGCCGATCTGCGCCAGCGCGTCACGGCGCAGGTTGGCCTGCTCCATCGAGATGAACCACTGCGGCGTGGCGCGGAACGCCACCGGCGTCTTGTGGCGCCAGCAATGCGGATAGCTGTGGTTGAGCCGCTCGAACGCGAGCAGCGTGCCGTTGCCGCGCAGCACGTCGACGATGGCGTCGTTGGCCTTCCAGATGTGCTGGCCGGCCAGCGCCACGCCGTCGGCCGGCGGCGTCGAGGGCAGGTACACGCCGCGCGCGTCGACCGGGTTGAGGGTGGAGGCCTCCAGCCCGTCGAGCAGGCCGTACTGCTGCGACACCACGAAGTCTTCCTGGCCGTGGCCGGGCGCGGTGTGCACCGCCCCGGTGCCGTCTTCGGCCGAGACGTGCTCGCCCAGCAGCACGGGGATGTCCCGGCCTGCGTAGAAGGGGTGCTGGAGCTTCAGCCCTTCGAGCTCGGTGCCGGTAACACGGCCGAGCTCGACGAGGCGCTCTACGCCGTAACGCGCCAGCGCGCGCTCGGCCAGGGCGGCCGCCAGTACCAGCAGGCGGCGGCCGCCCGACGGCGCCGCGGGCCCCTCGACCAGCACGTACTCCAGGTCGGCGCCGACGGACACCGCCAGACTCGCGGGCAGCGTCCACGGCGTGGTGGTCCAGATCGGCATGGCAACCGCATCGCCCTCGCCCACGGCCACGCCGAACGCACCCGCCAGCTTGGCCGGCTGGCGCGCGGCGTAGGCGACGTCGATCGCCGGGGACACCTTGTCGGCGTACTCGATCTCCGCCTCGGCCAGCGCCGAACCGCAATCGAAGCACCAGTGCACCGGCTTGGCGCCGCGCAGCAGGTGGCCGCGCTCGACGATCTTCGCCAGCGCGCGCAGCATGTCCGCCTCGTAGCGGAAGTCCATCGTGCGGTACGGGTTGTCCCAGTCGCCCAGCACGCCCAGGCGCTTGAAGTCGCGGCGCTGGATGTCGATCTGCTCGGCGGCGTATTCGCGGCACTTCTGGCGGAAGGCAGCGGCATCGAGCTTGTCGCCGACCTTGCCGTGCTTCTTTTCCACCGCCAGCTCGATCGGCAGGCCGTGGCAGTCCCACCCCGGCACGTAGGGCGCGTCGAAATCCGACAGCAGCCGCGACTTCACCACCACGTCCTTCAGCACCTTGTTGACGGCGTGGCCGATGTGGATCGCGCCGTTGGCGTACGGCGGGCCGTCGTGCAGCACGAAGCTGCGCGCCCGTCCACGCACCTGCTCGCGGATGCGCTGGTACAGCCCGGTCTCCTCCCAGTGGGCGAGCATCTTCGGCTCGCGCTTGGGCAGGTCGCCGCGCATCGGGAACTCGGTGGCCGGCAGGTGCAGCGTGGCCTTGTAGGGGTTGGCGTCGTCGGTCTTGGCGCTCACGCAGTCGCTCTTCGGTCGTGGTGCAGGAGGGCGCGCGCCTGCTCGGCGTCACGGTGCATCTGGGCCGTCAGGGCGGCCAGGGTGTCGAACTTTTCCTCGTCGCGCAGGCGGGCGACGAACTCGACCTCGATCCGGCGCCCGTAGAGGTCGCCATCGAAATCGAACAGGTGGGCTTCCAGCAGGGGCTCCACGCCGTCCACCGTCGGCCGCGTGCCGAGGCTGGACACCGAAGGCCAGGCATCGGGCCCCACACCATGGACGCGCGTGGCGTAGATGCCCGACAGCGCCGGCGTGTCGCCATCGAAATGCAGGTTGGCGGTGGGATAGCCGAGGGTGCGGCCCAGTTGGCGGCCGCGGCGCACCCGCGCACCGATGGCATACGGCCGCCCCAACAGCCGCTCGGCCAGAGCGAAGTCGCCGGCCTGGAGCGCCGCGCGGATGCGGGTGCTGGACACGCGCTCGCCGTCGAGCAGGACAGGGTCGATCTCGCCGGCCTCGAAGCCCAGCTCGGCGCCCTGCGCACGCAGCACGGCCAGGTCACCCGCCCGCCCCTTGCCGAACCGGAAGCACGGGCCGACCCACACTTCGCGCGCGTCCAGCCGCCCGGCCAGCACATCGCGACAGAAGGCTTCAGCCGACATCCCCGCCATGCGCGCGTCGAACCGCAGCAGGCCCACCTGGTCCACACCCAGGTCCAGCAGGCCGGTGGCCTTGGCTCGGGCCGACAGCAGGCGCGGCGGCGGTGCGTCAGGCGCGAAGTACTCGCGCGGCAGGGGTTCGAAGGTGAGTGCAACCGCGGCGACGCCGAGCGCCCGCGCGCGGGCCACGGCGTGGCGCACCAGTGCCCGATGCCCCAGGTGCAGGCCGTCGAAAGCGCCGATGCAGACCACACTGCCGTGCGGGCATCGGGGCCCGCCGTCGACGTCTCGGAACAGCCTGCTCATCGCGGGAAGTATAGCCGGGGTGCGGGTTTGGCCGGCATTGGGCCTGCCCTCCGACCCCGCATTCCTGTAGGAGCGGCTTCAGCCGCGATCGCAAGCCGACCCTTGCGATTGATTCCACGATCGCGGCTGAAGCCGCTCCTACAGACGACGGTCAATGCCGCAGATGGCGGGGGCGCAAGCCCAGCGCGACGAGCACTGCGCCGTAGGCGGCGGCGCCGACCGAGACCGCAGCCAGCAGCCAGACCCAGCGCCAGAGCATCGACAGCGCCGTCCAATCACCGACGTAAGCGCGCACTGCCAACACGGCCGCCGTCATCGCCAGCAGACCGGCGACGATGCGCAGCAACCACCCCGTCCAGCCGGGCGCGGCGCGATAGACGCCGTCGCGGCGAAGGTAGCGCCACAGCAGCCCCGCATTGAGCACGCCCGCCAGCGCGGTGGCGCCCGCGATGCCGACGTGCGCGGCTTCGAACCCGGCCATCCACAGCGGCGTGACCAGCGCGACCGTCAGCACCACGTTGGCGACCACGGTGATGACGGCGGCACGCATCGGCGTACGCGTGTCCTGCCGGGCATAGAACGCCGGCAGCAGCACCTTGCTCAGCATGAAGGTCGGGATGCCCACGCTCATCGCCATGAGCGCGTAGCCCACCATTCGCGTGTCCTCGTCGGTGAAGGCCCCGCGCCGGAACAGCGAGGCCGTCAGCGGCTCGGCGAGCAACGCCAGCCCCAGCGCCGCCGGCATGCCGATGAGCATCACGGTACGCAGCCCCCAGTCGAGCGAACGCGAGTAGCCGTCGGCGTCGTCGTCGGCGTGGTGGCGCGAGAGCTGCGGCAGGATGACGGTGCCGATCGCCACGCCGAACAGGCCCAGCGGCAGCTCGGTCAGGCGGTCGGAGTAATACAGCCACGACTGCGCGGCCGGCACCAGGAGCGATGCGAAGACGGTGCCGACCAGCAGGTTCACCTGCGCCACGGACGAGGAAAAGATGGTCGGCAGCATCAGCCGACCGACCTTGCGCACACCCTGGTGGCGCAGGTTGAAGCGCATGCGCGGGCGGATACCCAGTCGCCCCATTGCCGGCCACAGCACCAGCATCTGCAGGACGCCGGCCGCCAGCACGCCCCACGCCAGCGCCTTCTCCGGGACGTCGAAATAGCCGGCCACCAGCAGCATCGCGGCGATCAGGACCAGGTTGTGCAGCACCGGCGTCAACGCAGGCAGGCCGAAATGGCGGAAGCTGTTGAGCACCGCGCCCGCCAGTGCGGTCATCGAAATGAACGTCAGGTACGGGAAGGTCACCCGCAGCATGTCGGCGGCCAGCGGCACGGTCACCGCGTCGGGCGCGGCGAACAGGAGGAACAGCTCGGCGATCCACGGCGCCGCCAGCATGCCCAGGCCGCTGACCACGATCACGATGGCCAGCAGCGCCCCGGCGACGTGGTCGAGGAAGTCCTGCAGCGCCTTCTGGTCGCCGCGCTGCTTGAGTTCCGACAGCACCGGGACGAACGCCGAGGAGAACGACCCCTCGGCGAAGATCCGACGCAGGTAGTTGGGGATGCGGTAGGCGACCACGAACGCGCTCATCGCCGCGCTGGCCCCGAACAGGTGCGCCTGTATCGCGTCGCGCACGTAGCCCGCGATGCGCGACAGGAACGTCATCGCGCTGAAAACGGCGGTGGATCGCAGCATGCCGCCGCCCCGTCGGGGCCCCGGGTCCGGGGTGGCGGCCTCAGGGTCGGGAGCCGGGGCGCTCAAGCCCGCCCCCGGCAGGGGGTCAAGTTGACGCAAGCCACTGAATCGCCCATAATTTCCTGTCTGCCTTTGCGCACACCCAATCCCTCTTTACCGTATCACCCATTTTTTCAGGAATTCGCCGTGGCAAACATCAAGTCCGCCAAGAAGCGCGCCAAGCAGGCCGTCGTGCGCAACGCCCGTAATGGCAGCCAGCGTTCGATGCTGCGCACCTCCGTCAAGAAGGTCCTCAAGGCGCTGAACGAGAACGACGCCGCCGGTGCCGAAGCCGCTTTCGCCACCGCCCAGCCGATCCTCGACCGGTTCAGCGCCCGTGGCCTGATCCACAAGAACAAGGCCGCCCGTCACAAGGCCCGCCTGAACGCCCGCATCAAGGCGCTCAAGGCCGCCTGATCCGGCGCCGACGCTGCTATCGGAAAACCCGGCTTCGGCCGGGTTTTTTTGTGGCTGCGGGTGGGCGCTTGTATCGACCCGTGTCATTTCGGGGCATCGCCTGGCGATCCGCTTGGTCGCCCTGCTGTCGCAGCCGGCCGACGGGAAACACGGAAGCCGATTCCAATCACGTCCGGGATGAGACGGGACCGGCTGCGAGGCTCAACCGCCCTCGCCGTTCTCGGCGGCCTCGTTCGCCGCCGCTTCCAGCGCGTCCTCGCGCTGGCGATCGAAGAACGCTTGCACTTCCAGCATCACCGGCCACGTGCCATCGCGGCCGATGGCCGAGACGAGGAACCAGCGGTCCTTCCAACCGAGTTCGTCGATGACGGCCTGGGCGGCGGCCTGGCGCTCGTCCTCCGGCAGCAGGTCGGCCTTGTTGAGGACCAGCCAGCGCGGCTTGGCGAGCAGCTCGGGATCGTGCCGCTCCAGTTCGCGCTCGATGGCGCGCACCTGCTCGGCGGCGCTGATCTCGACCCCGCCCTCCATCGGTGCGATGTCGACCAGGTGCAGCAGCAGCCGCGTGCGCTGCAGGTGACGCAGGAATTGCGCACCCAGGCCGGCGCCGTCGGCCGCACCCTCGATCAGCCCCGGGATGTCGGCGATCACGAAGCTGCGGTACGCCTCGACACTGACCACGCCCAGGTTCGGGTAGAGCGTGGTGAACGGGTAATCGGCCACCTTCGGCGTCGCCGCCGACACCGCGCGGATCAGCGTGCTCTTGCCGGCATTGGGGAAGCCCAGCAGGCCGACATCGGCCAGCAGCTTCAGCTCCATCCGCAGCTCGCGCTCCTCGCCCGGCAGGCCCGGCAGTGCCTTGCGCGGCGTGCGGTTGGTGGAGCTCTTGAAGTGCATGTTGCCCAAGCCGCCCTTGCCGCCACGGGCCACCAGCAGTCGCTCGCCGTGGCGGGTCAGGTCGCCGATCACTTCGTCGGTCTCGACGTTGGTGATGACCGTCCCGACGGGCACGGCGATGACCAGATCCTGCCCGGCCTTGCCGTACATCTGGCGCCCCATGCCGTTTTCGCCGCGCTGCGCACGGAACTGGCGCTGGTGGCGGAAGTCGACCAGCGTATTGAGGTTCTCGTCGGCGACCAGCCACACGCTGCCACCGTCGCCACCGTCGCCGCCGTCCGGGCCGCCCAACGGGATGAACTTCTCGCGCCGGAAGCCGACGCAGCCGTTGCCGCCGTTGCCGGCAATGACCTGGATTTCAGCTTCGTCGACGAGTTTCATGGGCAGGGACTGGAGGCTGGGGATTAGAGGCTAATAGCCGGAACTGGGAGTTGGAGCTGCTCCTTAAACAAGAAGCCCCGCCGAAGCGGGGCCCCTCGATCGGAACACGGCGGACGATTACTCGCCGACCACGCTCACGGTGCGGCGGCGCTTCGGGCCCTTGGTCGAAAACTCGACCTTGCCGTCAACCAGCGCGAACAGCGTGTGGTCGCGGCCCAGGCCGACGCCGGCGCCCGGATGGAACTGGGTGCCACGCTGGCGGACGATGATGTTGCCGGCCTCGATGGCCTGGCCGCCGTACATCTTCACGCCCAGGTACTTCGGGTTGGAGTCGCGGCCGTTGCGCGAGGAACCTACGCCCTTTTTATGTGCCATGACTGCGTCTCCTTACTTGCTGCCACCGGCGATGCCGGTGATCTCGATTTCGGTGTAGTGCTGCCGGTGGCCCATCTGCTTGCGATGGTGCTTGCGGCGGCGGAACTTGACGATGCGGATCTTGTCGGCGCGGCCGTGGCCGACGACCTTGGCGGTGACGGTGGCGCCCTTGAGCGCGTCGCCGAGCTTCACGCCCTCGCCGTCGCCCAGCATCAGGACGTTGTCGAACTTGATCTCGTTGCCTTCTTCGACTTCGAGCTTCTCGACGCGGAGCGTCTCGCCCTTCATCACGCGGTATTGCTTACCGCCGGTGACCAGAACTGCGTACATGACCGGGATTCCTCTGTAGTTATTTTTGATGCACTGCCACCCATGGCGGGCGGACAGAAGCGGAATTGTAGGTCAATCAGTGAGTTGCAGCAACCCGGCCGACATGCCTCGACCGCAGGCCGAGGAGCACCGCTCCAGCCGGGGGATCCACAGCGCAGACCCGCACTTGACGGCAGTGTGTGACGCGCTGCGACAGTCAAACCGGCATAAAAAGTGAACTGCATCACATTTTAAGGGTTGTTCCCGCCGCACGAATCACTTAGGTTCGGTTCAGGAGCGACAACAGGGGGTCGCTCGCCTCGGGTTCGCAACGCGCCGCCATGCTGGCAGCCGCGTGTGCGGAATCCGCTCGCGGGGATACCTCTTTGCACAGCAGCAGCCTTTGCGTGGAAGCCCGGCTCCGTACCCGCCGCCAGCGGTGGCTCGCTCGCGCCACCCGCCCCCACCTGCAACGCACCGGCGACTCCGACGCGCAGCGCCCCGCCGGCGCGCACGCTCTTGTCTACCCCTTTGCGCACAACCGGCCACACGGTTGCGCGCGCCTCAAGCCCTGCGCACCGCCAAGGTCGGCGATCGCGGGCCCGTGCCCGCCGCCCGACAGGGGGAGCGACGGGGTTTCCGCAGCAACGCAGCTGAAAGGACGTACCCATCATGGTCCGTAAATCCCGTTCAATGCAGTTGAGTGCGTTGGCAGTCGCCACCGCCATCGTCATCGCCCCGGCCGCCTGGTCCGGCGGCAAGGTTTCCGGCTTCCAGCGACCGGCCCAGGCCGCCGTCGCATCGAAGCCCGGGCAGGCCCAGCACGACCGGTTCATCATTACCTACCGCAGTGGCGCCAAACGCATGACATCGGCCGCCACCGCGCAATCGCTCTCGGCGGCGGCGCGCGCCTCTGGCATCGGCATCCAGCCGATGCGGACGCTGGCGACCGGCAGTGCGCTTATCCGTACGGACCGGAAGCTCGACCGTGCGGCTAGCAAGCGCCTGATGCTGGCCTTGATGAAAGACCCGAACGTGCTCGCGGTCGAACCCGATCGGCGGGTACAGCGCCTGTTCGTGCCCAATGACCCGGGCTACGCGGACCAGTGGCATTACAAGGACGGCCCCGGCGGCATCAACATGGAGCCGGCATGGGACCTGAGCACGGGCGAAGGCGTCGTGGTCGGCGTCATCGACACCGGCATCACCCCGCATTCGGACCTGGACGCCAACATCGTGGGCGGCTACGACTTCATCTTCGACCCGGATGTCTCGGTCGACGGCGATGGACGCGATGCCGACCCCAACGACCCGGGCGACTGGCACAGCGGCGAATGCAACATCTTCGGCATCCCCGAGGACAGCAGCTGGCACGGCACGCACGTCGCCGGCACGGTCGCGGCGGTCACCGACAACAACAACGGTGTCGCGGGCGTTGCCCACGGCGCCAAGGTCCAGCCGCTGCGAGGCCTGGGCAAGTGCGGTGGCTACACCTCCGACATCGTCGATGCCATCACCTGGGCGTCGGGCGGTGCGGTCGCCGGCGTGCCGGACAACGCCACCCCTGCCGAAGTCATCAACCTGAGCCTGGGCGGTGGCGGCGCGTGCTCGGTCGCCGAGCAGACCGCCATTGACGCGGCCGTCGCGCGCGGCAGCACCATCGTCGTCGCAGCCGGCAACTCCAGCTCCGATGTCAGCGGCTTCTCGCCGGCCAGTTGCGACAACGTCATCGCGGTGTCGTCCGTCGGCCCCACGGGCGCGTTGTCGGGCTTCTCCAACTTCGGTGCGCTGATCGACGTCGCCGCCCCGGGTGGCAGCGGTGCGGCACCGGCCGAAGACAACATTCTTTCGACGCTCAACAGCGGCACGCAGGGCCAGGCGGCCGAGGCCTACGCCTGGTACGCAGGCACCTCGATGTCCGCCCCGCACGTGGCGGGCGTCGTGGCGCTGATGCAATCCGCGGCGGTGGCGGCGGGCGGCTCGCCCAAGACCCCGGCGGAGATCGAGGAAATCCTCGTCAACACGTCGTACAGCGGCACCTTCCCGGCCGGCTGCAGCTACAGCAAGTGGTGCGGGTCCGGCGTCATCGATGCACGCTACGCCGTGGCCGTGGCCTCCGGCGCCGAGCCCCTGCCGGAACCGCCGCCGCCGCCGCCGCCGCCGCCGCCGGCCATCGAGCTGGAGAACGGCGTCACCGTCACCGGCATCGAAGTGCTGGCGGGCGAAGGCATCCGCTACGAGCTGGAGGTGCCCAACGGCGCGTCCAATCTGTTGTTCGCGATGTTCGGCGGCACGGGCGATGCGGACATGTACGTGCGGTATGGCGCCGAACCGACCGATACCGCCTTCGATTGCCGTCCGTTCTCTTTCGGCAACGACGAAACGTGCTTCTTCCCCGCACCGCAGGGCGGCACGTGGTATGTCACGGTGAAGGGCTTCTCCGACGCCAGTGGCGTATCGCTGTATCCCAGCTTCGTGGACGCCAACTGGCCGCGGGGCCTGGAGGCCGACGCGGAGCCGCTGGGCAACAACCGCACCGAGGTCAACCTGACCTGGGAGGCCGGCGACCAGCGCGTGGACATCTACCGCAACGACGCGATCCTGAAGACCGTGCGTAACCGCGGCAACGCGCGCGACGTGTTCCGGATCATCGGCAGCGGCGTGATGAGCTACAAGATCTGCAACAACGGGACGCTGGAGTGCTCCAGCCCCGTCGAGATCGAGTACGAGTCCACCGGACGCGCACGCCGCACCCGTTGAGGTTCCACTGCAGCCCGAGGGCCCAGTTCGCTGGGCCCTCTCTGTAGGACGCCCAGCTCATTGGGTCCTCTTTTGTAACGACGCCTGTTCCACTGGTCTCTTCCTTGTATGACGCTCTCTTGCACGGCGCCCGGGCCACCGGGCCTCTCACACGTGGTGTCCGGGCGACCGGGCTTCGCGTCAACCCCGTCCGCCCGATGCCCGTCGCGGCCGCACCGATCCGCTTGCCAGGAGAATCCGAATGCGCTTCCGTTTCCGTCTGCTGCCCGGCCCGTCATGGGCGTGCCTGCTCGCCGCGGTGCTCATCGCCGGCTGCAGCCGCGAGCCGGCATCGACGGACCCCGCAGCATCCGACACGCCGGCCTCCGCCATCGCCCGGTCCGATGCGCGCCTGCAGCTGGTGAACAACAACGGCCGGATCCGCTATGACGGCACCGTCGACAGCGAGGCCACGCGGACCGCGCTCATAGACACGCTGGCCGCGGCCTATGGCGCCGACCGCATCGGCGGCGAACTGCGCGTGGAGCCCACGACGCGTGCGCCGGGGTGGCTGGACGCGATCGGGCCGCTGCTCGCGGGTTTCGACCTGCCAGGGTCTGCACTGGGCTTCGATGGCGACCGCATCGCCCTGAGTGGGCAGGTGACGGATGTCGAGCGTGCGCGCCTGCTCGAACTCGCGCGCCAGCAGTTCCCCGACGCCACGCTGGAAGGCCTGTTCGAAGGGGCCGTGCGCGACGCGGACACGCCGCTGGATGCCGACGCACAGGCGCTGGAAGCGCTGGCGCCGGATGCGTCCGCGCAATCGGTGGTCGACGCCCTGAACATGATGGACGTCGCGTTCGAACCCGACAGCGCGCAGGTCTCGCCCGCCAGCCTCGACATCATCAGCCGCGCCGGCCGGGCCATCGCCGACCTGCCGCCCGAGACGCGCGTGCGCATCGTCGGTGAGAGCCGCCCGCTCGGCGATGCCGACGAGGCGCGGCGCCGCGCTCAGCAACGCGCCGAGGCCGTGAAGGTGCAGCTGATCATCAACGGCAGCAGCCCGGCCCGGCTCGACACTCGTGCCGCCACCGGTGCCGGCGCCGACCGCGTCACCTTCGAAGTGGCGGACTGAGGCGAACCGGCACGCCGCGCGGGCAGTCGGTTGCGCCGCAGGCGGATGCTCCCGGCCGGCGTGACCTGAAGGATTCAGCCTCGCGCACGTGCGCCGTGGCGGGTTCTCCGCGGACGGTGCCCATCGGCCTCCGGCCCGTCCATTGCACGGGCGTTCATGCGCTGCGCAGGCCCCGCGTGCACCCCGCACGCCATGCCGTGTCGTGACTGCGGGACATCGACGACGCCCCTGGGCCCGCTCTTCCGTTCCGGGCATTTGCCCCCACCTAGGCCAGTCGCTACGCTCCCCTGTTCGCCGGCGTACTGCCAGCCGGCCTCCCCATCGAAGGCCCCCACCGACGCATGGATACCATCCGCATCCGCGGCGCGCGGACGCACAACCTCAAGAACGTCGACCTCGACCTGCCCCGCGACCAGCTGATCGTGATCACCGGCCTGTCCGGATCGGGCAAGTCCTCGCTGGCATTCGACACCATCTACGCCGAAGGCCAGCGCCGCTACGTCGAGTCGCTGTCGGCGTACGCGCGCCAGTTCCTTTCGGTGATGGAGAAGCCCGATGTCGACCACATCGAGGGCCTGAGCCCGGCCATCTCCATCGAGCAGAAATCGACCTCGCACAACCCGCGATCGACGGTCGGCACCATCACCGAGATCTACGACTACCTGCGCCTGCTGTACGCGCGCGTGGGCACGCCGCGCTGCCCGGACCACCACTACCCGCTGGAGGCGCAGACGGTCAGCCAGATGGTCGACCAGGTCGTCGCCCTGGCCGACAAGCCGGCCACGGCGGAGCAGCGCTACATGCTGCTGGCACCGGTGGTGCGCGAGCGCAAGGGCGAGCACGCGCAGGTGTTCGAGCAGCTGCGCGCACAGGGCTTCGTGCGCGTGCGCGTGGACGGCGAGCTGCACGAGATCGACGCGGTGCCGCCGCTGGCGCTGCGGGTCAAGCACACCATCGAGGCGGTGGTCGACCGCTTCCGCCCGCGCGAGGACATGAAGCAGCGCCTGGCCGAATCCTTCGAGACCGCGCTCAAGCTCGGCGAAGGCATGGCGTCCGTCGTCTCGCTGGATGACGCCGGCACCGAGCCGCTGCTGTTTTCCTCCAAGTACAGCTGCCCGGTGTGCGATTACGCGCTGCCGGAGCTGGAACCGCGACTGTTCTCGTTCAACTCGCCGGTCGGCGCGTGCCCGACCTGCGACGGCCTGGGCGTGGCGCAGTTCTTCGACCCCGCCCGCGTCGTCGTGCACCCCGAACTGGCGCTGTCGGCCGGCGCCGTGCGCGGCTGGGACCGCCGCAACGCCTATTACTTCCAGCTGATCCAGTCGCTGGCCAAGCACTACCGGTTCGATGTCGACGCGCCGTGGCAGTCGCTGCCCGAGGACATCCGCAATGCCGTGCTGTTCGGCAGCGGCACCGAGCTGATCAACTTCAACTACCTGACCGATGGCGGCAGCCGCAGCCAGCGCCGTCACCGGTTCGAGGGCATCGTCCCCAACCTTGAGCGCCGCTACCGCGAGACCGAGTCGGCCGCGGTACGCGAGGAGCTGTCCAAGTACATCAGCGAACGCGCCTGCACCGAGTGCGGCGGCGCGCGCCTCAACCGGGCCGCGCGCAACGTGTTCGTCGACGACCGTCCGCTGCCGGACATTGTGGTGATGCCCGTCGACGAGGCGCTCGCGTTCTTCAAGCACCTCGAACTGCCGGGCTGGCGCGGCGAGATCGCGGTCAAGATCGTCAAGGAGATCGGCGACCGGCTGCGCTTCCTGGTCGACGTCGGCCTCGACTACCTCACGCTTGAGCGCAAGGCCGACTCGCTGTCGGGCGGCGAGGCGCAGCGCATCCGCCTGGCCTCCCAGATCGGCGCGGGCCTGGTCGGCGTGATGTACGTGCTGGACGAGCCGTCCATCGGCCTGCACCAGCGCGACAACGAGCGCCTGCTGGGCACCCTCACCCGCCTGCGCGACCTCGGCAACACGGTGATCGTGGTCGAGCACGACGAGGACGCGATCCGGCTGGCGGACCACATCGTCGACATCGGCCCCGGCGCCGGCGTGCACGGCGGTGAGGTCGTGGCGCAGGGCTCGTACAAGGACGTGCTGAAGGCGCCGCGCTCGCTGACCGGCCAGTACCTCAGCGGCAAGCGCCGCATCGAGGTGCCCGCGCAGCGCCGCAAGCCCGATCCGAAGACGACCCTGCACCTGCGCGGTGCCACCGGCAACAACCTGAAGAACGTCGACCTGGACATCCCGGCCGGGCTGTTCACCTGCGTCACCGGTGTTTCGGGTTCAGGCAAGTCGACGCTGATCAACGACACGCTGTATCCGATCACCGCCAACGAACTCAACGGCGCCTCGCAGACCGTCGCGCCGTTCGTATCGGTCGAGAACGTCGACCTGTTCGACAAGGTGGTCGACATCGACCAGTCGCCGATCGGACGGACCCCGCGCTCCAACCCGGCCACCTACACCGGGCTGTTCACGCCGCTGCGCGAGCTGTTCGCGCAGGTGCCCGAAGCGCGCGCACGCGGCTATGCGCCGGGTCGCTTCAGCTTCAACGTGCGCGGCGGCCGTTGCGAGGCCTGCCAGGGCGACGGCCTGATCAAGGTCGAGATGCACTTCCTGCCGGACGTCTACGTGCCCTGCGACGTCTGCGGCGGCAAGCGCTACAACCGCGAGACGCTGGAGATCCTCTACAAGGGGTACAACATCAACGACGTGCTCGAGATGACCGTCGAGGATGCGCTGAACCTGTTCGAGGCGATCCCGTCGATCTCCCGCAAGCTGGAAACGCTGATCGATGTCGGCCTGAGCTACATCAAGCTCGGCCAGAGCGCGACGACGCTGTCGGGTGGCGAAGCCCAGCGCGTGAAGCTTTCGAAGGAGCTCTCGCGCCGCGATACGGGGCGCACGCTCTACATCCTCGACGAGCCGACCACCGGCCTGCACTTCCACGACATCGAGCACCTGTTGGCGGTGCTGCACCGCCTGCGCGACGACGGCAACACGGTCGTGGTGATCGAGCACAACCTGGACGTGATCAAGACCGCCGACTGGATCGTCGACCTGGGGCCGGAGGGCGGCCACCGCGGTGGCACGATCCTGGCGACGGGTTCGCCCGAGCACATTGCCGGCCTGGCGCATTCGCACACCGGCCGGTTCCTCGCGCCGCTGCTGCCGACCGTCAAGGCGAAGACCGCCGACGCCGGCAAGCCGCCCGCCCGCAAGAAGACAACGAAGAAGAAGTCCGCCGCATGAGCGACGACAGCACGCCGACCGACGCCGCCCCCAAGCCGAAGCCGCGCAAGGCCGCGGCCCGCAAGCGCAAGGCGCCCGCGCGCAAGAAGGCGGCCGCCGCGCCGCCGCCAGCACCCGCAGGGCAGGACGCGGCCCGTGCCCCGGCCGCGCCGCATGTGCTGATCGAGGTGCCGATGCCGGTCCGCTGGCGCGACCTGGACGCGTTCAACCACGTCAACAATTCCAAGTACCTCAGCTATCTGGAAGAAGCGCGGTTGCACTGGATGCTGGGCGTGCCCGGCCAGGGGCTGGACGACCACGTTGCGCCGGTCGTCGCGGCCGCGCAGCTCAACTACCGCCGACCCATCGAATGGCCCAGGCAGGTCCGCATCACGCTGTTCGTCGAACGGCTGGGTACCACCAGCCTGACCGTCGGCCATCGCATCGTCGATGCCGATGACACCGACACGCTGTACTGCGACGGCCATGTGGTGATGGTGTGGATCGACCGCCAGACCGGGCAGGCGGCGCCCCTGCCCCCTGCCGTCCGCGAGGCCAGCCAGGCCTGAAAACGGAAAAAGCCGGTCGACCGACCGGCGTTCCGAGTGTTGCCGGGGGTGGGCGGCATCGCCGCGACGACCGCTCCGACCCTTCAGGCCGATCAGCGGCCCGTCGATGCCCGCAGTTCGAATCCGGCGGCACGCGTCTGGCCACCCTCCAGCTCCAGTACGACCTCGATCGAATCGCCGGCCGCCAGCGCGCCCCGAGGCTGCATCAGCATCAGGTGCAGCCCGCCGGGCTGCAACTCGACGCTGCCGCCGGCCGGTACCGTGAGCCGCGGCACCGGACGCATGCGGCTGACGCCGTCAACGATGCGCGTCTCGTGCAGCGACACGTCGGCGAACGCATCACTGCGCACGCCCACCACCACACGCGCCTCGCGGCACGGGTTCTCGATGCGACCGAAACCGGCCAGCATGGGCATCGACACGGGCGGTTGGCGCACCCATCCGTCCACCACACGGACACTGCAGTCGGCGGACGCCTGGCGAGCCGGCGGAGCGGCCATTGCGGCAGGCAGCGCACTGCAGGCGAGTGCGATCGATAACGTCAAAACACGGGTCAGGTCCATCGGCCTATGATACCGGGAGGCCACGAACGGAGTCCGCGATGCACCGTCCTTTCACCCTCCTTGCCGCGGCACTCGCCCTGGCGGCGTGCACGCCCGACGGCCGGCAGGACGACAGCGCGACCGTCGTGCAGCCCGCCGTCAAGCCGGCCCCGGCGCAGTCCGATACGCAGGACCGGCCCACCGGTGCCACGGCCGAAACCCGGCTGACCATCTACAGCGGCGACTACGACGCATTGAGTGGCGCCGGCGCACCCGCGTCGGGCATGCCGGGTTATGCGCTGGTGGAACGTCCGTTGCACTACACGCTCAAGCGTGGCCCGAATGCCATCTCCGCCGTCAGCGTGCCGCCGGCCATGGATGTCGAAGCTGCGGTCCTGCGTCCGTCGGGCGACGGCGTCAGCGTCCAGTCGCAGCGGTTCGTTGCCGGTTTGTCGGGTGATGCGGACGTACTTGCGCAGGCGCAGGGCCGGCGCGTTGCCGTCGAGCACACCTCCGGCGGCGCCAAGCAGACCGACAACGGCACGCTGGTGTCCTCTTCGGGCACCAGCCTGGCGCTGGCGCTCAATGACGGGCGCATCAAGGTCATCCGCGATTACGACAGTTTCAGCGTGATCGACGGTGCCGAGGCGTTCCCGGGCCAGCCCTCGCTGCAATGGACGGTGGATGCCGCGGCCGCCGGCGACGCCGCGTTCACCCTCCACTACCCCATGGGCGGCATGGCCTGGCAGGCCGAATACACCGCGACCCTCGCGCCCGGTGACGGCTGCGCGCTGTCGCTGGAGGGCGCGGCACTGGTCGCCAACCGGTCGGGCGTCACGTTCTCCGACGCGCGGGTGACACTCGTGGCGGGCGAACCCGCGCGCGTGCGCCGGGACCGTCCGGAGGCGATGTACGCGCGGGCAGCACCCGCACCGGTGGTGTTCGACGATGCCGCCGGCAACATGCCGACCCAACGGCGTTCGGCCGAATACCACGCCTATGAGCTGCCACGTGCGGTGCGCATCAGCCAGGGCGCGACGGAGCGAATCCCGCTGTTCCCATCGCGCACCAACGTCACCTGTGAGCGCGCCTACGTGGTGGAAGCCGATGCGCAGGACTGGCAGCCCCCGCAACCGATGCTCGACCCCGGCTTCCGTGGCGCCACCGGCACGCTGCCGGTGTCCGTGGCGGTGTCGCTGGACAACACCAAGGAGGCCGGCCTGGGCCAGGCGCTGCCCGCCGGGCGCGTGCGGGTCTTCGAGGGCGCCGACTTCCTCGGCGAGTCCCGCCTGGCCCACATCGCCGCCGGTGGCGAGGTGCGTGTCGAGGTGGGCGAGGCGTTCGACCTGTCGGCCGAGCGCGAGAACATCGCCTTCAACGTCGACCGCAGCGGCCGCACCATCACCGAATCGTTCGCGGTGACACTGCGCAACGCCAAGGCGACCGATGCCACCGTCCGCGTGGTGGAACCGCTGCCGCGCTGGAGCGATTGGGACATCGTCGAGAGCAGCGTGCCAGGCGAGCGCCAGGACGCACGGCACGCGCTGTTCGAGGTGCCGGTGCCGGCCGGCGGCGAGACCCGCCTGACCTACACCGTTCGCTACCGCTGGGCGCGGGACGTGACGCCGTGACCGCCTGCATCGAGTCCGTCCCGCACGCGGGTGGCATCGTCGAGCTGCGCATGGCGCGGCCCCCGGTCAACGCGCTGGATCCGGACCTGTGCGGCAGGCTGCGCGATGCAGTGCAGGGTGCCGTAGACGGTGGCGCGCAAGGACTGGTGCTGAGCAGCGCTGCCAAGGTGTTCTCCGCCGGACTGGACGTCCCGCACCTGTTGTCGCTGGGGGACGACCGCGCCGCGCTGATGCAGGCATGGGAGACCTTCTTCGGCGCGGCTCGCGCTTTGGCCGGCGCCCCGGTTCCCGTGGTGGCTGCCATCACCGGGCACGCGCCTGCCGGCGGCTGCGTGCTTGCGCTCTGCTGCGACTACCGGGTGATGGCCTCGGGCCCGTACCGCATCGGCCTCAACGAAACCCGGGTCGGACTGGCCGCACCGGAAGGCGTCCAGCGCCTGCTCCGCCGCGTGGTGGGCCCCTACCGCGCGGAACGCATGCTGGTATCGGGCGACATGGTCGATGCCGAACATGCGCTTCGCGTCGGGCTGGTGGACGAAGTGGTCGACATCGACAGCGTCGTCCAGCGTGCCACCGTCTGGCTCGATCACCTGGTCGCGCTGCCGCGCGAGGCGATGCTGGCCACGCGTGCGATGGCGCGCGCCGACCTTATCGAGGCCCTGGAACCGCAACACATCCAGCTGGAGCGCTTCATCGAGGCCTGGTACCGGCCGGACTGCCAGCAGGCGCTGCGGGCGCTGGTGGCGCGGCTGGGGAAGTAACGTCGGCCTACTGGTACAGGCCTCCTGTAGGAGCGACGTGAGTCGCGACCGCGCCGTCTGTTGACGCTGGCGTGTCGCGACTTACGTCGCTCCTAGAGAACCATCTGGGGCTTCGCTCGCGAGCGTGCCGTCACTGGTCGCGGCTGAAGCCGCTCCTACACCGCACCTTTCGCGACGGGGCGTGCCGGGTCTTCGATCCAGCCGCTCCAGGAACCCGTCGCCAGTCGTGCACCGGGCAGGCCCGCATGGGCCATCGCCAGCAGGTGGTGGCACGCCGTGACGCCCGAGCCGCACATGGCGACCCACCCGCCCGCCGGGCGATCGCCGAGCATCGCCTTGAACTCGCTCTCCAGACGTTCGGGCGACTTGAAGCGTCCGCCCTCCAGGTTGTCGACGAACGGCCGGTTGATCGCGCCGGGGACATGCCCGGCCACGCGGTCGATCGGCTCGACCTCGCCACGGAAGCGCTCCGGCGCGCGGGCGTCGACCAGGCCACCGCCCCCGGCGAGGTGCCGGCCAACCGCGCCGCTGTCGAGCAGGGCCGCCTCATCGAAGCGCACGGGATAGGTCGAGGCGCCTTCCGGCGGGACCGCCGCGTCCACCGGGAACCCGCGTTCGCGCCATGCCGCCCAGCCGCCGTCCAGCACCGCAACACGCCGATGGCCGGCCATCCGCAGCAGGCACCAGACACGGGCCGCAGCCAGTGCCCCCCCGGCGTCGTCATACGCGACCACCCGGGACCCGGGCGTCACGCCCCAGCGCGACAGCACGCGGGCAAAGGCCTCCGCCGACGGCCACGGATGCCGCCCTTCGCCGCTGCCGGGCGGCCCGGAGAGGTCGCGGTCCAGGTGTGCGTAACGCGCGCCCGGGATGTGCGACTGCCGATACGCCGCCTCCCCCACATCCGGTGCCGCCTGCAGGGCCGGCGAGAAGCGCGCGTCGACCACCACCACGTCGGCCTCGCCCAGCACCGCGAGCAGATCGGCGGGATCGACCACCGTGGTCCAGTCCGGTTGTAGGGGTCGTGTCATCGGATTGCCTCCAGTCGGGTCCGCAGGTTCAGCAGCATCGAGGCGGTCGCGCCCCAGATGCGCTGCGCGGGGTAGCGGTATTCGTGCACCTCGCGTGGACGTCCACGGTAGTCCAGCACATGCGACGCGAGGTTGCGCGGGTCGAGGAGGAACGAGAGCGGCACCTCGAACACGTCGGCGACCTCGCTGGGATCCGGCACCGGCTCGAAGCCGGCGTCGACGATTGCCACCACCGGCGTCACGCGGAAACCGGTGATCGTCGCGAGCGGATCCAGAAAGCCCAGAGGCACCACCTGCGACGGCGGCAGACCGATTTCCTCGCCCGCTTCGCGCACCGCCGCGGCGACGGCGTCGGCGTCATCGGCTTCCAGCCGACCGCCAGGAAAGCTGACCTGGCCGGCATGGTGCCGCAGCGCATCGGTGCGCCGGGTCAGGATCACACGCGTCCCGCCCACGCGGGGGACCAGGCCGACGAGCACGGCAGCCTCCGCGAGCACCGCATCGTGGGGAATCAGGTCGTGCAGTTCGGACCGGTTCCACCCGCCGCCGGTGGGCGGCGCCTCGAGCCGGTGCAGTGCGTCACCGAGCAACGGGTAGTCGTGCAGGGAGCGCGGGGGCGGCGCGGCGTGCGGCTCGGGCATCCTGGAAGGCTACCTCACGCGCGCTTGGCTTCGCGCTCCGGCAGCACCGTCTCCATCCAGCGCAGGCGCTCGTCGTCGCCCATCTGCGACCAGCGCGCGATCTCGCCCGTGGTGCGGTGGCAGCCCTCGCACAGGCCCTGCTCGTCGAGGGTGCAGACGCCGATGCACGGGCTGAGGACGGCGCGGAAGGTGGGGCTGTTCATTCGGACTCGGGAAGCAGAGGTGCTGGCAAATGCGGGCGCTGGATTCGCTGGCGGCAGAAATGAATTGCGCCGGCGTGGGCCGGCGCAATGGTCTTTCAGGATACCTGGCAACGCTTGGGCCACTGGATCCCCGCCTTCGCGGGGATGGCATCGTGGCAACGGCGGCTGCGCTGTGCGCAGCCGCGCCACGGCGTCACTTGACGCTGACGAGCTTGATCTCGAACTGGACGGCCACGTTCGGCGGGAACGGCGTGTTCGGGTTGGCACCGTACGCACGCTCCGGCGGCAGGGTGACCTCCCACTTGGCGCCGGCCGGCATCTGCAGCAGCACCTCGCGCATCGCCGGCATTTCGATCTCGCTGATCTTCATGCCCGGGACGTTCTGTGCCGGACGCGCCGGCTGAGGACGCTCACCCCAGGCGTAGGGGCCGGCGATCTGCAGCTCGACCGTGCTGGCCTGGGTCGGCTTGGCGCCGTTGCCGGCTTCCATCACGCGGTACTGGACGCCGCTGGGCAGCGACTGCACGCCCGACTTCGCCTTGTTCTGCGCCAGGAACCCGTCACTCTTGGTCTTGTTGGTGGCAGCCGCCTGGTCCCACTCGGCCTTGGCCTTGGCCTGCTGGCGCTGCTGCATGTTCTGCACCGCGGTGCGCAGCTGGTCCACCGGCACGCCGGGCTCCTTCTTCGCAAACCCGTCCTGCAGGCCCTTGACGATGCTGTTGACGTCGAGCTGCTCGCCGCTCTCGATGGCGTTGCGACCCAAGTCGTAGCCCAATGCGTAGCTCAGCTTGCCCTTCTCCGAGGAAATGTCCTGTGCGGCGGCGCTGCCGGCGGCCATGGCAACTGCGGCGACGGCGGCCGCGATCAAACGCAACTTCATTCGGTAAAACCTCCGATAATGGCTCGGGACGGCCTGGGCCGCCCCGCTTGTCCGGGGCATCGTGCCCGGAGATGAGTGCGCAAACCGGGTCACAAGACCCCGACTTGACGGGCTAGGATAACGGCGGCACGGCTTAACTGCCACTGACGCCGACCGTCTGACCCCGTGCTCCCGCGGGAGTTCCAAGCGCCCGGCCGCGCCCTCTTTTCCTCTCTGAACGGGTCATCCATGTCCGCATCCCCCCTGTTGATCGAAGACATCGGCGCCGTGCGCCGCATCACCGTCGACCGCCCCGACAAGCTGAACGCTCTCAACCTGGCCACGCTCGACGCGCTGGCCGAGGCGTTCCAGGCCGCCGACCGCGATGACGCCGTCCGCGCGATCGTGCTGACGGGCGCCGGGCCCAAGGCGTTCGTTGCCGGCGCCGACATCGCCGAGATGAACACGTTGACCCCGGTCCAGGGCCGCGATTTCTCGCTGCGCGGGCAGCGGATGATGCGCGCGGTGGAAACCCTGTCCAAGCCGGTGGTCGCGATGATCAACGGGTTTGCGCTGGGCGGCGGACTGGAGCTGGCCATGTGCTGCCACCTGCGCGTGGCGGCCGATACCGCCAAGGTCGGTCAGCCCGAGATCAACCTCGGCCTGATCCCCGGTTTCGGCGGCACGCAGCGCCTGCTTCGGCTGGCCGGCCGCGCCGCGACCCTGGAGCTGTGTCTGGTGGGGGCGCCGATCGACGCGAGCCGCGCCCGCGAGCTCGGCATCGTCAACCGCGTTGTCCCCGCGACCGACCTCGAAGCCGAAACGATGAAGCTGGCCGAACAACTGGCAGCGTCGGCGCCGCTGGCGATGCGCGGCGTGCTGGACTGCGTGAATTTCGGCGGCGAGTCGTCCATCGAGGAAGGACTGGCCTACGAGACCGCGCAGTTCGGCCTGATGTTCTCCACCGACGACATGCGCGAGGGAACCGGCGCGTTCCTTGAGCGTCGCAAGCCGGCGTTCAAGGGCCGCTGACCGGCCCCCTGCATGGCTTCCGAGGACACACGGCCGTGCAGCGGGTGTGGGTGTCGGCATGCCGGCGCCACGCAACACGCGATCGTGTCGGCGCTGCGGATCGATGATGTGGACGCGGCCATCGAGGCCGGCCTGCTGGAGCGTGCCGCGCCCTGCACCGGCTGCAGCGTCGACTGCACCAACGCGGTCACGGCCGCGCGCACCGAGCGCCTGGCCGCGTTGGCGGCGCGCGAGCGGTACCGGGCGCGAGAGGCCCGGCTGCAGCGTCGGGCGCAGGAGCGCGCCGCGCGCCGCGCCGCCCCTGCGGCCGCGACCGGTACACCGGCCGGTCCCGCCCCCACCAAACCGGCCCTGCCTCCCGCCGCCGCTGCAGCCCTGGCGCGCGCGAAGGCGCGTGCCGCTGCGCGAAAGCCGTAGATGACCAGACACATTTCTCCACAGATCACACGGCGTGACACCGATGGAAGCAGGAATCGTGCGTGGGGAACCCGCACCTGCCAATCCGATTGTCGAGACGTCCGGGGATCCAGCCTCGTCACCCTGCTGATCCGCCTTTCATCCGTGTAATCCGTGGCAGGAAAACGCTCCCCCAGATGCCCACCTCGACCAAGCCCCGAAAGCGCACTTCGCGCCGCTCGCGCCTCACAGCTGCGCAACGCGAAGAACTGTTCGCCCGACTCAAGGCATATAACCCCAAGCCGACGACGGAACTGGAGTTCGCGACGCCGTACGAACTGCTCGTCGCCGTGACCCTTTCAGCACAGGCCACGGACGTCGGGGTCAACAAGGCGACGCGGCGGCTGTTTCCGGTGGCGAACACGCCCGGGGCGATCGCGGCACTCGGCGTCGAGGGGCTGAAGCCCTACATCTCGACCATTGGCCTGTACAACACCAAGGCCGCCAACGTCGTGGCCATGGCCGAGCAGCTGCTGCGTGACCACGGCGGCGACGTGCCGCGCCAGCGCGAGGCGCTGGAGGCGCTGCCCGGTGTCGGCCGCAAGACCGCGAACGTCGTGCTCAACACCGCCTTCGGCGAGCCGACCATGGCCGTGGACACGCACATCTTCCGGGTCGCCAACCGCACCGGGCTGGCGCCGGGGAAGGACGTGCGTGCGGTCGAGGACGGCCTGATGCGCGCCGTGCCGGCAGACTACCTGCAGGACGCGCACCATTGGCTGATCCTGCACGGCCGCTACGTGTGCAAGGCGCGCAAGCCCGATTGCCCGAACTGCGTGATCCGTGACCTGTGCAAGTACCCGGACAAGACGCCGGGCGAGTCCGGTGCGTTGTAGGCGCGGCTTCAGCCGCGATGAAGTGGTCGGACATTTATAGGAGCGAGGTTTGTAGGAGCGACGTTAGTCGCGACCCCACCCGCCAACAGAATTTGGTCGCGACTGACGTCGCTCCTACACTGGGCCTTGACTGGCCATCGCGGCTGAAGCCGCTCCTGCAGGGCCGCCACCTCGGCGCAGGTGCGCAACTAGACGTACTGCCGCTCGCGCAGCCACTTCGTCGCCACCCACTTCTCGCCTTCGATCACCGGCGCGCCGCCATGCAACGTGCCGGTCATGGGGTGCGGTCGGTCGTAGCTGAAGAACACCGCGTTGCCCTTGACCGGCGCGACTTCGAAGCGTGCGTCAGGAAAGGTCGTCGCGCCGCCGCATTCGGGCGTGTTGAGATAGATCACCAAGGACGCGACGCGCTGGCCACCGCGCGCCAGCAGCGTGGCCGTGCCGGGCCGCTGCGGGTCGAAGTAGTCGTAGTGCGGCCGGTACTCCGCACCGGGGCCGTAGCGGAGCACCTGCAAGCCCTCGCCGTGGTCGAGCGGCCAGTCCAGCAGCGTGGCGATGCGCGCCTCGATCCGCCGGCACAGCGCGTCGGCGCCGCGCGCGAAGAACATGCCCTGGCTGGTGCGCCCCTCGTGCACCTCGTCCACCCCGCTGTCGAGGTTGAACGTCGACGAACGCGACAGCCGACTGCGGGCCGAGGCAACGAGCGCATCGCACTCGTCGTGCGACAGCACGTTGCCGAACACGATCACGCGCGGGTGCAGGAGGTTGGCCAGCACCTGCACCTGGCGGTCGCCCGCGCCCACCGTCGCCCGGCCGTTGGCGACGATCGGCGCCGGCACCCGCACGGGAACGGGTAACCCCTGGTCGATGGCGTGCTGTTCGAGAAATCGACGCGTCACGCTTTCGACCGCATCGATCGCCGCGCCCTCGTCCCAGCCTTGCTCCACCAGTGGCGCAAGCACCGCTTCGGGCGGCTGTCCCGCGCGCACCTGGTCGACGATCCACGCGGCCAGCGCATCGTCGACCTCGACGTCCTGCAATGGAATGGCTTCGCTGTGCACGCACGCGACGCTACGCGTGGCATGTGTCAGCGGTGTTGCAGGAGCGCGGCATTGGGCGTGGCGCGCTAACGCAACCAGTGGAAATTCGCACCGTCGCAAAAGCGCAAAGGAACTGTCACTAAACAAACCTATAACAACTCCCCGAATCGTCACTCAGGGAATGAGGCGACCCGACCTCCGCCATGCGAAGGCCGGTTGGCCTCGTTTCGTGTGCGCTCGACCCACCCCTCGATTTGGAGACGTGAGAATGTCCGTTCGCAATAATTCCCGGACGCTGCTGATGACCTTCGGCGCTGTCCTTGCACTCAGCGGCTGCGGCGGCAATGGCGCAGACCGTGTCGCATCCCCGGGTGAAGGGGCCTTCCCGCC
>CAMPJI010000016.1 GCA_946886865.1 uncultured Lysobacterales bacterium | reverse complement strand
GGGTCGGGTTGGGCCTGCAGGGATACGGCAGCGGCGACGCCCATGGACCAGGGCGCGGAGGGGTGTCCAGAGGCTAGACGTTGTCGCCAAAGTAGTCGGCGCACCACTCGACCACGGGTGGCAGGCCTGTCTCGATGGGCGTGGAGGGGCGGAAGCCGAGGGCGACCGCAGCCCGGCTGGTGTCAGCCATCGTTTCCACCATGTCCCCGGGTTGCATGGGGCGGTACTGGCGCGCCGCGGGCCGCCCGGCGGCTGCCGCGATGACGTCGATGAAGTGCTCGAGCTCCACCGGGGCGTGGTTGCCGAGGTTGAAGACGCGGTGTGGCGGCGCACCGTCCGAAGGGCGGTCCAAAGCCGCAACCACACCCCGCACGATGTCATCTACGTGCGTGAAGTCGCGCCGCATCTCCCCGTGGTTGAACACCTGGATCGGTCGGCCTGCCAACACCGCCCGGGAGAACAGCACCGGTGCCATGTCCGGACGACCCCAGGGGCCGTACACGGTGAAGAAGCGCAGGCCGGTCGCGGCCAGTCCGTAGAGATGGGCGTACGTGTGCGCCATCAGCTCGTTGGCCGCTTTGGTCGCCGCGTACAGGGAGCGTGGCCGGTCGATGCGCTGGTCCTCGCTGAACGGCGGCGCTGCCGAGTCGCCGTAGACGGACGATGAACTGGCGTAGACAAGATGCTCCACGCCTCCATGCCGGCACTGCTCCAGGACGTTGACGAACCCGTCCAGGTTGCTCCGCACGTAGGCATGCGGGTGCGTCAACGAGTAGCGCACGCCGGCCTGCGCGGCGAGGTGGACCACACGGCGTGGCTTCACGGCCTCGAATGTCCGCTGCAGGGCGTCCAGGTCGGCGATGTCGGCTTCAACCAGCTCCAGTCCCGGACACAGGGCGGCCACCCGGTCCCGCTTCAACCGCGGGTCGTAGTAGTCGTTGAAGTTGTCGATCCCCACCACGCGATCACCGCGCGCCTGCAAGGCGCGGCACGTGTAGGCACCGATGAAGCCGGCCGCGCCGGTGACGAGGATGGTCATGGATCGGGGCTCATGCCAGGGGCGTCTGCGGTGGACGCCGGAAAATGAAGAGCTTGGAGACGAGCAACTTGCCTGCCATCGCGATGGCCGCGGTTACGAAATACGTCGCGTGATAGTTCGGCAATGCGCCGAGCAGCCACGAGAACAGGAACACCTCGAATGCCCTGAACGCGAGCACCGATGGAAAGAAGCGCAGTGCTTCCGCCCACAGCGGGCCGGCGAGGCCACGGAATACCCAGTGCCTGCACGCGAAGAAGTTGGCAATCGAGCAGATGACCAGCGCGGCGGTGTACGAAATCCGCGCGTCAAAGCCGACCCAGTCGGTCAGCGCAAACGTCAGCGCGTATCCCAGTGCCAGGCTGGCACCCGACAATGCAACCATCCGCAAGCCTTCGCCCGCCAGGCCGCGGACCTGCTCACGGGGTCGCATTTGCGCCCCTTCGCCCTACGACACGGGCAGGTACGCCCACCGCGATCACCCCGTCGGGCAGGTCGCGCGTCACGACGGCGCCCGCCCCGACGACGGTCCCGCGGCCGATCGTCACGCCACGCATCACCCGCACGCCACAGCCGAGCCAGACGTCCTGCCCCAGCTTGATCGGCGCACCGCGCTTGCCCTGCTGCCAGATGGGCATGACGGGATCATCGAACACGTGGTCCTCGCTGATGAAGGAGCAGCCATGGGCAATGCGGCAGTGATCGCCGATCTCAAGGCCGCCATAGCCGTCCAGGAACACGTTCTCGTTGATGGTGACGTGGCGGCCGATCCGGACGCCCTCAGGGAACCAGACCGTCACACCGTCCTTGACCTTCCAGCTGTGCAGCTCCGCCACAAACAGCTTGAGAACGGCAAATCGGCATACATCCCCGATGGGCGGCGGCAGGTACTTCACCAGCCCATAGACGGTGAAGAAAATTCCGGCCCGAAGATAGGTCGCAAGCGGATAGCGCATGTCAGCGGCGGGTAGCCACGCACACGACGGACAGCCCGAGGAACGGGCCTGTAACCCGATCGATAACCCTGAGGTACGGCATGACCTGCTGGATCCGGCGGATCTGCTTGGCGGTGAACGTGCGCGAGAAGTTTTCCTGGCGCTTGAGGACGCGCGATTTCAGGAAGTAGGGCGCCACCCCCGCAATGTTCATGTAGTGGCAGCGGTCGATGTCGAAGCCCGCGGCCTGCACGACGCGACTCAGGCCGCGCCGGCTGTAACGGCGGTAGTGGCCGGAGGCTTCATCTACGGGGCCGTAGAGCCACTGGAGAGCGGGAACCTTGATGAACAGCCGGCCGCCCGGTGGAAGCGCGGAATGGAACTGGCGAAGTACCGCAAGGTCATCGGGGAGGTGTTCGAGCACGTCCAAGGTAAAGATGCTGCGGGCCCCATGGCGGCGGAGGGTTTCCTCGCAAGAGGTCAGGTCGCAGTCCTCGACCGAGACACTGCCGCTCGATGCGAACCGGTCCCTCAGTGCCTGCAGGTTCTGGACGCCACCTTCCAGCAGGACGAGCCGATCGACGCGATCGGCTAGCAACGAAGAAAAATGCCCCGAGCCGGCACCCGCGTCGGCTGCCGGGCCGTCGAAGTTCCGGCCGAACAGCTCCAGCGTCCAGGCGTAGTACGCCGTCAGATGCCCGAGCCGGGCTTGCGCCTCGTGGTGCTCGGCGTTGTCGCGGTACTCGAAGCCCGGGGCGTCCTGTCGGCTCATACCTGGCTGCGTTTGTCGATCATGTCGGCAAGCATCGCGAACATCCCGACGTTGAACGTCGAGACCAGCAGCAGCAGCGACTTCTCGGTGAGGTCGCGCAACACGAAGAGGTCATGCGCGAGGCTGGCTGTCGTCGCCAGTCCAAGCAGGACCACGATCGGCGCAAGGATACGCAGCGGCGCGAAGTACATCCCGGTGCGGCCGATGATCTGCAGGAAGCGCAGTGTGTCCTTGATCGGATGAATCTTCGACTTGCCGGTGCGCTGGTAGTAGTTGATCGGTTCGTAGCGGACGCGATAGTTGTTGCGCAGCGAGGAAATCGTGATCGTGATGGTGAAGCTGAAACCATTCGGCAGGATGCGGACGAACTTCTGCGCCATGTCCTTGCGGAACACGCGCATCCCCGAATTGATGTCGGGCACCTTGAGGTTGACGATCCAGTTCACCCAGCGATGCAGGAAGTACTTCGGGATCTTGCGGATCTTCGAGTACGTGACGTCGCTGCCCGTGCGTGCGCCGACCACCATGTCGTAGTTGGCGGAAAGCTCGACCAGGCGGGGTAGGTCCTCGACCGGGTAAGTGCCGTCGGCATCGGTGATCGCGATCATGTCGGACGCGGCGTGCCGCATGCCGGTCTTCAGCGCGGCGCCATAGCCGCGATTCCGGTCGTGTTCGACAATCCGGAGCCGTGGATAGCGGGTTGCCAGCGCATTGAGGCGCTCGAGTGTCCGGTCCACGGATCCATCGTCGATAGCGACGATTTCAAAGTCACCCAGCGGCGACAGCGCGGCGTCGAGTTTGTGGATGGTCTCGTCGACCGCGTTCTCCTCGTTGAAACACGGTACGAGGACGCTGACCCGGGGGGTGCTGGCCAATGCTTTCTCCTGTGGTTGCTTGCGTGTGACGGGTCAGCCTGTGCGGCCGTAGACGTCGTCGAAGCGGACGATGTCGTCTTCACCCAGGTAGCTGCCCGACTGCACTTCGATAAGTTCAAGCGGAAGCTGTCCGGGATTTTCAAGCCGGTGCGTGACCCCGATCGGGATGTAGGTGCTCTGGTTTTCGGTCAGCAGGAATGTGTCCTCGCCGCGCGTGACCCGGGCCGTGCCGCTGACGACGATCCAATGCTCGGCACGATGGTGGTGCATCTGCAGGCTGAGTGTCGCCCCGGGCTTGACGGTAATGCGCTTGACCTGGAAACGCTCGCCCAGGTCGATGGAATCGTAGGCGCCCCAGGGCCGGTAGACCTTCCGGTGAAAGCTGGCTTCAGGGCGCCCGGCCCGCTTGAGCGCCTCGACGATGTCCTTGACGCCTTGGGCCTTGTCCCTGTGGGCCACCAGGAGTGCATCCGCCGTGTCGACGACGATGACGTCGTCCAGTCCCAGCAGAGCAACCAGGCGGCCGTCGGCCCACGCCAGCGAGTTGCGGCAGTCGCGCGCGAGGACGTCGCCGTGGTGAGCGTTTCCATCCCCGTCCTGCTCGGCAATCTGCCAAAGGGCGGCCCAGGAGCCGACATCGTTCCAACCGGCCGCCATCGGAACCACGACCGCGTCCGCGGTCTTCTCCATGACCGCGTAGTCGATCGAATCGGAGGGCGACGCGGCAAAGGCCTCGGGGTCGAGACGCACGAAGTCAGCGTCCCGCCGCGCACGCTCCAGAGCGGAGCGGGCCGCGGCGACCATGTCCGGCTGGCTGCGTTGAAGCTCGGCGATGTAGCGCGACGCACGGAACATGAACATCCCGCTGTTCCAGTAGTACTGGCCGGATGTCACATAGCCCTGAGCCGTTTCATGGTCGGGCTTTTCGACGAACGATGCGACGGGCTTCGCAGCGCCCGTTCCCTCGCCCGCCCTGATATAGCCGTAGCCGGTCTCCGGCCCGGTCGGAACAATCCCGAAGGTGACCAGATGCCCTGCTTCGGCGGCCGCTGCCGCCGCAACAATGGCTTCGCGGAAAGCGGCCTCGTCCCGGACGACATGGTCGGAGGGCAACACCAGCAGGAGCGGATCTTGGCCGTTGACCTGTGCCTCCAGTGCCGCGACCGCGATCGCAGGGGCCGTGTTGCGACCCACCGGCTCCAACAGGATGGTGGCATCCCTGCAGCCCGTCTGGCGCAACTGTTCGGCAACCATGAACCGGTGCTCTTCGTTTGCCACCACGAGCGCCGGGGCACCCGCGATCGGCGCAACGCGACCCCAGGTGTCCTGGAGCATCGAACGGTCGCCGTCAAGGGGCAGAAACTGTTTCGGATGCGCGGAGCGCGACAACGGCCACAGCCGGGTTCCGGAGCCGCCTGACAGGATCACGGGCTGGATGGCGGTCATGGCACGGCCTCCGTTTGTGGCGTTACGAACGGGGCGACATCGTCGCGTCCGCCAATCAAGGCGGCAATACGCGACGCGGCATGGCCGTCGCCGTAAGGGTTGTGCGCTCGCGACATGGCGTCGTACGCACCAGGGTCGTCCAACAGGCGCACGGCTTCCGCGACGATCCTGTCCCGGTTGGTGCCGACAAGGCGGACGGTGCCGGCTTCTACGGCCTCGGGGCGCTCGGTCGTCTCGCGCATCACCAGGACCGGCTTGCCCAGCGAAGGCGCTTCTTCCTGCACGCCTCCCGAGTCGGTCAGGATCAGGTACGAGCGCGTCATCAGGTAGACGAAGGGGAGGTACTCCTGCGGCTCGATCAGGATGATGCCCGGGCGGTCGCCCAGGATGCGGTTGACCGGCTCCTGGACGTTCGGGTTGAGGTGCACGGGGTAGACAACCTGCACATCCCCGCGGTCGGCAAGGTCGGCGAGGGCCGCGCACATCTGCTCGAAGCCGCCTCCAAAGTTCTCACGGCGATGTCCGGTCACGAGGACAAGCCGCTTCGACCCGTCCAGGAAGGGGAACTTCGCGGCGAGGGATTCCTTGAGCCGGCCGTCCGATTCGATCCGCGCAGCCACTGCAAGCAATGCATCGATAACGGTGTTGCCGGTGACATGCACATGTTCACCGTGCATGCCCTCGGCAAGCAGGTTGTCGCGGGACCGGGTGGTCGGCGCGAAATGGAGCGAAGTCAGCGGAGCGGTCAAACGCCGATTCGCTTCCTCGGGCCACGGTGCCTGCATGTTGCCGGTGCGCAGACCGGCCTCGACGTGGCCAACGGGTACCTTTGCGTAGAACGCCGCAAGGGCGGTGGCCAGTGTCGTGCTGGTATCGCCGTGGACCAATACCAGGTCAGGCCGCCTGGACTCGAGCACGCGGCCCATTCCGAGGAGGATCTTGGAAAAGGCGCCCGGGAGGGTCTGTCCGGGCTCCATTACATCCAGGTCGTCATCGGGCGAGATGTCGAACAGGTCCAGAACCTGATCCAGCATCTGCCGGTGCTGGGCGGTGACCGCGACAAGCGTCTCGACCCCATCCATCGCCTGGAGCGCCGTCACTACCGGCGCCATCTTGATGGCTTCCGGCCGGGTGCCGAACACCACCATCACCTTCTTGTCCACGCCCTGCATACCGGGTCAGCCCAGCGCCGCTTCGAGCTCCGGCAGCACCTTGAACAGGTCGCCCACCAGGCCGATGTCGGCGATCTCGAAGATGGCCGAGTCCGCGTCCTTGTTGATCGCCACGATGGTGCCGGCGTCCTTGATGCCGGTCAGGTGCTGGATCGCGCCGGAGATGCCGACGGCGATGTAAAGCTCCGGAGCGATGATCTTGCCGGTCTGGCCGACCTGCATCTCATTGGGGACGTAGCCGGCGTCCACGGCAGCGCGCGAGGCGCCCACGGCGGCGCCGATCCTGTCGGCGAAGTCGTAGATGATCTTGAAGTTCTCCGCCGAGCCGACGCCGCGGCCGCCGGAGACCACGCGCTTGGCGCTCTGGAGATCGGGGCGGTCGGACTCGCCGGCGGCCAGGCCGACGAAACGGGTGTGCGTCGGCAGCTCGGCGTCGACCGACGCGTTCTCGACCCCGGCGCTGCCGCCCTGGCCGGCCTCGGACCACGACGCGGTGCGCACGGTGGCGACGACGGTGTGGTCGGCCGGCGCCTCGACGGTCACGATGGCGTTGCCCGCGTAGATCGGGCGCTTGAAGGTGTGGCTGCCCTCGACAGCCATCACGTCCGACACCTGCGCCACGCCCAGCAGCGCGGCGACACACGGCATCAAGTCCTTGCCGAAGGTGGTGGAAGGGCCGAACACGTGGCTGTAGCCGTCGGCCAGCTGGGCCACCTGCGGCGCCAGCACCTGGGCGATGGCGTGCTCGTTGGCGGGGTTGGCCACAGCGATCACGCGGGCCACGCCGTCGAGCTTGGCGGCCTGCGCGGCGACCTCGCTCGGGTCGGCGGCCAGCACGACCACGTCGATGGCCTCCGGCGACAGCGCCTGCGCGGCGGTCACGCACTTGGCGGTGGACCCGTTGAGCTGGCCGTTGAGGTGCTCGGCGACGATGAGGACTTTGGACATGGCGGGTGGTTCCTGTTCCGTCATTCCCGCTGACGCGGGAATCAAATAGCGGTGGGTAAGGGCAGCTGCGCGCGCGTCGTCGGACGATGCGCCGGCGTCAGAGCAGTCCCTTCTGCTTGAGCGCGGCCACCAGCTCGGCGGCGTCCTTCACCATCACGCCCTTGCCGCGCTTGGGCGGGGCGGAATGCGACAGCGTCTTGAGGGTGTCACCCACGTCCACGCCCAGGTCGTCGAAGGCGATGGTCTCGAGCGGTTTGCTCTTGGCCTTCATGATGTCGGGCAGCTTGATGAAGCGCGGCTCGTTCAGGCGCAGGTCGGTGGTGACCACCGCCGGCAGGTCGACCTCCAGCGTCTCCAGGCCGGCATCGACCTCGCGGGTCACGGTGGCCTTGCCGTCGGCCACTTCGACCTTGGAGGCGAACGTCGCCTGCGGACGGCCCCACAGGGTGGCCAACATCTGGCCGGTCTGGTTGGCGTCGTCGTCGATGGCCTGCTTGCCCAGGATCACCAGGTCCGGCTGCTCCTTCTCGATCAGCTTGAGGAAGGTGCGGGCGGCGGTCAGCGACTGGATCGGCCTGTCGGCGACCACGTGGATGGCGCGGTTGGCGCCCATGGCCAGGCCGTTGCGCAGGTGGGCCTGGGCGTCGGCCGGTGCGATGGTGGCGACCACGACCTCGGTGGCGATGCCCTTGTCACGCAGCCGCAGCGCCTCTTCCAGCGCGATCTCATCGAACGGGTTGGCCGACAGCTTGACGCCGTCGGTGACCACGCCGGAGCCGTCCGGCTTGACCTGGATGCGGACGTTGTAGTCCACCACGCGCTTGTAGCCGACGAGGATTTTCATCGTGCGGGGGTTCCTTCAGCAGTTCTGGATTCGTGCAACGCCGCCACGGGCATGCATTGCGCGGGAATGGCAAGAACCAATTCTAACCGGGACCGGCACGCCGGGCATTCCCAGATGGCTCGAAGGCTTACCCGTAGCCGAGATCGGAGCGAATCCGGGCGAGCCGCGTCGTCAGCGTTTGACGCAGATCCGGGTCGGTGCTGACGCGCGGTCCCTGGAATACATTGCTCAGGCGGCGTCCACTGTCCTGCTGACCCGCGGCTGAGTAGGTCCGCACGATCTCGTCGAGCCGCTCCTGATCCGGTTTGCGTGAAAGCAGGGTGGCCAGTCTGCCCAGCGTTTCAACCGGTTGGGAGGTGAAGTCCTCGTAGCGGATCACATGCGCGGGTTTGCGGCGCAAGGCCGAGCGGTAGAACTTATCCACATACGCGATGTTGCGATCTAGGTATTCCGAGTCGCTGGCGTCCGGCGTCAAATAGCGGCGCAGGCGCGGTTTGCGGAATGTCCGTGAAGCTACGACATCGATGGGGTCGCGCACGAGCAGGACCGCAGCAGCCGACGCGCCCATCGCATCGTGCGGCCCCCAACTGTGCGCGGAATTGATAAGTATGTCCGAAGGGTCCACGGCCGCGGGATGCTCCATGTGCAACTGGTGCAGGGCATCAATGAATGCCACCCGTTCCTGCGTCTCGAGTCCGCCAAGATCGATGCCCGGGGGCAAGTAGACCTCGCCGCATGCGTAAACGCCTCCCAAAGCCGCCACCATGGCCTCGACCCAATGGGAGCCGGAGCTCCCGCAGTTGATGAGGAATAACGTCGGCGCCGGGCGTACCGACCTTTCGCTTGCCGAGACGATAGCTCCATTGATCGCAGCGTCGGGCTGCATCGAACGGGCAGCAGCGTAGCGGCCGAGAGACTCTACAAGCTTGCGCGCCTGCAAGGGGCGATCCTCGGGCCAGCCGGAGAACGGGTCGGCGGCGTATCGGGTGAATGACTGCTTCCAGTCCATCAGGGGTCTCGTTCGCGGGGCGACGGCTGCCGGGCCGTCCCTGGTCTGACTGCGAGGCCGCAGCGGGCGGCGATTGTAATAAAGGTGCCGCTGGGCCGCATGCCCGCATCTCACGCATGTATTCGAGCGCTGCAGCACGCGGTATTCTGAGCGGTCAAGTTGAGTCGACTGCAACTCAGGACGCCCCATGTTGGACCTACCCCCTCTTTCCCACCTCGACCGCCTCGAGGCCGAGAGCATCCATATCCTTCGCGAGGTAGCCGCCGGGTTCCAGAATCCGGTGATGATGTACTCCGTAGGCAAGGACAGCTCGGTGTTGCTGCATCTGCTTGTCAAGGCGTTCTATCCCGGCCGTCCGCCGATTCCGATGTTGCACGTGGACACGGGCTGGAAGTTCGGCGAGATGATCGCGTTTCGCGACCAGCGTGCGCAGGAAACAGGGGTCGAGCTCCGCACCCACACCAACCCAGATGGCCTGGCACAGGGGATAGGCCCCATCAGCCATGGCGCCACGGTTCATACCGACGTAATGAAGACCCAGGCCCTGAAGCAGGCGCTGGACAAGTGGGGCTTCGACGCCGCCATCGGCGGCGCCCGCCGCGATGAGGAGAAATCGCGAGCCAAGGAGCGGATCTTCAGCTTCCGCAATGCCCAGCACCGATGGGACCCCAAGAACCAGCGCCCCGAACTGTGGAACCTCTACAACACCCGGATCCACAAGGGCGAGTCGGTGCGGGTGTTCCCGATCTCCAACTGGACCGAGCTGGACGTGTGGCTCTACATCTTCCGCGAGAACATACCGGTGCCTTCGCTCTACTTCGCCAAGCCGCGCCCGGTCGTCGAGCGTGATGGCGCGCTGATCATGGTCGACGATGAGCGCTTGCCCCTGCGCAAAGGGGAGAAGCCGCAGCTGAAGAAGGTCCGGTTTCGTACCTTGGGCTGCTATCCGCTGACCGGTGCCATCGAGTCCGAGGCCGACAATCTCGAGGCCATCATTGCAGAGATGCTGGTGTCCACCACCTCTGAACGACAGGGCCGCGTAATCGACCAGGACCCCACCGCGTCGATGGAAAAGAAGAAGCAGGAGGGCTACTTCTGATGGACGTCTCGAGTACCAACGCACGAGCGGCCGTGGCCGCATACCTGCAGCAGCACGAAACCAAGAGCCTTCTGCGCTTCATCACCTGTGGCAGCGTCGACGACGGCAAGAGCACGCTCATCGGGCGGCTGCTGCATGACACCAAGCTGCTGCTTGACGACCAGTTGGCCGCGCTGGAGTCCGACAGCAAGCGGCACGGCACCCAGAATGGTGAAATCGACTTCGCTCTGCTGGTGGACGGCCTGGCCGCCGAGCGCGAACAGGGCATCACCATCGACGTGGCGTACCGCTTTTTCGGTACCGACAAGCGCAAGTTCATCGTTGCCGACTGCCCCGGCCACGAGCAGTACACCCGCAACATGGCCACCGGCGCGTCAACCGCGGACCTGGCGATCGTGCTCGTTGACGCTCGCAAGGGCCTGCTCACCCAGACCCGCCGGCACAGCTACATCGTGTCGCTGCTGGGCATCAAACACGTGGTGCTGGCGGTGAACAAGATGGACCTGGTGAACCATGACCGGGCTGTTTTCGATGCCATCAGCACCGGTTATGCCGAACTCGCCGGACAGCTGGGTATCAAGCATGTCACTGCCATCCCGCTGTCGGCGCTCAGGGGCGACAACATGTTGGGCTTGTCCGAGGCTACGCCGTGGTATGACGGCCCCAGCCTGCTGGAACACCTCGAAACGGTAGAGGTCGCCCGGGTCTCCCGGGACCGTGGATTCCGGCTGCCGGTCCAGTGGGTATGCCGGCCTAACCAGAATTTCCGCGGGTTCGCCGGCACGATCGTCGGCGGCAGTGTGTCGGTGGGCGACGAGGTGGCGGTACTGCCATCGGGCCAGCGTTCCAAGGTCGCGGCCATCGTCACCGCCGATGGCGACCTAGACCGCGCGAGCGAGGGCCAGGCCGTCACCCTCACCCTGAAGGACGAGGTGGATGCCAGCCGCGGTGACGTTATTGCCGCTGCCCGCGATCCGTCGGAGGTGGCCGACCAGTTCGCCGCCCACCTGCTGTGGCTCGGCGAGCAACCGCTTCTGCCGGGGCGGCCCTACTGGCTGAAGATCGGCAGCCGTACCGTCAGTGCGCAGGTCACCGAGATCAAGCACAAGGTCGACGTCAACACACAGGACCAACTGGCAGCCAAGCATCTTGAGCTGAATGAAGTCGCGCAGGTCAACCTGTACCTGGATCAGCCCGTGGCTTTCGAGGCGTACGCAGACAACCGCGACCTCGGTGCCTTCATCCTCATCGACCGACAGACCAATGGGACGGTCGCGGCAGGCACCTTGGACTTCGCGCTGCGCCGCGCGGGCAACATCCACTGGCAGCATGTCGATGTCGACAAGGCTGCGCGCGCGCGGATCAAGCACCAGACGCCACGCTGCGTCTGGTTTACCGGCCTGTCCGGCTCCGGCAAGTCCACCATCGCCAACCTCGTGGAGAAAAAGCTGCTGGCGATGGGCCACCACACCTACATTCTTGACGGTGACAACGTCCGTCACGGCCTGAACAAGGATCTGGGCTTCACTGACGAAGACCGGGTCGAGAACATCCGCCGCGTGGCGGAGGTCGCCAGGCTGATGGCCGATGCGGGTCTGATCGTCCTCGTCAGTTTCATATCCCCGTTCCGCGCCGAGCGGCGAATGGCGCGGGAGATGTTCGCCGATGGGGAGTTCATAGAAGTCTTCGTGGACACTCCGCTTGAGGTTGCAGAGAAGCGTGACGTGAAGGGCCTCTATGCGAGGGCGCGCGCCGGCGAGATCAAGAACTTCACGGGCATCGACTCAGACTACGAGCGGCCGGAGGCGGCCGAGATCGAGCTGGATACGGTGAACCATGATCCGGAAGCACTGGCGACCGCCATCGTGAACGCCGTCGTTTAAGCCTCCTCCATCTTCAGACAAGATCAATCGCGAGTACCCCCATGAAGAAGACATTCCTTGCCGTCGCACTCGTAACGCTCGTCGCAGCTTGCGGGGAGCGCGATGAAACGGGCGCCGTCCAAGCACCCAGCACCGATTCCGCAGCGGCCGGAACCGATCGGCCTGCACGTGCACGCCAGTTGGAGCAGCCACTGCCTGAGGGCGTTGAACTCGGCTTTCGGTACCACCTGCGCAACGACGAGGTGCTGGAGCGTCCCGATCGTCCAGCACGCCGCCGCGTCGGCCTTGAGTATCTGGAAGGCGATCAGCAGTCGGTATTCGAATCGATCAATGGATCGCTGGTTTCGGCAGGGTTCGCTGAGCGCGACCGGAGCAGTCCGCAGAGCGACAATATTCGCGTCAAGTACGCGAAGAAGGGCGTTGGTACGGTGATCGTGACGGTCACGCCGCCGGGAGAGGGAAAGACCTACCACGAGGATGGGGTCGGCCGGGTGTTGCTCGATTGGCCAATGCCCAGGTCGCCAGCTGCAGAGCAGACTTTCGCGCAGTAGCCCGGTCGCGCCGGCGCCCGCCTGCGCCTGTCTTGAGAGGAGTGAGTTGTTATGAGTGAGATGGACGCCAAAGGGAAAAGTCAGTCCGTCGGCGAACGCGGCAAGGTCTACGCTGATGCAACTTCCGCGCTCGCGGGCCTGGTGGCCGACAACCAGACGCTGGCCGTCGGCGGCTTCGGCCTGTGCGGCATCCCCGAGGCGCTGATCGCCGCGTTGCGCGATTCCGGCGCCAAGGGCCTGACCGCGATCTCCAACAACGCCGGCGTCGACGGCTTCGGCTTGGGCCTGCTGCTGGAGACCCGGCAGATCCGCAAGATGATTTCGTCCTATGTGGGTGAGAACAAGGAGTTCGAGCGGCAGTTCCTGGCCGGTGAGCTCGAGCTGGAGTTCAACCCGCAGGGAACGCTGGCCGAGCGCTTGCGCGCCGGCGGCGCCGGCATCCCGGCGTTCTTCACTGCCACCGGTTACGGCACCGTGGTGGCCGAAGGCAAGGAAACGCGCGAGTTCGATGGCACGCACTACGTGCTGGAGACCGCGCTGACCGCCGACGTTTCACTGGTGAAGGCATGGAAGGCCGACAGGGCCGGCAACCTCGTCTTCCGCAAGACCGCGCGCAACTTCAACCCGGCGTGCGCGATGGCCGGCAAGGTGTGCGTGGCCGAAGTCGAGGAGGTGGTGGAAGTCGGCGACATCGATCCCGACCACGTGCACCTGCCGGGCATCTATGTCGACCGGATCGTGCACAACCCGACCCCCGAGAAGCGCATCGAGCAGCGCACCGTGCGAGGAGCGAAGTAATGGCCTGGACCCGTGACGAGATGGCGCAGCGCGCCGCGCGCGAGCTGACCGACGGTGCCTACGTGAACCTCGGCATCGGCCTGCCGACGCTGGTGGCCAACCACATCCCCGAGGGCGTGGACGTCTGGCTGCAGAGCGAGAACGGCCTGCTGGGCATCGGCCCGTTCCCGACCGAGGACGAGGTCGACGCCGACCTGATCAACGCCGGCAAGCAGACGGTGACCGCGCGCAAGGGCGCCAGCTACTTCGGCAGCCATGACTCGTTCGCGATGATCCGCGGCGGCCACATCGACCTGGCGATCCTCGGCGCGATGCAGGTGACCGACCGCGGCGACCTCGCCAACTGGATGGTGCCCGGCAAGATGGTCAAGGGCATGGGCGGCGCCATGGACCTGGTGGCCGGCGTCAAACGCGTGGTGGTGCTGATGGAGCACACCGCAAAGGACGGAAGCCACAAGATCCTGCCCGAGTGCACGCTGCCGCTGACCGGCGTGGGCGTGGTGGACCGGATCATCACCGACCTGGCCGTGTTCGATGTCACCGACGGTGGGCTGGTGCTGGTGGAGACGGCGCCGGGCGTTGATGCGGACGAACTCAAGGCGAAAACGGGCTGCCCGTTCAACTGACTCGTTCAGTTTGGTCTGAATCCGCAGCAACCTGAACCGGTGAATCTGGCCGGTTCGGGACCGCGTACTTGGTGTTGCAGCGTGAAGGCCGCGTAGACTCCGGGCTCGAGGGTCAGGGGATGGCCTTCGGCCGGCCTCGCCGGCACTCGTTTCCACCATAGGGTTTGCCGATGAACACCAGATTTGCATGGGTGCTGGCAGCGGCCGTTCTGGCCGGCTGCTCGAACGACTGGTCCGCCGGTCTTGGACTGGCTGAGGACGGCCGACAGCAGGTCGTGGCAACCGCGCCTGGCGTGGCATCCAGTTCACCAGTGGACGGCGTGCGGCCCATCGGGTTTGCCAGCGCGCCTGATCGCGGCGACCTGCTGCAGTACCCCGCCGCCCCGGTGGTCCGACGCACGGGCGCCTACACCTGGCACGCCACGCGTTTGAGCGAGGAGCACGCGATGGCCGCCGTGGTGAGCGGGCGGATGCGCATCACCGCGCCCGATGGCACGCCGATCGCCCTGGACTACGCACGCCACGTCGAGCACCCGGACGGCAACTGGAGCTGGATCGGTCGCAATCCGGATGCCCCGGGCCAGGACGCCGTGATCACCTTCGGACCCGAGGCCGTGTTCGGCTCCGTGCCGCAGGGCAACGACCTGCCACCCCTGCGTTTGACGATGGCCGATGGCGCGGGCTGGGTGGTGTCGGCGGATCCGCGCCAGCTGGCGGATATCCGCAACAACGCAACCCATCCCGACGGTCCCGACTACCTGGTACCGCCGAAGCTGACGTCCGCATCCGGGGCGTCGTCCGGCATGGCGATGGCGGGAGCGCAACCCCAGGCCGCCACTGCAAACGCGACCACCACGGTCGACGTGCTGGTGGGCTACACCAACGGCTTCGCGTCCGCCCGCGGTGGAAGCTCCGCTGCGGTGACGCGTGTCCACAACCTGGTGGACATCACCAACCAGGCGTATGCCAACAGCCAGGTGGATGGCCGGTTGCGTCTCGTCCATTCCATGCAGGTCACCTACGCGGATGCGACCGGCAACGGCACTGCGCTTGAAGAGCTGACGGGTTTCAAGGCCCCTTCGACCCAGACCGCGCCGGCACCGGCCTTCAATGCACTGCGTGCGGCGCGGGATCAGTACGGCGCGGACCTCGTGGTCCTCGTACGACAGTTCAAGGATCCTGAGAACGACGGCTGCGGAATCGCTTGGCTCATTGGCGGCGATCGCTCGAGTATTTCTCAGAGCGACGAGTTCTTCGGCTATTCCGTCGTGAGCGATGGCCAAGACCAGGGGACAGATGGCAAGACCTACTTCTGCCGCGAGGAAACATTCGCCCACGAAGTCGGGCACAACATGGGTGCGCAGCATGATGAGGAAACTGCAGGCGACAGCTACGGGGCTTTCGATTACTCGTTTGGATACAAGACCGGCTCGGGCAATGGAAACTTCTACACGGTGATGGCGTACGGCGATTCAGGCCAGACGGGCTACCGGGTGTTCTCCAATCCTGTTGTCACCATCTGTGGTGGTCTAGCATGCGGTATTGCAAACGAGGCGGACAACGCCCGAGGCTTGCGCCAAACAATTCCTACCATCGCGACCTTCCGCGCGACGAGTTTGCCGGATGGTGGCAGCCCTGATCCAGGATTCGATGTTGACGCCAATGGCGTGGCCGACCTGTTCTGGCACCACGTGGGTACCGGGCGGAGCACGATCTGGCTCGCGGGCGACGCTGCCGACCAACAATCGGTGACCACCGTAACCGATACAGCGTGGGACATTGCAGGCGTTGGTGACTTCAATGGTGATGGGCAGTCTGACGTGCTGTGGAGAAACTTCAGGACCGGAGCTAACACGATCTGGCTTGGTGGGGACTATAGGGCCCAGCAAGCAGTGCAGTCCGTTAACAATCTCTCATGGCAGGTCAGTGGCATCGGAGACTTCAATGGCGACGGTATTGACGATGTCGCCTGGTACAACACGAGCAATGGCCAAGGCGGCATCTGGCTCTCAGCAAATTACGGTACGCAGCAGGCAGTTACCACGATTAGGGATCGAGCGTGGCGTATCGTCACGGTCGGTGATTTCGACGGCGATGGCCGGGACGACCTCTTCTGGCGAAATTTCGAAACCGGTTCAAACGTCTTCTGGTCGGCAGGCCGTTATTCCGACCAGACTGCGGTCGCGAAGGTGTCGGGCACCACATGGCAGGTGGCCGGAGCCGGTGACTTCGACGGGGATGGCTATTCGGATGTGGTATGGCGAAACCGCAGCTCGGGTGCCAACACGATCTGGCGATCCGCGAACGCTGAAACCCGATTGCACGTTGCCGCGGTCGCCGACATCGGTTGGCAGATCGGGGCCGTTGGCGATTTCGATGGCGACGGCAACTCGGATCTCTTCTGGCGTCATTCATCGCGTGGGTCCAACGTGATTTGGCCATCGGCAGAAAGCAGCGCGTCGATCGGGCTAGCCACTGTGACCGATGGTTCATGGAGGGTCTACGACTGACCGGGATCCCCACCACTTCAGACTGCGCTGCGCCTTGGAACCATATTGGGCCGCGCCGTGCTCACAGGTTCCGGTAATTCGGCCCCGACCCGCCCTCCGGCGTGACCCAGTCGATGATCTCGTACGGGTCCTTGATGTCGCAGGTCTTGCAGTGGACGCAGTTGGCGGCGTTGATCTGCAGGCGCTTGCCGGTGCCGGCGGGGCCGTCGGGGTCGTCAACGATCTCGTAGACGGCCGCCGGGCAGAAGCGGGTGCAGGGGTTGCCGTACTCCTGCGTGCAGCGGGTGACGCAGATGCTGGGGTCGAGCACGTGCAGGTGGATCGGCTGGTCCTCGTCGTGCTCGGTGGCGGCAAAGTACACGCCCGCCAGGCGGTCGCGCGGGGGGAGTTCACGCTCGCCCCAGTGGCGGTCCGGTGAGTCATAGGCGTCGAGCTTCTCCAGCGACGACCAGTCCGGCGAATTCTTCAAGGTCCAAGGCGAGCGGCCGCCGGTGACGGTTTCCCATGCGGCATTGAGCAGGCCGAACCACAGGCCGCGCTTGAAGCCGGGCTTGATGTTGCGGACCTTGCGCAGCTCGGCCATCGCGTCGGACGCACGCAGCTTCGCATCGAAACCCGTGGGGGCCAGCGCGCCGGCGGCCAGGTGCTCGGCGGCCAGCATGCCGCTGCGGATCGCCTGGTGCGTGCCCTTGACCTTGGGCACGTTGAGCAGGCCGGCGGTGTCGCCGATCAGCAGCGCGCCGGGCATCTCGACCTTGGGCAGGGACTGCCAGCCGCCGGTGACGATGGCGCGTGCGCCGGCGGATTCGATCGTGCCGCCGTCCAGCAGCGGCTTGATCATCGGGTGGTTCTTCCACTGCTGGAAGGCCTCCCACGGCCGGTAGTTCGGGTCCTTGTAGTCCAGGCCGCTGACGAAGCCCAGCGCGATGCGGTTGTCGTCCAGGTGGTACAGGAAGCTGCCGCCGTAGGTCGCGCTGTCGGCCGGCCAGCCGAAGCTGTGGACGACCTTGCCGGGCGATGTCCGCCCCTCCGGCACCTGCCACAGCTCCTTGATGCCGATCGAATAGCCCTGCGGGTCGCTGTCGGCATCGAGTTTGAAGCGCTTCACCAGCCGTTTGGTCAGGTGGCCGCGTGCGCCCTCGGCCAGCACGGTGACCTTGGCGCGGATGTCGATGCCGGCGGTGTAACCGGGCTTGTGCGAACCGTCGCGGGCGACGCCCATGTCGCCGATGCGCACGCCCACCACCGCGCCGGCGTCGTCATGCAACGTTTCGGCGGCGGCGAAGCCGGGGTAGATCTCCACGCCCAGCGCCTCGGCCTGCGGCGCCAGCCATGCGCACATGGCGCCCAGGCTGACGATCACGTTGCCGTCGTTGTGCATGCCGGGCGGCACCGGCAGCTTGCGGCCGCCGTCCTTGCTCAGCAGCCAGAACTCGTCCTCGGTCGCCGGCACGCAGATCGGCGGCGGGTTGTCGCGCCAGTCCGGCAGCAGCGCGTCCAGCGGCCCGGTTTCGATCACCGCGCCGGACAGGATGTGCGCGCCGATGGTCGAGGACTTCTCGATCACGCAGACCGAGATCTCCGGGTTGAGCTGTTTGAGGCGGATGGCGAACGAGAGCCCGGCCGGGCCGGCGCCGACGGTGACGACGTCGTACTCCATGACGTCGCGTTCGGTGTCGGGGGTGGTCTCGCTCATGCTGGCAGCTCCATGTCGCGGCTCGCGGGAAGGGACGGGATTGTCGCAAATCCACCGTGCTAGCGTGGTGCATGGCCCTTGAAACGATCCCGCTGCCGGACGCCCGGGTCGCGCTTGACCCGCGTTGGTTGGGGCCCTGCGAGGCCGAGGCGCTGCTGCATGCGCTGATCGGTCAGGTGCCGTGGGCAGTGCATCGCGTGCGCCTGTTCGGACGCGAGCACGACGCGCCGCGCCTGAGTTGCTGGATCGGAGACGCCGACGCGCACTACCGCTATTCCGGCACCCGTCACGTGCCGCAGCCGTGGCCGGCGGTGCTGCAGCCCGTGCGGGACCGCCTGGCGCGCGAGCTCGGGGTCCCGTTCAACAGCGTGCTGGTCAACCGCTACCGCGATGGACGCGACTGCATGGGCTGGCACCGCGACGACGAGCGCGACCTGGGGCCATCGCCGGTCATCGCATCGGTCAGCCTGGGGGCCACCCGGCGGTTCGCGCTCAAGCATGTCGAACGCGCCGACACGAAGGCGACACTGGAGCTGGTTTCCGGCAGCCTGCTGGTGATGGGTGAGGGGTCGCAGCGGCACTACCGCCACGCGCTGCCGCGGACGGCGCGACCGGTGGGGGAGCGCGTGAACCTGACGTTCCGGTTTGTCAGGGGGCAGGGGACCGTGGGCTAGGGACCGGCCGTCGTGGGCGGTGCATGCCCAAGCGAACACCGCACTGAAGCACCGCGGCGGCCCTCAACGCCCTCCGGGCCACGCGGCAGGCGTCCGCCAGCTCCGTCCCTGGTCACGAAACTAGTCGTGCGCGGAGGCCTCGTGCTGCTGGCCCGTCGTCAGGATCCAGCCGGTCATGTCGCCGCCCAGCGTGGACAGCGCACGGTCGAACGCGGTCACCACGTCCGCGACGGCTGCAGTCGACGCCGGTTCGACATGCAGGAACGTGCGGGCCGCCACCACGCGCTGGTCCTGCGCGTGCAGCAGTTTGGCGTTGACCTCGATCGTCGCCGCCGGCAATCCCCCCGGCTGCGGGTAGTCGGCTTCGAAACGCCGCAGGTCCAGCACCAGCTTGTAGTCGGCGCCGATGCCGCTGCCCTGCCGCGCAACGGCCGGAATCTTCCCCGAGTCCTCCAGCGCCCGCAGGATCGTGTCCTGGAGCATGTCGCTGGGGCGTTTGGCCCAGTTGGCACCCTTGTAGACCTGCAACTCGCTGGGGCTGGGGCGGACCGCGATGCGCAGGCTGTCGATCATCCGCTCCGCATCCGGGTTGGTCAGCGAGAGCTGCCACCCCACCGAAGGCCATGCGGGATCGGCCTGCACCCGGGGGTCGGGCGAATAGATGGTGATGCGTTCGCGTTCGCCACCGCCCAGCAGGCTGCAGCCGGCCAGGAGCGCGAACAGCGTCGCGGCCGCGAGGGCGCGGGCCGGTGCGCGGAGGGAAGGGCGCAGGGTGCTCATTCGGGTTCGAACTCCTTGGGCGCGTCGCGGCCCAGCAGGTAGCCGGCAGGGTTGTGGTCGAGGCGGTCGCTGATGCGGCGCAGATCGCGTACGAGCCCACGCAGCTCGCCCAGTGTCGGGCCGAGCTGGGCCAGGCCATCGTTGGCGAAGCTGCTGATCGCGGCGCGGTTCTCGTTGAGGATGCCGTTGGCGCTGAGCGCGGTGCGGTCGAGGTTGGCCAGCGTGTTGTCGAGTTTCGACACCAGCGCGGGCAGCTTGTCGACCAGTTCGCGGTCGATGTCCTGCACGGCCTGGTTGGTGGTGGCCAGGGTCGAGTTGAGCTGCTCGCTGGCCTGGCGCGCGTTGACGATGATCGCGCGCAGCTCCTCGCGTTGCTCGGCCACCGTTCCGGTCATCGTCTCGATGTTCTCCAGGGTGTTGGCGACGCGTTCGACGTTCTCCTCGCTCAGCACCTGGTCCAGCCGCGCCACCAGCCGGTTGGCGGTGTCGGCGATGTTCTGCAGCGCGGAGGGCTCGGTGAGGATGACGGGGACCTCGCGATCGTCGACGTCGGCCAACGCCGGGCTGCCGGGGGTGCCGCCGGTGAGCTGGATGATCGGGCTGCCGGTGATGCCGGTCATCGACATCTTGGCGCGCGTGTCGGCCTTGATCGGCGCGTCGGCCTGCACGCGCAGCCGCGCGATCACCTGGCGCGGGTCGTCCGGCGCCAGGCTCAGCGCGTCGACCGTGCCCACCGAGATGCCGTTGTACTGGACCGTGCTGCCCTCCGACAGGCCGGTGACGGGCTCGTTGAAGATCACGTCGTACTCGCGCCAGCTCTTTTCGGACGAGTACTTGGCCGCCCACAGCGCGAACAGCAGCAGGAACAGCGACACGATGATCGTGAAGGCGCCGATCAGCACGTAGTTGGCGCGTGTTTCCATCTCAACCGCCCTGGGCCGAATGGGCCCGTTGTGCCGCGCGCGCGCGCGGTCCGTGGAAGTAGTCCTGTACCCACGGGTGGTCGATCTGTTCGATCTCCTCGCGTGGGGCGCATGCGATCACCTTGCGGTCGGCGATCACGGCGATGCGGTCGCAGATAGCGTAAAGCGTGTCGAGGTCGTGTGTGATCAGGAACACGGTGAGGCCCAGCGCCTCCTGCAACGTGCGGATCAGCCGGTCGAACGCCGCCGCGCCGATCGGGTCCAGCCCTGCGGTGGGCTCGTCCAGGAACAGCAAGGGCGGATCCAGCGCCAGCGCTCGCGCCAGCCCCGCGCGCTTGCGCATGCCACCGGAGAGCTCCGAAGGCAGTTTGTCGAGCGCATCCGCCGACAGGCCCGCCAGCTTCACCTTCAGCAGCGCCAGTTCGTACCGCAGCGAATCGGGCAGGTCGGGGTGGTGCTCCTTCAGCGGCACCTGCACGTTCTCGCCCACGGTCAGTGACGAGAACAGCGCGCCGTCCTGGAAGAGCACGCCGGTGCTGCGCTCGATCTGACGGCGCAGTTCGGGGTCGTCGCTGCGCGCGTCGATGCCGCGGACTTCGATCTCGCCTTCGTTGGGCGTGCGCAGGCCCAGGATCGAACGCATCAGCACCGACTTGCCGGTGCCCGAACCGCCGACCACGCCCAGGATCTCGCCGGGCATCACGTCCAGGTCCAGCCCGTCATGCACGACCTGTTCGCCGAAGCGGTTCACCAGCCCACGGACGCGCACGATGGGCTCGGCGGCCGGGTTCGTGCCGCCCGGGCGGTCGGGGTGCGGAGGTGCGCTCACCAGCCCATCTCCATGAACCAGATCGCCGCGAAGGCGTCGATCACGATCACCAGCGAAATCGCCTGCACCACGCTGGACGTGGTGCGCTCGCCCACCGACTGCGCCGTGCCCTTGACCTGTAGGCCCTCCAGGCAGCCGATCAGCGCGATCACCATCGCGAACACGGGCGCCTTGACCAGGCCTACCAGGAAGTGGCGCAGCTCCATCGTGTCCTGCATGCGGGCCAGGTAGGCCTGCGGGGGGATGTCCAGGCCGTAGGCGCCGACCGTGAGGCCGCCCAGCAGGCCGGCGATCATCGCCACGAAGGTCAGCAGCGGCAGCATCACCAGCAGCGCCAGCACGCGCGGGATCACCAGCAGGTCGACCGGATCCAGGCCGAGCGTGCGGATGGCATCGACTTCCTCGCGGCTGACCATGGCGCCGATCTGCGCCGTGAAGGCGCTGGCCGTGCGGCCGGCCAGCAGGATCGCGGTGAGCAGCACGCCGAACTCGCGCAGGAACGCGATGCTGACCAGTTCGACCACGAAGATCACCGCGCCGAAGTCCTTGAGGATGGTCGAGCCCAGGAACGCGATCACGGCGCCGACCAGGTAGCACAGCAGGGCGACCAGCGGCACGGCGTCGAGGCCGACCTGCTCCATGTGGTGCACGGTGGCGGTGGCGCGGAACCGGCGCGGGTCGCGCACCATGCGCAGCAGCTTGAGCAGCACCTCGCCGAAGAAGGCGACCAGCGCCAGCACCTCCTTCCAGTTGTCCGTGACGGCGAAGCCCAGCCGGGCCAGCGCAGCGGCGACGCCGTACTCGCGCTTGCGCTTGGGGCGGTCGTCGGCGACGTCCTCGATCGCGGCCACCAGTGCGCGGTGGCGCTCATCGAATACGAAGTCTTCGAACGGGATATCGCGGCGGCGCGCGTAGCGGATCAGCTGCAGCACGCCCAGCGAGTCGATCCGGTCGACCCCGCGGACGTCGAGGGACCGCACCGAGTCGGGCAACGCGCCCAGCGCTTCGCTGACCGCCGTGGCGTGCCGCAGCGTCCAGCGCCCGGACAGCCGTGCCTGGTCCGGCGTGTCGCCTTCGTGGCTGGCGGTCGGGGTGTGCGCGTGGGGGGCGGTCATGGGTGCGGGCGAGGATACACAGAGGGGCGTGCGCGGCGTGAGGGCGGTCGCCCGACATTGCGGCGTCCAGATCCGATGACCACCGTCGCATCGCCGTGCCATGCTTCCGCGCATGACGCCCGCCCCCTTGAGCAATGCGACCTACGCCGCGCGCATCCACTTCGTGATCGAGCTTGCCGAACGGCTGCACGCCTACGGGACGACCTCGCAGCGCCTGGAGGCCGCGATCACCTCGGTCGCGCAGAAGCTCAAGCTCGAATGCGAGCCGTGGTCGAACCCGACCGGGATGATCCTGACCTTCAGCGACCCCCAGCGTCCGCCCGGCGAGAGCGACACCACGCGCGTAATCCGGCTGCCGCCCGGCGAGAACGACCTGCACCGGCTGGGTGAGACCGACCGCATCGCCGAGGCGGTGCTGGCCGGCGAGCTCAACCTGGCCGAAGCGCACTCGGCGATGCAGGCGCTCGACCGGCCGCCCACCCGGACCGCCCGTTCGCTGCAGGTGCTGGGCTTCGCACTGGCGGCATCGGGCGTCGCCGGGCTGCTGCGGCTGCCGTGGCTGGACATCGGCGTGGCCGCGGCCAACGGCCTGCTGATCGGCCTGCTCGTGCTGCTGGCGGACTCGCGGCCCCGGCTGAAGGAGGGCGTGGATGCGATCGCCGGCGTGGTCGCGGCGGCGGTTACGGTGCTGGTGGCCAGCTTCGTCGCGCCGCTCAACCAGAACACGGTGATCATTGCCTCGCTGATCGTGCTGCTGCCCGGCCTGGCACTCACCAACGCGATGAGCGAACTGACCAGCCAGCACCTGGTGTCGGGGACCGCGCGCTTCGCCGGCGCGGTGACCACCGTGATGAAGCTGACCGTCGGCACGGTGATCGCCCTGTACGTGGCGTCGCTGCTGGGGCTCGAGCCCGCAGTGCGTGCATTGCGGCCGCAGCCGGCGTGGGTGGAGTGGTCGGCCCTGCTCGTGGCGGCGTTCGCGTTCGCGGTGCTGTTCCGGGGCGACCTGCGCGATTACCCCAAGGTGATGGCCGCTGCCGCCGGCGGGTACCTGATTTCGCGGTATTCGGGGCTGGCCTTCGGCAGCCCGGCCGGCGTCTTCCTCGCCGCGCTGGCGATGACCGTGGCGGGCAATGCCTACGCCCGCTGGTGGAAACGCCCGGGGGCGATCATCCGTGTCCCGGGCATCATCATGCTGGTGCCCGGCAGCACCAGCCTGCGCGGTCTGCTGACATTGATCCAGCAGCAGGACGTGAATGCCGGGCAGGAGGCCATGCTGGCGGTGGTCAATATCCTGCTGGCGCTGGTGGCGGGGTTGCTGTTCGGTAATCTGCTGCTGCCGGCACGACGGAATCTCTGACCGCTGCCGATACGCCTGGTGGCCGCAGCCAGGCGGCCGCGAAAAAAAAAGCCGGCGCAAGGCCGGCGTTTTCTCAGAAGCGGCGGCGATTTATTTGATCGCGAACTCGTCCACCGTGCGCCCGGCGCTCGTGTAGGCCGCCAGCCAGCGCGGCTGCTTGCCGCGGCCGGTCCACGTTTCCGACGGATTGGCCGGGTTGCGGTACTTCGGCGCCACCTTGCCCAGCGGCTTGCGGGCCTTCTTCGCCTTGCCGGCGGTGGCCGGCGCGCGGGTTGCGGCAGCGCCGCCCCCGAACAGTTCCGCCAGGGTGTAGCCCTCGGCCTTGGCCTGCGCGGCGAGCTTCTTCTTAACGGCCGCGGCCGGCTTGCGCTTGGCCAGCGTGGTCTTGCGCTTCTTGGCCTTGCTGATGAGGGACTCGAGTTCCTTGGCCGACAGCGAATTGACGTCGATCGACATGAATATCTCCGGGTAGGGGGTGCGGGAGGAAAAACCGTCCCTGGTGCCGGGCGCCATCATACGGGGCCGCCACGCCCGCCGTAAATGCACGGGGCGCGACCGGGAGTTTCGGATCGATGCGGCGTCACATAATGTGCGCGATACCGGCGCACTAAACCCGGTAGCGGTGCTTTCACACCGTCGCAGACATCCCCATGCGGTCGAACAGGGCGGCGCGATCGAGGTTTTCGGACTCCGATGCATCGCGACGGCGGTATTCGAATGTGCCCGCCTCCAGCCCGCGTCCGGACACCACCACCCGGTGAGGAACGCCGATCAGCTCGATATCGGCAAACATCGCCCCCGGCCGCAGACCGCGGTCGTCCAGGGCGGTTTCGACGCCGGCGGCATTGAGGTCGCGGTACAGCGCCTCGGCGGCCGCGGTGACGGCGGGATCGTTCTTTGGATTGATCACGCACACCACGGCCTGCCAGGGCGCCATCGCCACCGGCCAGCGGATGCCGGCGTCGTCGTGGTTCTGCTCGATGGCCGCCGCGACGATGCGCGAGACGCCGATGCCGTAGCAGCCCATGGCCGGCACCGCGGCCTTGCCGGTCTCGTCCAGCACGGTGCACTTCATGGCTTCGGCGTACTTGCGGCCCAGTTGGAACACATGTCCCACCTCGATGCCACGCGCGATGCCCAGCGTGCCGCGCCCGTCAGGCGAGGCATCGCCGGCCACGACGTTGCGGATGTCGGCGACGGCATCGGGTTCGGGCAGGTCGCGGCCCCAGTTCACGCCGGCCAGGTGCTGGCCGGGCACGTTGGCGCCGACCACGAAGTCGGCCATGGCGGCCACGCTGCGGTCGGCCACCACGCGGATGGGCCGCTTCGGATTCACGGGGCCGAGGAAGCCGGGCTGGCTGCCCAGATGCGTGGCGATTTCCGCCTCCGTCGCCAACCGGTACTCGGCCAGCCCCGCCACCTTCGACAGCTTGATCTCGTTGACGGCGTGGTCGCCGCGCACCAGCGCCAGCACGAACTGCGGCGCGCCGGCCTCGTCCTGGCCCATCACGGCGATCGACTTCACGGTGCGCGCCAGCGCGATGTCCATCAGCGCCGCGACGTCCTCGCAGGTCTTCTGCGTGGGCGTGTCGACGGTGCGCATCGGCTCGGTGGCGGCGGGACGATCGCCCGGCGCCAGCGCCTCGGCCAGTTCGACGTTGGCGGCATAGTCGGACCCGTCGCTGAAGGCGATCGCGTCCTCACCCGAGTCGGCCAGCACGTGGAACTCGTGCGAGGCCGAGCCGCCGATCGCGCCGGTGTCGGCGAACACCGCGCGGAAGCCCAGCCCCAGCCGGGTGAAGATGCGGCCGTAGGCGTCGTACATCACCCGGTACTGCCGGTCGAGGTCCCCGTCATCCAGGTGGAAGGAGTAGGCGTCCTTCATCAGGAACTCGCGCGCGCGCATCACGCCGAAGCGCGGGCGGATCTCGTCGCGGAACTTGGTCTGGATCTGGTACCAGGTGACCGGCAGCTGCTTGTAGCTGGACAGCTCGTTGCGCGCGAAGTCGGTGATGACTTCCTCGTGCGTCGGGCCGAAGCAGTACCAGGCCTCCTTGCGATCCTGGATCTTGAGCAACTGGCCGCCGAACTTTTCCCAGCGGCCGGTCTCCTCCCACAACTCGCGCGGCTGCACGGCCGGCATCAGCAGTTCGATCGCCCCCGCGGCGTCCATTTCCTCGCGCACCACGCGCTCGACCTTGCGCAGTACGCGCAGGCCCAGCGGGCTCCACGTGTACAGGCCGGCGGCGAGCTTGCGGATCATGCCCGCCTTGAGCATCAGCTTGTGGCTGATGACCTCGGCGTCGGCGGGGGTTTCCTTGCTGGTGTGGAGGTGGAACTGCGACAGGCGCATCGGCGGCGTCCGGGCGGGTGGGCCGCGCATTCTGCCATGCCAATGTCGCCCCGCCGGAGCGGGACATTGCTTCGACAGCCGCTCAGACCGCCGGCGACGCCACTTCGGTGTTAGAGCAATTGGCGCTGATCGAGGCTTCCGCCACCCTCATCTGGGCAGCCTTCTGCGCGTCGTTCAGTGCACCGTCGGCCTTGCCGTCGCCATCGGCATCGATACCGACCGGGTCACCGGACTGCAACTGCGCCAGCATGGTGCGGGCTTCGGTGCAGCGGCTGTTTTCCACTGGCGCGCTGGCCTCGGCCTGCGCCGTGGCGGGCGTGCCCGGCCGGTGGCGGATTTCCCGGCTTTCGTAATTGTTCCCGGCCGGCGGGGCATCGGAATAGTGGGTCACGCCTTGGGCGTCCTTCCACTTGTAGACCTCACCGGCCAGGGCGGGGGCGGCGACCAAGGCCACCAGCAGGCCGGCCCCCAGCAGTGGGGTGGCGCGGACAGCGGAAAGGCGGGCGGGACGGGCCATGCTCAGCTCCAGGCGGGGTCGCGGGCAGTACAGGGACGCCGATTGCAGCACCGCGGGGGGCCGCAGGCAAGCGCTACACTTGAAAACATGGACCCATCGCACACGCCACGGCCCCGCGGCCGCGGCATCTACCTGCTGCCCAACCTGTTCACCACCGGCGGCCTGTTCGCCGGTTTCTACGCGATCATCGCCGCCACGCAGGGGCGTTTCGACGAGGCCTGCATCGCGATATTCGTGGCCGCGATCCTCGATGGCGTGGACGGGCGGGTGGCACGACTGACCCATACCCAGAGCGAATTCGGCGTGCAGTACGACTCGCTCGCCGACCTGATCAGCTTCGGCCTGGCGCCGGCGCTGGTGATGTACCACTGGGCGCTGTCGTTCACTGCGGCCGACGGACCCACGGCGGGCAAGGTGGGCTGGGTGGCGGCCTTCCTGTACGCGGCGTGCGCGGCGCTGCGGCTGGCGCGGTTCAACTCGCAGGTGGCACAGGTCGACAAGCGCTGGTTCGTCGGGCTGGCGAGCCCGGCCGCGGCGGCGCTGGTCGCCAGCTTCGTGTGGCTGTGCCACGCGCTGGGCTACCTGGGCGAAGACCTGCGCTACGTGGCGCTCGGCGTCACGGTCACGGCCGCGCTGCTGATGGTCAGCCGCGTGCGCTACTCCAGTTTCAAGGGCGGGGCGCGGCACGACCGGGTGCCGTTCCTGGCCATCCTGGCCGCGCTGGTGGTGCTGGTGGCGGTGGCCATCGACCCGCCGGCGGTGCTGCTGCTGGCCAGCGCCACCTACGCGGCCAGCGGTCCGCTGGCCTGGCTGGTCCGCAAGGCGCGGCGCGAGCCTGCGGAGCCGATCACATGAGCCTGCCGTGGACCGCCGAGCAGTGCGAGTGGCTGCGCGCGATGGGGCACGCCGTGTTCGCGGCGGGCGCGCCCGCGCTGCAGCCGTCGGACGAAGTGAGCGACGCGCCTCCGGTGAAGCGCGCGAGCCGCATGGACATGGCGGTCAGCGCGACGCCGCCCGTCGCGGTGCCAGCCGGGCGTGCCGTCGAGCGACCGCGGCGCCCGCCGCCGCTCAAAGAGGCGGGGGAGGCGGGGGTCGCCCCGTCGCCGTCCGCCATGCCCCCGGCGGCCGGCCTGCGCAGCCTGCACCGCGCGCTGCTGCGCGCCGCCGGGCAGCGCACCGCCCGCGCGGCCGAAGCCGTCCTGCAGGAACTGGGCGTGGATACCGCTGCGGTGCAGGGCGATGCGGCGGCCAAGCGCGCGCTGTGGGTGCGGTTGCGGGCACGCCGCCGGCAGGGCCGGCAATGAGCGCCCTTGCCAGCGACACGGTGCTCACCGCGCCGCTGTTGCGGCCGATGCGTGAATCCGACCTCGACGCGGTGCATGCGATCGAGATCCGTGCCTATCCGTTCCCGTGGACGCTGGGCATCTTCCGCGACTGCCTGCGGGCCGATTACCCGGCGTGGGTCCTGCACGAGGACGGCCGCGTCCTGGGCTACTTCCTGATGAGCATCGCCGCGGGCGAGGCGCACGTGCTCAATGTTTGCGTCGCGCCGGAAGCGCAGGGGCGCGGACTGGGCCGCAAGCTGGTGCGCGCATTCCTGCACCTGGCGCGCGGGCGCGCCGTGCAGCGGGTATTCCTGGAGGTGCGACCGTCCAACCGCGGCGCCATCGGGCTGTACCACGAGGAGGGCTTCAACGAGATCGGGCGCCGGCCGCGCTACTACCCTGCGCGCGATGGCCGCGAGGACGCGATCGTGATGGCGATCGAGCTGGTTTGACGTGACCGGACGCGGGATCGCACGGACCGCGCGACCCCGGTCTCAGGCCTGCAGCGTCAGCCCAGCTTGCTCCGCTGCGCCGCCAACGCCTCGAGTTGCGTCGTCCAGTCGGCCAGGCGCTTGCGCTCCTGTTCCACGACCGCCGGTGGGGCGTTGCTGACGAAGGTATCGCTGGCCAGCTTGCCGCGGCACTTGCCGATCTCGGACTCGACCTTCTTCAGCTCCTTGTCCAGGCGCGTGCGCTCGGCGTCGAGGTCGACCAGGCCCTCCAGCGGCACCAGCAGGCGCAGGTCGCCGACCACCGCGGCCGCCGATGCCGGCGCGGTGCCGGCGTCGTCCAGCCACTCGATGCGTTCGAGTCGGTTGAGGAAGCGAAGCGAACCGGCGAAGCGGTCCATACGCGCGCGGTCGGCCGCGTCGCCGCCGGCCAGCAGCAGCGTGACCTGGCGCACCGGCGGCACGTTGAGCTCGCTGCGAATGCGGCGCAGCGCGGTGACCATGGCCTTCAGCCACTCCACGTCGTCACTTGCCGAGCCGAAGCCGGACACGTCGATGTCGCCGGCCTCCGGGTAAGCCCGCAGCATGATGGTGTCGCCGTCGATGCCCAGGCGCGGTGCCACCTGCTGCCACAACTCCTCGGTCACGAACGGCACCAGCGGATGCAGCAGGGCGAGCAGGCGCTCCAGCACGTACAGCAGGGTGTGGCGGGTGCTGGCCGCGGCGTCGGCGTCATCGCCATTGAGCGCGGGCTTGGCCAGCTCGACGAACCAGTCGCAGAAGTCGTTCCACGCAAACTCGTACATCGCCTGGCTGAGCAGGTCGAAGCGGTAGTCGGCGAAGTGCTTCGCGGCCTCGGCGGCGGTGGCGTCCAGGCGCGCGAGGATCCAGCGCTCGGCGTCGGTGCGCGGCTGAGGCACGCCTTGGAACACGGCGCCCTCGGTGTTCATCAGCACGAAGCGCGTGGCATTCCACAGCTTGTTGCAGAAGTTCTTGTAGCCCTCCGCACGCCCGAGGTCGAAGCGGATGTCGCGCCCGTGGCCGGCCAGCGCGGCGATGGTGAAACGCAGCGCGTCGGCACCGAACGCCGGGATGCCGTCCGGGAACTCCTTGCGCGTGGCCTTGGCGATCTTCTCGGCCATCTTCGGCTGCATCAGGCCGGTGGTGCGCTTGGCCACGAGGTCGTCCAGGCTGATGCCGTCGATCAGGTCCAGCGGGTCCAGGATGTTGCCCTTGGACTTGGACATCTTCTGGCCGTGCGCGTCGCGCACCAGGCCGGTGATGTAGACGTCCTTGAACGGCACGCGCCCGGTGAAGTGGTCGGTCGCCATGATCATGCGCGCGACCCAGAAGAAGATGATGTCGAAACCGGTGACCAGCACCGAGGACGGCACGAAGCGGTCGAAGCCGCGCTCGGCCATCAACGCGTCGTTGGGCCAGCCTTGGGTGGAGAACGGCCACAGCGCCGAGGAGAACCACGTCTCCAGGACGTCGCTGTCCTGCGTCAGCGTGACGTCGCTGCCCAACGAATGCTTCGTGCGGACTTCGGCCTCGTCGCGGCCGACATAGATGCGCCCGGCCTCGTCGTACCACGCCGGGATGCGGTGGCCCCACCAGAGCTGGCGGCTGATGCACCAGTCCTGGATGTTCTCCATCCAGTGGCGGTAGGTGTTGACCCAGTTGCCGGGCACCAGGCGGACATCCCCGTCCTCGACCAGTTGCAGGCCGCGCGCGCCCAGCCCGTCCATCTTCACGAACCACTGGTCGGTCAGGTACGGCTCGATCACCTGGCCCGTGCGGTCACCGCGCGGGACCTGCAGCTTGTGCGGCTTCGTCTCGACCAGCAGCCCCGCGTCCTCGAGGTCGGCGACTACGGCGTCGCGAGCAGCGAAACGATCAAGGCCACGATACTTCTCGGGAATTCCATGAAGTGAGTCAGCATCGCGCACGCCGGCCTCAAGTGCCTCCATCGGGTTGCCAGCGACAGTCCCGAAATTGCTTTCGCCGTCAGCTCCGATCACCTTCGCTTCCGGGGTGAAGATGTTGATCAGCGGCAGGCCGTGGCGCTGGCCGACCTGGTAGTCGTTGAAATCGTGCGCCGGCGTGACCTTGACCACGCCGGTACCGAACGCGCGGTCCACGTAGTCGTCGGTGATGACGGGGATGCGCCGGCCCGTGAGCGGCAGCTCGACCGCCTTGCCATGCAGCGCGAGGTAGCGCGGATCGTCCGGGTGCACCATCGCGGCGGTGTCGCCGAGCATCGTCTCCGGGCGCGTGGTGGCGACCACGACATAGTCGCGGACTTCGCGCAGCACTTCGTTGCCGTCGGCGTCGTGCTCGACATGCTCGTAGGCCACGCCATCGGCGAGCGGGTACCGGATCGACCACAGCGAACCGTCCTCCTCCTCGTTGACCACTTCCAGGTCAGAGATGGCGGTCTTCAGCACCGGGTCCCAGTTGACCAGCCGCTGGCCGCGGTAGATCAGGCCGTCCTCATGCATGCGAACGAAGGCCTCGACCACCGCCTCGGCGGCCATCGGGTCCATGGTGAACACGCTGCGCGACCAGTCGCCGGACGTGCCGAGCCGGCGCATCTGGCGCTCGATGGTGTCACCCGACTGCTGCTTCCACTCCCAGACCTTGGCGATGAAGCCCTCGCGGCCCAGCGAGTCGCGGGTCTCGCCCTTGCCTTCCAGCGCCAGGTTGCGCGAGACGACCATCTCGGTGGCGATGCCGGCGTGGTCGCTGCCCATCTGCCACAGCGTGTCGAAGCCGCGCATGCGGTGGTAGCGCACCAGCGCGTCCTGCAGCGTGTGCTGGAACGCGTGGCCCATGTGCAGGGTGCCGGTGACGTTCGGCGGCGGCAGCAGGATGGAGTACGGCTCGCCCTCGCCACGCGGCTTGAACGCGCCGCTGGCCTCCCACTGCTGGTACAGGCGCGCTTCGAACTGGGTCGGGTCGTAGCTGGGGGACAGCGAAGTCGTCATCTCGATTGCTCTGGCTCGTCATCCCCGCGAAGGCGGGGATCCAGTGTCGTGGAATCATGCGTCGCCCGGATTGCGACGGGCGGAAACCGCAGCCCGGTTATGCGCAGTGCCTCCAGGGCCCGCGTCCCGGGTGCGCTGTGCTGACCCGGGCTACATGTCGTGCTTCTTAACGTCCAGGCCGCGTGCCTGGTACTGCTTCCAGCGCTCGCGCAACGGGCCGCGGGCGGATTCGTCGGCCGGCACCACTTCCAGCACCCGCTCGAACGCACCGTCCACCGGTTCGTCGCGCAGGTTGATCACCAGCGGGCGCATCGGCGCGTCGTGTTCGGGAGCGGCGATCAGCACCGCGGCCTCCTCTTCGTCCGCATCCTCGCCGGCGATCTGGTGCGGGATGAAGGCATCCGGATCGAACGACCACAGCAGGTCGTCGAGCTGCTCGGCCTGCGCCACGTCGCGCGCCAGCAGCAGCACCGGCTGGCCGGCGTCGCAGGCCTTGCGCGCCAGCTCGCACACCAGCAGCAACGGCTGCTGCGCGAAGCGCGGTTTGGCGATCAGGTAGAAGTCGGCGCGCATGGCGGCTGTCGGTAGCGGGGGGAATCAGGGAACGGGGATGCGACCGTGGGTCAGGACGCGGGGGAACCGCCTCGCGCGCTCCCGCGTCCCTTATCCCGCGCCTGCACTTACGTGCCGGCCCGGTCGATCAGCCACTGGCTGAGCAGGCCGACCGGACGGCCGGTGGCCATGCCGCGCTTGCCTTCCTCCGATGCGGAGCCGGCGATGTCCAGGTGCGCCCAGCGCTGGCCTTCGGTGAAGCGCGACAGGAAGCAGCCGGCGGTGATCGCGCCGGCCCAGCGGCCGCCGATGTTGTAGACGTCGGCGAACTGCGAATCGAGCATCGGCTGGTATTCGTCCCACAGCGGCAGGCGCCAGGCGCGGTCGAACACGTGCTCGCCGGCCTGTGTCAGTTCGGTGGCCAGGTCGTCGTGCTTGGTCATCAGGCCCGAGGCGTACTTGCCCAGGGCGACCATGCAGGCACCGGTCAGCGTGGCCACGTCCACCAGCGCCTCCGGCTTGAACTTCTGGGCCCAGGTCAGCGCGTCGCACAGGATCAGGCGGCCCTCGGCGTCGGTGTTGCCGACCTCGATGGTGATGCCGGCCATGCTGGTCAGCACGTCGGAGGGACGGTAGGCGTCGGCGTCGGGCATGTTCTCCACCGCCGGCACCACGACCACCAGGTTGACCGGCAGCTTCATGCCGACCGCGGACACGAAGGTGCCCATCACGGTGGCGGCGCCGCACATGTCGAACTTCATTTCCTCGATGCCGCCCTGGACCTTCAGGTTGATGCCGCCGGTGTCGAAGGTGATGCCCTTGCCGACCAGCACATAGGGCTTGGCGTCGCCCGCGCCGGTGTACTTCATGGCGATCAGCCTGGGGGCGTTGGCCGAGCCGCGGCCCACGGCCAGCAGCGCGCCCATGCCCAGCTTCTCCATCTCGGCCACGTCCAGCACTTCGCACGAGGTGGTGTCGAAGCGGCCGCAGAACTCCTGCGCCTGCGCAGCCAGGTACGACGGGTTGCAGACGTTGGGCGGCAGGTGGCCGAGCTCGCGCGCGAACTGCACGCCGGCGGCGATCGCCTGGCCCTGCGCGAGCGCCTCGGCGTCCTCGCCCTGCAGGGTCAGCGTGCGCAGGCCCGGCTCGTCCTTCTTGCGCGATTTCTCGCCCAGGGTAGCGGTGTAGCGGTAGCAGGCGTGGTCGGCGGCGATGGCGGCCTGGCGGATCGCCCAGGCGGCGTCGCGGCCGTCCACGGCGACGGCGGGCAGGGTCAGCAGCGCATGCGCCACCGGGCCGGCCTTCAGCGCGCGGGCGGCATCGCCCACGGCCTTGAGGTACTGCGGCACGCCGAACTTGGCCTGCTCGCCCAGGCCGACCACCAGGACGCGCGGCGCCGTGACGCCGGGCACGTCGTGCAGCAGCGCGGTCTTGCCGGACTTGCCGCTGGCATCGCCGCGGCTGACGAGCGTCCCCAGGCGGCCGCCGCTGGCGGCGTCGATGGCCTTGGCGGCGTCGGTGAGACCACCGTCGGCGAACAGACCCACGACCACGCAGTCGCAGTCGAAGCCGGTGGGGGCGGAGGCGTTGAGCTTGAATTCGAGGGCCATGAAGCGGTTTCCGGGAAGCGAAGACAGGAGGGGCGGGCCGTAGCGCCGCCGGGGCGGACGCGGCGGCAGCGGCGCATGGGTGACCATGGGGCCGCGCGGCTCGGGCGTCCGGCGAACGTGCAAGTCTAAAGCAAGGCCCCATTGGACGCCCGGTGACGCCCGTGGGCGGCGAGCGCCGGTCCGCGCCGCGACGGGTGCGGGCCGCCGGGGCGGCGACTCCCGCAGGTCAGAGGCCGCTCATGCACATTCAGTACACTGCGCCGTCCCGTACGTTGCGCTGCGCTCCAGGCCGCGCTCCGGCGCCGCTCCAGCCCCTGCCTGCCTCCCCCGATGCCCAAGCTCGATCGCTACCTGCTGAGCGAATTCGCCCAGTCCACGTTCGCCACGATCGTGGTGCTGCTGATCGTGTGCGTGGGCGGCGCCTTCACCGATGTGCTCGGTGATATCGCCCGCGGCCGGGTGCCCGCCGGGATGATGCTGGCCCAGTTGGGCCTGGTGCTGCTCAACTGGCTGCCGCTGATCCTGCCGCTGGGCCTGATGCTGGGCCTGATGCTGGCGATGGGCCGCCTGTACCGGGACTCGGAAATGCCGGTGATCGCCTCGATCGGGGTCGGCCCGCGCCGTCTGCTGCGCCCCCTCATGCTGCTGGCCGTGCCGATGGCGCTGGTGATCGCGGCGTGCTCGCTATGGCTCGGGCCGATGGCCGAGCGCACCTCGCGCGAGATGATTGCCGAGGCCAACCGCAACCTGATCGTGGCCGGGCTGCAGCCGGGCAGCTTCACCGAGATTCCCGGCGGCGGCGGGGTGATCTTCATCGGCACCATGTCCAACGACGGCAGCCGGTTCCAGCGCGTGTTCGTCTACCGCCAGGACGGCGACCGCATGGATGTCACCACGTCCAACGACGGCGAGATCACCCTGGGCGAGGACGGCCAGCGTTACCTGGTGCTCAACAACGGGTTCCAGGTCGAGGGGCCGCTCGATTCCAAGGCGCTGGACTGGCGCCTGATGCGCTACGCCAGCAACGAGATCCTGATGCCGGTGGGCGAGGGCAACGTGGACCCGACCCACCCGGAGATCCTGTCCACGCCCGCGCTGCTCGGCGACGACCGCCCGCAGGCGCAGGCCCAGCTGCATCGCCGGATCGCGCCACCCCTGCTGGCGCTGGCGTTCGCATTGATGGCGATCCCGCTGGCGCGCAGCACGCCCCGGCAGGCGCGATACGGGCCGATGGTGATGGGCTTTCTGACCTACCTGATCGGCATGAACCTGATGCTGATGGGCACCGGCTGGCTGGAAGAGGGCCGCCTGCCGCCGGCGGCGGGCCTGTGGTGGCTGGTGCTGCCGCTGCTGGTCGCGGGCATCTGGCTATATGCCGGTGACGGCCGCATGGGGCGCGTGCGCAAGGTGCTTGCATGATGCCGTTCCCCAAAATCCACGACCTGTACGTCGGCCGCGCGGTGCTGGGCACGCTGCTGCTGGTCTGGGGCGTGCTGCTGGGCCTGGACGCGATGCTGGCGCTGGTGTCGGAGCTGGGCGATGTCGGCGAGGGCCGCTACGGCGTGGTCGATGCGATGACCTACGTCGCCTACACGGTCCCGCGCCGCGCGCATTACCTGTTCCCGTACGCGGCGGTGATCAGTTCGCTGATGGCGCTGGGCCAGCTGGCGGCGACCTCGGAACTCACGGCATTGCGTGCCGTCGGCCTGTCGCGTCGCCGCCTGGGCGTGGCGGTGGTGGGTGCGATCGCCGTGGTGACCGCGCTGATGGTGGTCAACGGCGAGACGCTCGGGCCCTGGGGCCAGCGCCAGGCCGACGCGCTCAAGGCGTCGTCGCGGTCCAACGACATGATCGTGGCGCGCTATTCCGGTGTCTGGGCGCGCGAGGGCAACACCATCCTCAACGCCCAGGGCGGCGAGGAACGCGACGACGGCGAGGACCGCTGGCTGGAGCTGCAGAACGTGCGGCTGTACGAGTTCGCGCCCGACGGCCGGCTGGAGTCGCTGGCGCTGGCCCGCATTGCCGAGCACCGCCCCGGCGGCTGGCGGCTGCGCAACGTCACGCGCACCTATTTCGATGCGCGCTCGGTCAGCCAGACCGAAGTGCAGGAGGAGCGCTGGGATTCGCAGCTCGATGCCACCGCGCTGAGTGCCGACATCGACCGGCCGCGGTACCTCTCGGCATCGCAACTGCGCGCCGCCGCGGCCTACCGCGAGCGCAACCAGCTCGATGCCAGCGAGTTCCAGGAGCACTACTGGGGCCGCTGGTTCTACCCGGTCAACGTGCTGGCGTTGTGCCTGGCGGCGATCCCGTTCGCGTTCGGCACGCTGCGCAGCGGCGGCATGGGCCGGCGCCTGTTCGTCGGCATCGTCTTCTCGCTGGGCTTCTGGCTGCTGCAGACGCAGTTCGTGCAGCTCGCCAGCGTCTACAAGTTCGACTACCGCGTGGCTTATGCACTGCCGACGGCCATCATGCTGGCGGTGTCGGCGTTCCTGTTCCGGCGGCGCTCGGGCTGAGCCGCGCCCGGGGCATGCCGCGGCGCGAGACGCGCCGCCCGTGCGCCGCTGACCGGGGCTTGCCGCGTCGTGGTGGACCGCAAGGGCCCGGATGCGCGCAATGCGCTTCGGGGCTCGGGAATCAGGGCTCGGGGTTCAGGAGCGGGCGGGCTTGTGCATCCTGGTCATCCGGGTGCCGCTGGCGCGGTCGTGCCAGGTCAGCCGATCCCGATCGACCCACGCCCACCAGAACCCCAGTCCGGCCAGCAGCAGCGACACCGTGCCGACCGCATAGCGGACGACCAGCGCGCCCCACGGTGCGGCGCCGCCATCGCGGGCCTCCACCTTCAGCCGCCACGGCCGCATGCCGAGCGTCTGCCCGCCACGACGCCAACTCACGATGGCATAGGCCCCGGTCACGCCCCACAGGGCGACGAGTTCCAGCCACCCGCCCAGCGTGTCAGAGCGCACCGGCTCGCCGCCGTGCAGCTGCAGGCTGACGGCGCCCACCACGAACCACAGCGCCAGCGTCGGGAACAGGTCGTACAGCAGCGCCAGCAGGCGCCAGCCGACGTGCGATGAAGGGCGGGGCGCGGGTGCGCGCAACGGGTCTTCGGAAGCCATCGCGACAGGATAGTCGCTAAGCTCACGACCATGACCGAGCGCCCCCGCACGCCCGCGCAACGCCGGCAACTGGCGATGGCGTTGCCGCCGCTGCCGGCGGCCGATGGCGACGACATCGGCCGCTTCCTCGATGCGATCTGGGCCGAGCACGGACTGGCGCGCCCCACCCTCGACAGTTACCGGCGGGACCTCGAGGGCACCGCGCGCTGGCTGGGGCCGCGCGGCGGTGGGCTGGCCCTGGCCGATCGCGCGGCCCTGTTCGACTACCTGGCGTGGCGTGCGCAGCAGCAGTATTCGCCGCGCAGCAACGCACGCCTGCTGTCGGCGCTGCGCGCGTTCTTCGGCTGGGCCGTGCGGGCCGGCCGGCGTGCCGACGACCCGACCGCGCTGCTGCAGCCGCCCAGACTGCCGCGTTCGCTGCCCAAGGCCCTGGCCGAAAGCGAAATCGAGGCGCTGCTTGCCGCGCCTGACGACGCGACCCCCGAAGGCCTGCGCGACCGCGCCATGCTCGAGCTGATGTACGCCTGCGGCCTGCGCGTCAGCGAACTGGTCGGGCTGCCCGCCACCGGCGTCAACCTGCGCCAGGGCGTGCTGCGCGTGGTCGGCAAGGGCGGGCGCGAACGCCTGGTGCCGCTGGGCGAGGAGGCACGGCACTGGTTGGAGCGTTACCTCGCGCAGTCGCGCCCCGCGCTGGCGGGCAAGCGCACCCTTGCGCCGCTGTTCCTGACGCCCGCAGGCGAGGCGCCGACGCGGCAACAGTTCTGGCACGTGGTGAAGCGCCAGGCCGAGGCGGCCGGTATCGACCCGCGGCGTATCAGCCCGCACGGCCTGCGCCACAGTTTCGCCACCCACCTGCTCAACCACGGCGCCGACCTTCGCGCGCTGCAGATGCTGCTGGGGCACAGCTCGCTGTCGACCACCCAGATCTACACGCTGGTGGCGCGCGAGCAGCTCAAGAAGCTTCATGCGCTGCACCATCCGCGGGGGTGATTCCTGATCCTCTGTAGGAGCGGCTTGAGCGGCTTGAGCCGCGATCCGGTTCGCCACGTGATCCGGTCTTTCCTGCCATGACTGCGCGGACAGGGCATTCGCGGCTGAAGCCGCTCCTACGGGTCCGGGCACCGCTCGGCTGACCCACACTCACCCGCCGTTCCCGCTGCGCCCGCTGGCGCATGCCACAATCGCCAGCCGATCCCCCGTCGCGGCCCCGCCGCAGTCCAGGATGTCCCGATGAAGCGTGTGCTCCTTGTTGCGTTCAGCGCGATCAGCCTCTCGGCCTGCGCCCAGGCCCCGGACGCGCAGGCCCCGGCCGCCGCGCAGGATGGCGCCCCGGCGGCCGCGGCCGTCGCGTCGCCCAACGAACCGACGCCCGCCGCCGGCACCCCCGAGGCGCGCGCGCTCGAGGCGATCCGCGGCCTCAACCCGAGCATCGCGGTGGAGCGCATCGCCGAAGCGCCCATGCCGGGCTTTCGCGAAGCCATCGTCGGCGGGCAGGTGGTGTACGTCAGCGACGACGGGCGTTACCTGTTCCTGCCCGGCAGCGGCGGCGCGCTGTTTGATGCGCAGGCCAAGCGCAACCTGACCGAGTCCGCCCTGGCCGGCATGCGCCGCGAGCTGCTGGCGCAGATCCCGCAGAGCGAGCGCATCGTGTTCGCGCCGCCCAACCCGGTGCACACCGTCACCGTGTTCACCGACGTGGAATGCGGCTACTGCCGCAAGCTGCACAGCGAGATCGCCGAGTACAACCGGCAGGGCATCGCGATCGAGTACCTCGCCTTCCCGCGCATGGGCCTGGGCAGCGAGGACTACACCAAGATGGTCTCGGTCTGGTGCGCCGACGACCGCCGCCAAGCGCTGACCGACGCCAAGAACGAGAAGCGCATCCCGGCGCGCGACTGCACCACCTCGGTCAACCAGCAGTACGACATCGGCCGCCGCGTCGGCCTGACCGGCACGCCGATGATCCTGGCCGAAGACGGCACGCAGATGGGCGGCTACGTGCCGCCGGCCGCGCTGCGCGAGGCGCTGGACAAGCGCAAGGCCGAGCAGGCGCCGGTCGCGGCCACCGCCACGCCGGCCGGCTGATCCCGGCCCACGGACGTCGGAGCCCCGGTTGCGGGCTCCGGCCCGCGGCACCGTCGAATCGGCCGAGTCCCCGGCCCGCGGCCCCGCTACAATAGCCGGCCCGTCGACACCCGGTTCCCCGGACATGATCGTCCTCGAGGGCGCTTCCGCCCTGTCCGCGTTCCGCCGCGAACGCCTCCAGTCCCGCCTCGCCGCCCTCCATCCCGACCTGCGACTGCTCGATGCATGGCCCGTGTACTGGGTCGAGCCCGAGCCGGGCGCCACGCCCGACACCGCGGCGCTGCAGCGCATCCTGCAGGCCGGTGGGGCGCATGCCGCTCGCGTCGACGGCGCGGTCTCGCGCTTCGTGACGCCGCGCCTGGGCACGCTGTCGCCCTGGGCCAGCAAGGCCACTGAACTGCTGCACGGGGCGCGCCTGCCGGTGAAGCGGGTCGAGCGCGGCCTGCGCTACGACCTGGCGGGCTGGCCGTCCGATGCCGCCGTGCAGGCGGCGGTGGGCAAGGTGCTGCACGATGCGATGACGCAGTCGTTGCTGGACACCGCCGACGCCGGCGCGGCGCTGTTCGCCACCCCGGCGCGCGGGGAGCTGGAGCGCATCGCGCTGGCCGACCTGGACGCCGCCAACGCGCGCCTGGGTTTGGCGCTGGCCGAGGACGAGATCGCCTACCTGCGCGAGCGCTATGCCGCGCTGGACCGGCAGCCATCGGACGTCGAGCTGATGATGTTCGCGCAGGCCAACTCCGAGCACTGCCGCCACAAGATCTTCAACGCCTCCTGGACCATTGACGGGCGCGAGCAATCGCAGTCGCTGTTCCGGATGATCAAGCACACCCACCAGCGCACGCCCGAGCACACGCTGTCGGCCTACAGCGACAACGCGGCGGTGGTGGCGGGCTACCCGGGGCGCCGGTTCCGGCCCGACCCGGACACCGGCGCCTACCGCGCCGAGGCGGAAGTGGATTCCGCGTTCTGCATCAAGGTCGAGACCCACAACCACCCGACCGCGATCGCGCCGTTCCCCGGTGCGTCCACCGGCGCGGGCGGCGAGATCCGCGACGAGGGCGCGACCGGCCGCGGCGGCAAGCCGAAGATGGGCCTGAGCGGCTTCTCGGTATCGCACCTGCGCATCCCCACGCTGCCGCAGCCGTGGGAGCGCGCGCGCGCGCTCAACCCGCGCATGGCGCCGGCGCTGGAGATCATGCTCGACGGCCCGATCGGCGCGGCCGCGTTCAACAACGAGTTCGGTCGGCCGAACCTCGCGGGTTATTTCCGCAGCTTCGAACTGGACGAGGGCCCGCATGCGCGCGCCTACGACAAGCCGATCATGCTGGCCGGCGGCCTGGGCGCGATGGACCGTGGCCAGGTCGAGAAGCTGGGCATGAAGCCCGGCGATGCGGTGGTGGTGCTGGGCGGGCCGGCGATGCTCATCGGCCTGGGCGGCGGCGCCGCCAGTTCGGTGGCCTCGGGCGAGAGCGCCGAGGACCTGGACTTCGCCAGCGTGCAACGCGACAACCCGGAGATGGAACGGCGCTGCCAGGAGGTCATCGACCGCTGCGTGGCAATGGCGGCCGACAATCCGGTGGCCACCGCGCACGATGTCGGCGCCGGCGGCCTGTCCAACGCGATCCCCGAACTGCTGCACGACTCCGGGCTGGGGGGCGTGATCGACCTGGACCGGGTGCCCAGCGACGACCCGTCGCTGTCGCCGATGCAACTGTGGTGTAACGAGTCGCAGGAGCGTTACGTGCTCGGCGTGCCGACGGACCGGCTGGAAGCATTCGCTGCGATCTGCGAGCGCGAGCGCTGCCCGTTCGCGGTGGTCGGCCATGCCACCGCCGAGGAACGGCTGGTGGTGGGCTACGGCGCGACGGTCGAGGCGGTCTACGGCAACGGCGCCGCGAGCCCGCCGGTCGCGGCCGGCAGCGATGCCCGCCATCCGATCGACCTCCCCATGGACCTGCTGTTCGGCAAGCCGCCGAAGATGCACCGCGACACGCAACGCCCGGGCGACGCGCCGTGGCCGGCCCTGCGCTGGGACGGGCTGGACCTGCACGACGCCGCGCTGCGCGTGCTGGCGCACCCGACGGTGGCGTCCAAGCAGTTCCTCATCACCATCGGCGACCGCAGCGTCGGCGGCCTGACCGCGCGCGACCAGCTGGTCGGCCCGTGGCAGCTGCCGGTGGCGGACTGCGCCATCACCTTCACCGGATTCCACGGGTTCACCGGCGAGGCGATGGCGATCGGCGAGCGCACCCCGCTGGCGCTGCTGGATGCGCCGGCCGCCGCGCGCATGGCCGTGGGCGAGGCGATCACCAACCTGTGCGCCGCGCCGGTCGAATCGCTGGACCGCATCAAGCTGTCGGCCAACTGGATGGCCGCCGCCGGGCACGACGGCGAGGACGCGCGGCTGTTCGACGCGGTCAAGGCCGTGGCCCTCGACCTGTGCCCGGAGCTGGACCTGAGCATCCCGGTCGGCAAGGACTCGCTGTCGATGCAGGCGCAGTGGCAGGACGGCGGCCGCGCGCACAAGTCGGTGTCGCCGGTGTCGCTGATCGTCAGCGCCTTCGCGCCGGTGGTCGACGTGCGCGCGCAGCTGACGCCACTGCTGGACCGTGACGAGGATTCGGAGCTGTGGCTGATCGGCCTGGGCGCGGGCAAGCAGCGTCTGGGCGGCTCGGTGCTGGCGCAGGTGCACCCCGACGCGGCGATGGCCGATGGCCGACTGCCGGCGTTCGCCGGGCAGCCGTCCGAGGACGGCACCCGCAACGGTGGTGTGCCCGACCTGGACAACCCGCAGCGCCTGCGCGACTTCTTCGAACTGATCCGCGACGCGCGTGAGGCCGGGCTGCTGCGCGCCTACCACGACCGCTCCGACGGCGGCGCGTTCGCGACCCTGTGCGAAATGGCGTTCTGCTCGCGCATGGGCCTGGACATCAGCCTGGACGGCTGGGGCGAGGACCCGTTCCGCACGCTCTTCAACGAGGAACTGGGTGCGGTCGTACAGGTCGCTGCCGAGGACCGGGCGGCGTTCGCCGACCTGGTGGCGCGCCACGGCCTGATCGATTGCGCGCAGCGCATCGCGCGCCCGGTCGCCAGCCGGGTCGAGGGCCCGGACGCGGCCGCCGCCATCCGCGTGCTCGACGACGGCGAGGTGCGGGTGCAGTGGCGCTGGGACGAGCTGTTCGACGCCTGGTGGGCCACCACGCACGCCATGCAGCGCCTGCGCGACAACCCCGAGTGCGCCGACGAGGAGCGCGCGGCTGCACGCGACTTCAACGCCCCCGGCCTGGTGGCGGCATTGGCGTTCGATCCGGCCGAGGACATCGCCGCGCCGTTCATCAACACCGGTGCGCGGCCGCGGGTCGCGATCCTGCGCGAGCAGGGCGTCAACGGCCAGGTCGAAATGGCCGCGGCGTTCGATCGCGCCGGCTTCGAGGCGTTCGACGTGCACATGAGCGACCTGATCGCCGGCCGCGTGGCGCTGGACGGGTTCGCCGGCCTGGCCGCGTGCGGCGGTTTCAGCTACGGCGACGTGCTGGGCGCGGGCCGCGGCTGGGCGACGTCGATCCTCGAGCGCCCGGCGCTGCGCGAGGCCTTCGAGGCGTTCTTCGCGCGCGGCGACAGCTTCGCGCTGGGCGTGTGCAACGGCTGCCAGATGCTGAGCCAGCTCAAGCCGATCATCCCGGGCGCCGGCCACTGGCCGCGCTTCCTGCGCAACCGCAGCGAGCAGTTCGAAGCGCGGCTGGGACTGCTGGAGGTGGTCGAGTCGCCCTCGATCTTCCTGCGCGGCATGGCCGGCTCGCGCATCCCGGTGGTGGTCTCGCACGGCGAGGGCCGCGCGGCGTTCGAGAGCGCCGCCGACCAGACGGCCGCACGCGCCGCCCTGCGCTATGTCGATGGCGACGGCCGCGTGGCCACGCGCTACCCGGCCAACCCGAACGGCTCGGAAGGCGGCACCGCCGGCCTGACCAGCGACGACGGCCGCGTGACCATCCTCATGCCGCACCCGGAGCGCACCCTGCGCACCGCCAACCTCAGCTGGGCCCCGGCCGGTTGGGGCGACGACTCGCCATGGCTGCGCATGTTCCGCAACGCGCGTGTTAACCTCGCATAAATGGAAGGCTAATTGCTGGGGGGGTTATGAAATGGATTTTCGCCGGGGCCTCGGCGGTTGCGGCTTGCTTGGTAGTTTTTTTATTGCAGGCAGATTTTGATCTAAGCAAAGATAACTTGTCGTTAGATGATGGTATATCAGCTGACGGTGAGAGGGTTCGCGAGAGGGTTCGCCAAACGATGGCTGCTCGAAACTCCTCGGCGACGAAAGAAGTGGCGGGTTTCGGTTCAGTTTTTGAACGGATACCTGGCTCTAAGGGATTCGTAGTCTCTGAAAGCTATGAGGCACCTCAGGGGGCTGCGAACATCGTCATAGATTCCTTGCGCATGCTGGCTGATCAAGGCGACCCGGAGGCCGCGTTCGACATCTATATGAAGGCAAAGGAGTGTCGCGAAGGTGCGGCGGGTGAGAGTAAAGAGTTACAAGAGATATATGCCGAATTGGGGCTCCCATCGACTGTCGGAAAGGTTGAAGGCTGCGGCGAGATCGATGGTGATATTCGTTCGCTTGAACGGACGTATTTGGGGCTGGCGGCAGAGAACGGGTTTACCTACGCTCAGTTGATTTACAGTGTGGATGCAGCCGCCATATTGGGGGGCGAGCAAGAGATGATAAGTGACCCCGGCGCGGTTGTAGATTATAAAAGACGTGCGCTTCGCTACTTAAATCAGGCCTCGAGCTCTGGCAGTGTCGACGCGGTTATGGCGTTAGGAAGGGTTTATGATCGCGGGGTTCTGGCAGAAAGAGATCCGGTAAAAGCTTACGCACATCATTATGCTGCGCGTCTGGCGGCGCCAGCATTGGTTCCGGCTAACTTTCTTCAGAAGTATGAGAGTGAACTGTCGTTCGCTAATTTGGAGGAGGGTCGACGAATCGGGCGATTAGTTCATAAGGAGTGCTGTCTTTAATAATTCAAGGTTGGATGGAAGTTGTTTTTTTTGACAAGGAGCAACGGAATGAAGTTGAAATTTTTAATCGTGGCAGCATTTGTATATTGCGTGTTCATTTCTTCCCGGCTGTTTGCCAGCGGAGGGGCGGAAACTTGGGGGGCCATATCTTTGTGATGTATGCAAAGTCTCCTCGCCTATGCCCGATGCTGGTACTGGTGCATATATTCATCATATGGACGTCTGGTGGAATCGCCCTTTGGCGGGGCGTTTCTTTACCGAGGTTGGTGACACGTATGTAGTTTGCAACTCATCGCATTGCACAACTTATGTACGAACCGAGAGCGGGGACTGGTTGGGCGTGAAGCGCGAACGACGATCTGACTCTGAAAGTGATCAGGGTAGCCACGGCGGTGGCGGTGGCGGTGGCAGTAGCAGCGGCGGTGGCGGCGGTGGCGGTCCTATTGGAAGTGGCTGCTACGGTGATTGCGGAGAAGGTCATTACGGCGAAGTCGGTGAAGTCAGTCCGGCCTAACGAGCTCTGTTGTGCGGCGGGATGCATTGCATCCCGCTCTTATATTTTGTTTAGTGAGTTTGAATTGATTGTTGCTTCCGCGCCTGTATTCTAGTTTGGGTTACGGATTCGGAGAGACGGCGTGGGCGCAACGGCGGACGCGGTGGGCGGCATGGACGGCGGGATCGACGGCAATCCCGTCGAGGACCGCATCGTCCAGGTGCTGGTCGACAAGGGACGGCTGAAGGAGGCCGACCTGGGTCGCGCGCGCCGGCTGCAGGCCGAAACCGGGGGCAGCCTGCTGGCGCTGCTGTCGCGGCTCGGGCTGGTGTCGGAGCGCGACCACGCCGAGACCGTCGCGGAGGTCACCGGCCTGCCGCTGGTGTCCGCCCAGGACGCGCCCGACCTGCCGCCCGACGACGTCGCGCTCAGCGTCAAGTTCATGAAGCAGTTCCACGTCTGCCCGCGCCTGTCAGACGCGCAGGCGGTCGAGCTGCTGATGGCCGACCCGCACGACGACTACGCACTCGATGCCGTCCGCCTGGCGATCCAGCGGCCGCTGCGGCTCAAGGTCGCGTTGCGTTCGGAAATCGACGGGCTGGTCGAGCGCTGGTACGGCCAGGGCCGCAGCGCGATGGGTGCGATCGTCGAGACCGCCGAGGGCGAGACCGGCGACATGGACGATGTCGAACACCTGCGCGACCTCGCCTCCGAGGCCCCGGTGATCCGGCTGGTGAACCTGGTGATCCAGCGCGCGGTCGAGATGCGCGCGTCCGACATCCACATCGAGCCCTTCGAGAACCGCCTGAAGGTGCGCTACCGCGTCGATGGTGTGCTGGCCGAGGGCGAGAGCCCGCCGCCCAACCTGACGGCCGCCGTGATCAGCCGCATCAAGATCATGGCCAAGCTCAACATCGCCGAGCGCCGCCTGCCGCAGGACGGCCGCATCATGGTGCGCGTGCAGGGCAAGGAGCTGGACCTGCGCGTGAGCACCGTGCCGACCGCACACGGCGAATCGGTGGTCATGCGCCTGCTGGACCGCGAAACGGTGGTGTTCGACTTCAAGCGGCTGGGGTTCACCGATGCGTTCCTGCCGCAGTTCGAGAAGGTGCTGACGCAGCCGCACGGCATCCTGCTGGTCACCGGCCCGACCGGCTCGGGCAAGACCACCACGCTGTACACCGCGCTGAGCCGGCTCAACACGCCGGACGTCAAGATCATCACGGTCGAGGACCCGGTCGAGTACCAG